>MHDO01000088.1:2854-11503 GCA_001805005.1 Nitrospinae bacterium RIFCSPLOWO2_12_39_16
AATTCTTGAGTTGCTGCCGTTCAGTATTCTGGAAAATAAGAAGGAAAGAACTGTTTCTCTGGAAGCAGTAATCTGGAATGGAGAATACCCCGAACCATCTCTGGAGCCTGAAAAAAGGGATATATGGGTTAGTTCTTATATACAAACCTATATTGAACGAGATATTAGACAGCTTCAAAATGTAAAAGACCTGCGGACATTTGAGTTGTTTCTTTCATTATCAGCAGCCGCTCATGGGCAAACATTCAATACTGCCACCCTGTCCAGAGAAGTAGGGGTTTCACTTCCAACTATTAAGGCATGGGGCAGTATTTTAGAGGCTTCTTATCTCTCTTTCCTTCTTCCACCATACTTTAAAAACTATGGGAAACGACTCATAAAGACGCCGAAGCTTTATTTTATTGATTCTGCACTTGTTTGTGCTATAACGAGGCAGCCTGATGGGAAATCGGCGTTATCAGGCGCTATGGGTGGTGCGATATTTGAAGGATTTATAATAAGTGAGGCAATCAAGGTTTTTACTATGAGAGGGAAAAGGCCAGATATTTTTTTCTGGCGTTCTCACGATGGTCTTGAGGTTGACCTCATTATTCAGATTGGGAAAAAACTATATCCGGTAGAAACTAAATTAACAGCTACTCCAACACTTAAACACCTGGAACCGCTAAACAAATTTAAGTCTATTGTCGGAAGGGATGCTGCGGGTATAGGTCTGCTCGTATGTCGTGTAAGTAAAGCAACACCTGTGCCTGCAAACAATCTTGCTATGCCATGGAATTACTTTCCGGAATGGTTGTTAAAAAAAATGGACGAATAGTTGGAGAAAAGAGAGGTATGTCAAAGGTATACAGGCAATATTGTCGGCAAGGAATGTATTCCTATTGAACAATCCATGTCAATGATTGGAGGATAATATTGAATAAAACATAAAAAACATAAAAAAGTTGTGTTATTTAAAAAGTTGTTGACATTGATTTTAAATAATAATTATAATTACATCCCTGTCTGTAGAAAACCCCATTAGAAAGTCTTCACCTTTTTAACGGGGTAAAGATGTAACTTATGGGAGGAGATACTTGTATTTGAGGAGGTACAGGAATCACCTGCTATAAATTGCTTTCCTTTTGTTTTTGGGATTTTTATAAAAACCCACTCCTCATAAGATATTTTATAGTGGGCAAGATAAATCTTAATTTCCATACTATTGTGTTAGGCATTACTCTCTTGATAATGCTTATTAACCTGCCATTCGGCTATATCAGGTCAAAATCTGCCAAATTTTCCCGCAAAAAGGGGAGATGCATTTATATACCTATATTGATAAGCATCGCATTGAGAAGAATTTTAAGTTTGAATTATTATGTAATACCATTTATGGTTGCCGGGACAATCGCCGGTCAGTTTTTTGGTGGGAAAATAAAAAAGAGATAATCATTTAGCCACAGATTTACACAGACTTATATCAGAAGATAAGAAGTTGAGAATTTGTATTAGAAGCAAGAAACAAGAAAAAATCTTACCTCTTGCATCTTGCCTCTTGTTTTGTCAGTGAAAGTCAGTGGCTAAAAGGGGATAGATAATTTTTCTTGCAATTGAATTTTGTTTGGTATATAAATGACACCTATTTTTTATAGTCAAATTTAAACAGGTTTTTAAAATCTGTTTTTATATTTCGGGGTAATTCTTGAAGGTTCTATTTTCTTCATGGAATGACGAGATAATTGACAATAGAGGCGCTGACCCAGCCAACTGGAAGAACGCCCCTATATTAAAACTGCCTGCCGAGTTTGATAAGCAAAATAATATAACTGCATTTATGGGATGGAGCGGGATAATCCTGCTTAAAGACAATATCAATATTGTTGATATGTGCACCCGCTTTATAGAAAAGGTTCAGTGTGAATCATGCGGAAAGTGCTACTCAGGACGTATAGGGACGGCTGTAATGCAGAAATTATTAAGGAAAATCGCCAGCGGCGAAGGGGAAGAAAAAGACCTTACACATCTGTCAGTCCTCGCTGATAATATATCAAACGCATCAAAATGTTCCATCGGTCAGACAAGTCCAATTCCAATACTACATGCCTTAAAATATTTCAGAGACGATTTTGTAACGGCGGTAAAGAATAAAAAACCTGTCAGCAACAGTAATAGATATGAATCAAAGTGGACAGCCCCATGTTATGCCGCATGTCCTACCGGAATGGATATACCCTCCTATATTGAATTTATTAAGGAATGGAGACCTCTGGAATCCTTGAAGAGAATCAGAGAGGCGAGCCCGATGGCGGCATCACTCGGCAGGGCATGTTTTCATCCATGTGAAAAAAGCTGCAGAAGGGAGAATGTAGAGAGGGCTATTTCTATCTGTAAATTAAAGAGATTTGCATGGGATTATGAAGACCTCCATTCTGTTTCAAAGCCTGTAAATGAGAACAAACATAGTAAGGAAGATAAAGTGGCAGTTTTTGGAGCGGGTCCGGCAGGGCTATCTGCTGCATATTACTTAGCGCTGATGGGGTACAGGGTGAGCGTATTTGAATCACTCCCTGTTCCTGGGGGTATGGTAGGTGTTGGAATCCCTCAATACAGGGTGCCTAAAGAGGTTCTTCAGAGGGAGGCAGATTTTATTAGGGATATGGGTGCTGAGATAAAATACAACACCACTGTTGGGAACGATATAACAATTCCAAAATTAAGGAAGCAGGGGTATAAGGCATTTTTCATATCCACAGGTGCACATCTTTCAAAAAAAATGGGGGCAGAGGGTGAGGATGCAGACTATGATGGTTTTGTCAGGGGCATTGATTACCTGAGGGATTGTGTAATAACGAAATGTTATGAAGTAAGGGGCAAGAGGATAATTGTTGTCGGCGGTGGTAATGTCGCAATGGACTGTTGCAGGACACCTGTCCGAAATGGTGCAAAAGAGGTGACTGTCGTTTATAGGAGGACAAAAAAAGAGCTTCCCGCTGATCCGCATGAGGTTCATGAATCAGAGGTTGAAGGTGTAAAGTATATGTTCCTATCAGCACCAAAGAGGATTGTTGCAGAGAATGGAAAGGTTACAGGACTTGAGTGTCTAAAGATGGAATTAGGGGAGCCTGATGCCAGCGGCAGGAGGAAGCCTGTGGAAGTGAAGGGTTCTGAGTTTATTGTCCCCGCAGATATAATAATTCAGGCTATAGGGCAGGACTGCGACCTCTCAATATTAAATGGTGTTGAAGGGGTAAAACTTACAAAGTGGCAGACGATTGTTGCAGACCCTGATACATTTCAGACAGATGTCCCTGATATATTCACAGGCGGTGATGTCTTCAATGGTCCATTAACAATAGTTGATGCTGCTGGAAATGCGAGAAGGGCTGCGGAGAGTATTGACCAGTATTTGAGCGGTAGTCAGGTTACGCTTTCAATTGACCAGAAACTTGATAAGATTATAAAAAAGCTTGGTGCCTATAATAAGGATGAAAAGGTAGGAAAAAAGGCAGGATGGGAGAGGGTCCCAATGCCTACAGTAGAAATGGACAGGAGGTTGAGCAGTTTTGATGAGGTTGAGACAGGATACACACTACAGCAGGCGATAGAGGAGGCATCACGGTGCATGAGGTGTTATCAGATTGGGATGGTGGCACTGGAAAAAGTGTAAGTGCAAGTGTAAGTGTCAGTAAAAAATACTGACACTAATCACTGACACTGACACTGACACTAATATGGAAAAGGTAACATTAACAATTGACGGGAAGAAGATAGTAGCGGACAGTAAGAAGACTGTTCTTGAGGCTGCTGCTGATAATGGCATCTATATCCCCACCATGTGCTATCTGAAGAAGCTTAATCCGATAGGCTCATGCAGGGTTTGTCTTGTGGATGTAGAAGGGGCTGATGACCCAATGACATCCTGCCAACTCCCTGTCATGGAAGGGATGGTTGTTTCAACAAAGTCTGACAGGGTGATAGAGCTTCGCCAGTTGATGGTTAAGCTTATACTTGTAAACCACTCTGTTGACTGCACAGTCTGTGAGAGGAGTGGTGAGTGCAGGCTTCAGGATATAACCTATGAGTTTGGAATATCAAGGCAGGATTTAAAAGCAGAGCCTATTGAGAGGCAGAAGAGATATGATTGGAAACTTATAAGATATAACCCCTATCTCTGTGTTCTCTGTGAGAGGTGTATTATGGTATGCCACGAGGTTCAGGGGGTCTCTGCATATAAGATTAAAAACAACGGCTTCAGGTCTGTTATAGATACGGTTGATGAAAAGCCGCTTGACTGCGATTTCTGCGGACAGTGTATAGCAGTATGTCCTGTAGGTGCAATGAGCAGTGGCATTGTGCTTCAGGCGAGGAGCTGGGAGTTGAAGAAGATAAGGAGTGTATGCTCATACTGCGGTGTGGGCTGCTCAATAAATCTGGATGTAAAGAAGGGAAAGGTTTACAGGGTAACATCTGATGACAATATAGGCATAAATAACGGTAATCTTTGTGCGATGGGGAGATTTGGCTATCAGTTCATAGATACTGAAGACAGGATTAAGACGCCGCTTATCAGAAAAGGTGATAAGCTTATGCCTGCCTCATGGGATGAAGCACTTAAATTGGTGGGTGATAAATTTAAGGAGATTAAAAATAGCCATGGCGGGGAGGCAATTGCAGGTATAGGTTCTGAAAGGGCTTCTAATGAGGATAACTACCTCTTTCAGAAATTCTTCAGGACAGTCCTCGGCTCTCATAATATTGATAATCCCCTCAATATGGAAAACAGCTCTTTTGGCTCAGGGTTATTTGAGAAATTTGATTTACCACTTATTAACTCTACTGAATATATAAATAAAGCGGATGTTATATTCACTGTAGGTGCTGATGCCTGTGAAGAAAATCCTATCCTCGGAAATATAATAAGAATGGCAATGAGGGATAAGGAGTCGCGTCTTATTGTTGCAAACAGCAGGGATGTTGGGTTCAGGCCGCCACCTGATTTTAAAATGGTTTACAAATACGGCACTGAAGTTTTACTCATAAATGGAATTATAAAGGTTATAATTGACAGTCAAAAGGCTGTCGTCGGGAGTCAGGGTGGAGAGGGTATTAAAGAATTTTTAGACTTCTTAAAAAATGTCAATTTAAAAGATATATCTTCAAGGACTGGAGTTTCAGAAGATTTATTCAAGACTATTGCATCAAATTTAAGTAAATCAAAATCACCTGTGATATTGTGTGGTAGAGAGATATACACACATCCGAGGGGTGTTGAGATTATTTATGCACTCCAGAACCTATCAAATATTATAAATGGAAATATTATGCTCTACAGGGAGCATTGCAATTCACAGGGGGTCAATGATATGGGTGTCCTCCCTGATATGTATCCCGGCCACAAAAAGGTATCGGATACAGAGGCAAAGGGAAATTTTGAAAAAATGTGGGGGGTGACACTCCCTGTAAAGAGTAAGGTGACTACAACCAATATAATAGATGATGCAATTGACGGCAGGGTAAGGGCATTGTATGTGATGGGAGAAGATATTGTCCATCGTTCACATAATGGCGGTCATGCGAGGGAGGCTTTGGAGAAGATAGATTTTGTTGTAGTTCAGGATATGTTCTTGAGTGAGACTGCCCTGTTTGCAGATGTAATCCTTCCGAGTGCAAGTTTTTCAGAGAGGGAAGGGACATTTACAAATATGGAGGGGAGGGTTCAGAAGATAAACAAGGCAATTGAGCCGATAGGAGAGTCAAGACCAGACTGGGAAGCCATAAAAGAACTTGCCAATAGAATGGGCGGAAATTTCAAGTATTCATTTACCGAAGATATATTTAAAGAGATAACCACAGCAGTCCCGGCGTATGGAGGGATTACATATTCAAGTATAAAAAATAATGGTAAGGTAGTAAATTATCAGGCACAATTCAGGAAAAAATTTAGGGTTATTCAGCAGAGGGATATTGAAAGCATAGGTGAAAGTGATATGCCGTTTATACTCTTGAGTGGTAATACATTTTTTCATCTCGGGGCGTTATCAAGGAAGTCTGCCGCAATGAATATGCTTACGTCTGAGTGTATGGTAGAGATAAATCCTTCAGATGCGGAAAATTTAAAAATAAATGATAAAGATACTGTTACAGTAAAGTCAAAGAACGGGAGTATTACAATTAAAACTAAGGTTACAAATAAATCACCACAGGGTGTTGTCTTTATCCCTGTGAATTTTGAAAATGCATCTGTGAATGCCCTTACAAATAAAAAGGATGTAGTGGTAAAGGTAAAAATTACAAAGGCAGACAATGAGTGAATATATTCCAGTATTAATGATGCTTTTATTGGCGGCAGGGACAGCCGCAGGGATACTTATTGCAACTACACTGATTGGACCTAAGAAAGTTTTTGCAGATAAGATGGAGCCTTTTGAGTGCGGTGAGCATCCCATAGTATCACCAAAGCTGAGATTCTCTGTTAAATTCTATCTTGTAGCAATATTTTTTGTAATATTTGATATTGAAGCTGTATTTTTATATCCGTGGGCAGTCCTTTTTAAGGACCTTGGGTTGTTCGGCTTTATTGAGATGATGATATTTATAGCGATACTTGCTGTTGGACTGATATATGTATGGAAGAGGGGGGCACTGGAATGGGAATAATAAACAGTCAGCAGTCGGCAGTTGGCAGTCTTCAGTCTGGAGAGGAACAGGTTCTTGGGAGCAGTGTGCTTCTTACGAAACTGGATGAAATAATTGGCTGGGGAAGAAAATATTCCTTTTTTCTTTATCCTTTCGTTACTGCATGCTGCGGGATGGAGTTTATGTCTTTGGCAGGACCACGTTATGACCTTGACAGATTTGGCTCAGCACTGCCAAGATTTTCTCCGAGACAGGCAGACCTCCTTTTTGTGGTTGGAACCATAAGTCATAAACAGGCTCCAATATTGGTAAAGATTTATAATCAGATGACAGAGCCAAAGTGGGTGTTCTCATTTGGTGTATGTGCAACCTCCGGCGGTTTTTATGATAACTATGCTACAGTTCAGGGTATTGATACTCTTATACCCGTAGATGTTTATGTCCCCGGATGTCCACCGAGGCCTGAGATGGTAATAGATGGGTTATTAAAATTACAGCAGAAGGTTGCAAAAGAAAAATGGTCTGATTGGCCAAGAGGTGAAGCACCGGTAACCCAAAATCAAAATTTAAAAATCAAAATTTAAAATTATGGATAGTGTTACTTTAAAAAAGTTAAAAGAAAAATTTTCTGATTCAATAGTAGATACACATTCCTTCCGTGGAGATGAGACTGCAACTGTAAAGAAGGAAAAAATCGTAGATATATGCAAATTCTTAAGGGATGATAATGAACTCCTTTACAATTTTATGATGGACATTACAGCAGTAGATTATTATGGAAGGGAGCCCAGATTTGAAGTTGTTTATCACCTCTACTCATTAAAATATAACAGGCGGGTGAGGATAAAGGTGCCTGTCCCTGAATCTGACTGTACCGTTGACTCAATTATCTCTGTGTGGATTGGTGCGGACTGGTTTGAAAGAGAGGCTTACGATTTATACGGAATAATTTTTAAGGGGCATCCGAATTTAAAGAGGATATTGCTATATGAAGGTTTTGAAGGACATCCATTGAGAAAAGATTACCCTGTGAAGGGAAGACAGCCCTTGATAGGGCCGAAGAATTAACTTATGACTGATTTAGCAAAAAATTTACATACAGAACACATGGTTATAAACATGGGTCCGTCCCATCCTGTGACCCATGGGACTGTCAAGTTTCTTGTAACCCTTGATGGAGAGACCATTGTTGATTTTTATGTTGAGATAGGGTATCTCCACAGGGGATTTGAGAAGATGTGTGAGAACAGTACATGGGAGCAGGTATTTCCATACACAGACAGACTAAACTATTTATCCCCCATAATTAATAATGTAGGTTATGCCCTTGCTGTAGAAAAACTTATTGGCATAGATACACCTGAGAGGTGTAAGTATATTAGAGTTATTACCAGCGAACTCTCCCGTATGGCAGATCACTATACGAATATTGCAGCAAGCGCTTTAGAGCTTGGTGCCCTTACTGCATTCCTGTATTTTGTGGAGGCAAGGGAACTTGTATGGGATTTACTGGAAAGTTTCTGTGGTGCAAGACTTACATCTAATTATATAAGGATTGGCGGACTTAAAAATGACCTTCCCGATGGATTTAAGGAAGATACAAAAGAGGTATTTAAAAGATGTCGTGAATTATGGGTAGATGTAGATAAACTCCTTACAAAGAACAGGATTTTCCTTGACAGGATGAGGGATATAGGTATTATGCCGCCGGATGAGGCTATAGCATGGGGCTTTACAGGACCCTGTTTAAGGGCAAGCGGGGTTGCATACGATGTAAGGAAGGCGAACCCCTATCTTGTTTACGACCAGATGAATTTTGAAATTCCAATCGGTGAGAAGGGAGACAATTTTGACAGGTATCTTGTGAGGATGGAAGAACTGAATCAGAGCATGAGGATTGTAGAACAGGCGTTAGAAGAACTCCCCTCCGGACCGATTAATGTTGATATTCCTGAATACAGATGGCAGTCAAAGGATGATATTTATACAAAAATTGAGTCTCTTATATTTCACTTTAAGACAGTGACAGGG
>MHDO01000089.1 GCA_001805005.1 Nitrospinae bacterium RIFCSPLOWO2_12_39_16
TGGCGAGATAATCAGCTCCGCCAGTGAGAAGGGTGCAACTGCACATTTAGATGAGACTGCAGGGGGGGCTCTTGCAATAAAAAAGGCAGGTGAAAAATTAGCTTCCAGCCTTATAGACCAGATTATAGCCAAATGGAGCGGAGAGGTTGGCGGTCAGACAACTGTTCAGTTGACTGTATCGGGAATAGACTTTGTTTCCCTGAACAAGTTCAAGACAATAATCCAGTCTCAGGTTCGCGGCGTCTTAAAACTCAATCAGAGGAGTTTTACTGCCGGTGTTGCAGTTATTGATGTGGAGACGAAGACAAACGCACAGTCAATGGCTGAGGAGCTTGCTATGAAGAACTTTGAAACATTCAAGGTAGAGATTATTGGACTTTCAGCAAATAAAATAGATGTAAAGGTGATACCATTATGAAAATAAATTTCAAATTCTTATGGATTTTTATCTCTTTCCTTTTTGTTTGCACATATGCCTATGCAAAGATAGAGGTCAAGACAGACTCTGCTGTTATCACATTCCTTGAGGGCAGCGCAGAATATAAAAAGAGGGATGATAGCAAATGGAATGTCTTAAAGAAGGATACGATTCTCAAAGAGGGAGATGAAGTAAAGACACTTGAAAAGACAAGGATTGAGCTTACCCTATTGGATAAGAGTGTTATGAGATTTGCCTCCAACACATCATTTTTAATTGCCCAGCTAAAATCTGCAAAAGGGGATAAGGGCGGGTCAGCAGGCGTAAAATTATTTTTGGGCAAATTCTATGGAAATGTATCAAAAATGACAAAGAAGGATTCAGAATTCAAGGTTGAGACAAAGGTAGCAGTAGCAGGAGTGAGGGGGACTATCTACAGGGTTGATATGGAGAAGGATAATTCATATCTGACAAGAGTTTATGAAGGAAAGATAGAGGTATCAAATCCACCTTATGAAATTCCAAAACCGCAGGCAGTTGGCGGTCCACAGCCCATTCCTGGACCATCAAGGATAGAAGGTCCCAAACAGGTAACATTTGAAGAATGGGTAGAAATAGTCGGTGCACTTCAGCAATACACAATAGCTCCTGACGGGACAAAAAAGAAGGAAGATTTCTCTCTTGAAGAGGATATGAAGCTTGAGTGGGTAAAATGGAACATGGAAAGGGATAAGTTAGTAGAAGGGTAATGTTGCTATAACTGTCTCACGAAAATTTTTGCCCATTATCTTAGTTCAAGAACATCCTGCATGTCATAGATTCCATGCGGCCTATCAACAATCCACAATGCCGCCTTTACAGCACCCCTTGCAAAATTATCCCTGCTCTGTGCTTTATGGGTAATCTCAAGCCTTTCACCGAGCCCTCCAAACATAACTGTATGCTCACCGACAATATCCCCAGCCCTTATTGTCTGGATGCCTATCTCTTCTTTCTTTCTCTCTCCGATAACACCCTTCCTCGCATACACGCCAACCTTTGATAAATCCCTATTAACGGAATCAGCTAAAATCTCGGCCATCCTTATTGCTGTCCCGCTTGGTGCATCTTTTTTTAATCTATGATGCGCCTCAATTATCTCAATATCATATTCATCACCAAGTATCTTTGCCATATCTCTGAGCACCTTAAACATGACATTTACACCAACACTCATGTTTGGTGAAAGGACGCATCTTATTTCTTTGGAAAGGTCTTTTATCTTTTTAAGATGTTCATCGGAGAAACCTGTCGTGCCGATAACTATTGCCTTCTTCTCTTCTGCTGCAGCATAGAGATGCTCCAATGACGAGGCAGGGGATGTAAAATCAATAATGACATCGCACCCTTTTATAATCTCTGTAATATCATCCGAAATAGAGATGTTATTCTTCCCTATTCCGGCTAATTCACCCGAATCTTTACCTATAAACTTTGAGCCTCTCTTTTCAGTAGCACCTACAAGCTTTATGCCCTCAGTCTCATTTATAATATTTATTATCCTGCACCCCATCTTACCAGCAGCACCTGTAACTATAACTTTAATCATAATAAACCATACCCTTTCATTACAATCTTAAGTCTCTCTAAATTTTTATCAGACATCTGACACAATGGAAGTCTCATCTCATTAGAGACCTTTCCCATTAAAGAGAGGGCAGTCTTGACAGGTATGGGATTTGTCTCATAAAACATGGCGTCATTTAATTGCCTCATTTTGAAATGCAACCCTTTTACCTTTTGAATATTCCCATTAAAATATTCATTGCACATATTGGCTACATCTCTTGGGGCAACATTTGCGGTAACTGATATAACACCCTTTCCTCCTATTGTAAGCAAAGGAAAAGTAGTAAAATCATCTCCTGAAAGAACAATAAAATTATCCCCGCAGAGAGCAATCACATCACTTACCTGTCTCATATCCCCTGTTGCCTCTTTTATACCTATGATGTTCTTTACCTTTGAAAGCTTCGCTACTGTATCAGGGAGCATATTTACACCTGTCCTTCCGGGGACATTATAAAGAAACTGTGGAATATCTACTGATTCTGCTATTGTCCTATAGTGCTGATATAACCCCTCCTGGGTAGGTTTATTATAATAAGGAGTTATTAAAAGGGCGGCATCTGCACCGGCAGACTTTGCATGACCTGTCAGCATTATAGACTCGGCTGTAGAATTTGAGCCTGTCCCTGCAATTACTGGAATCCTTTTATTGACAATCTCCACTGTAAGCTCAATAACCCTCTCATGTTCCTGATGAGAGAGTGTCGCCGACTCGCCTGTTGTCCCGCACGGAACGATCCCATGGGTCCCCTCTCTTATTTGGAATTCAATAAGGTTGGCGTAAGCCTTCTCATCTATCTTTCCATTCTTAAATGGAGTTACTATTGCTACAAAAGAACCTTTGAACATAAATTATTGTAGATTGACTATTGAAAATTGAATATTGAAGATTGTTAAATATATCCTTAAATCTTCAATCGACAATCTTCAATCCGACTCAATACCCCTCCTCCCACAGTTCGCCATTATACACAATTGCCGTATCCCCTTCCAGATACACATCCTTAAAACCTGTATGGTCAATTCTGAAATATATATTTAATATCTCTCCGCCCCTTGTTTTAACTGCTACAGGTGATTTCACCTGCCCACCAAGAGAAGTTATCAAGGCACTTGCCACTGCACCTGTCCCGCATGCAAGAGTCTCATCCTCAACCCCTCTTTCATAAGTTCTCATCAATATATTATGTTCATCCACAATCTGGGCAAAGTCAACATTTGTTCCCGCAGGCTGAAATTTTTTATGATATCTGATTTTTCTCCCTATCCCAACTACATCAAAATTTTCTATATTCGGAATAATCTTGACAGCATGTGGAACACCTGTATTTATAAAGGACAATACCCTTACCCTCTCATCAACTGGTATTTCAAGATTTCTCCTCAAGTCCTTTGGCTCAAGCATGGCAAGTTTAACCCTTCTTCCTTTTACCTCTGCCTTTATAATACCTGCCTTTGTCTCAAATGATATATTATCCTTTGCAATTTTGTGAATATATGCAAACCTCGCTGCACATCTCCCGCCGTTTCCGCACATCTCTGCCTCACTGCCGTCAGAATTATAAAATCTCCATCTAAAATCAACTTTATCTGAAGACTCTATTAAAATCAGCCCATCCGCACCTACTGAGAAATTTCTATGGCAGACTTTTGCAGCAAACTGACTTATATTCCCACCGACCAATCCTTTACGGTTGTCAATCAAGATAAAGTCATTCCCGCTCCCATTCATTTTATAAAAAGGAATCTTTGACATCAAACATCTCCTCCCTCTTTGATTTTAACAATTATATCAGATTCTTTATTCTGTTGCCATATTTTTGACCTTTTCCCTTGAAATAAATGCAATGTAGAGGTTAGAATTATGACATGAAAAATTATGTTATTGGGTTAGACCTCGGCGGTACAAATATAAGGGCGGCGGCTGTTACAAGAGGCGGGGAGATTCTTCACAGGGTTAAGATACCTACAGAAGTAGCAAATGGGAGAGAGAGGGTTATAGCGAATATTTTGAAAGTAATAGATAAAATAAAAAAGGAACTCAAAGGACTTAAACTCTCTGCGGTGGGAATGGGGATACCCGGGATAATATTTTTTAATAAAGGCATAGTTGCACAATCCCCAAATTTCCCCGACTGGATAGATTTTAATTTAAGAGAAAGATTAAGTAAAAATTTGGCTCTCCCCTTTTATATAGATAATGATGCAAATCTGGCTGCTGCAGGTGAAGGATGGCTTGGCGCTGGAAAAAAATTTAACAGTTTCTGTATGCTTACACTCGGCACAGGTGTTGGTGGCGGGATTGTTCTTAACAAAAATATATGGCGTGGTGAATACGGTATGGCAGGAGAATTGGGGCATATAACTATATATCCCGACGGTCATCCCTGTCCTTGTGGTAACAAGGGGTGTCTGGAACAGTATGCATCTGCTACTGGGATTGTTAGAATGGCAATGGAGGGGAAAGAGAAGTTCGGAGTTTGGAGTTCGGAGTTTGGAGAAAAGGATATTACAGCAGACATGGTATATCAGTTAGCTAAAAAAGGGAATAAAGATGCTCTTGAGATATTCCAAAAGATGGGGAGGATTCTTGGAATAGGGATAGCTGATTTGATAAATATATTAAATATTGAATTATTTGTTTTAGGCGGTGGAGTTGCAAATGCATGGGATTACTTCATCCCATCAACTATTGATGAAGTAAGAAAAAGGGCATACCGTATAACAGGAGAAGGGGTAAAAGTTGTTAAGGCAGAATTAGGTGATGATGCAGGAATATTCGGCGCCGTATATATGGCAATGAATGAGTTAAAGAGTTCAGGAGTTGTAGAGTTGAGGAGTTAAAAACTTTCCGCACGCTAATCTTCTGAACTCCTTAACTCTTTAACTCCTCAACCTTTAAACTCCTTATGCAGTTTATAATCAATACTATCCACCAATGCTTGCCAGCTTGCCTCAATAATATTTCCTGAAACCCCTACAGTCCCCCATTTTGACTCGTAATCACCCGATTCAATCAAAACCCTCGTTTTTGCCTCAGTCCCTTTTTTCTCTTCAAGGATACGAACCTTGAAATCAATGAGCTTTGTCTCTTTAAGCTCAGGATAGAATTTTTCCAGCGCCTTTCTCAGGGCGTTATCAAGGGCATTGACAGGTCCATTCCCCTCTGCAGCAGCAACCTCAAGCTTATCACCCACCTGAATCTTTATAGTTGCCTCAGAAATCGGCTCCTCATCCATGTGCCTCTTTTCCACTATCACCCTGAACCCCTTTAAATCAAAGAATTTTCTTCTGACACCTTTTGCCTCCTTCATCAAGAGTTCAAATGAGCCTTCAGCACCTTCAAACTGAAAACCCTGATTCTCAAGCTCCTTTAGTTCATGCAGTATATGTTTTACAGCAGGGTCATGGCTTTCTATATCTATTCCATATTCCTTTGCCTTCCATAGGACATTGCTCCGCCCTGATTGCTCTGATACAAGGATACGCTGTGTATTTCCGACAAGTTCAGGTCGGACATGCTCATAGGTCTCGGGGTTTTTCATCACTGCACTTACATGAATCCCCCCTTTATGTGCAAATGCACTCTTACCTACATAAGGTCTGTGATTCCAGTGCCTCATATTTGCAAGCTCATCCACAAAATAAGATACCTCCCTCAACTTTTTCAACTGTCCATCAGTTATGCAGTCTAACTTTAACTTTATTTTTAGATTCGGAATTATTGAGCATAGATTGGCATTGCCGCACCTCTCCCCATATCCGTTTATAGTCCCTTGAACCTGTCCTGCCCCCAGAGTTACAGCAACTATAGTATTCGCCACTGCCATCTCAGCATCATTATGGGTATGAATGCCGAGTGGTTTTGAAATGTTTTTTTTGACATCCGCAAATATTACAGGCAGTTCATTTGGCATTGTCCCGCCATTAGTATCACAGAGGACAATAACATCAGCACCTGCATCCTCTGCTGCCTTGAGTGTCTTTATTGCATACTGGGGATTGCCTTTATATCCGTCAAAAAAATGCTCTGCATCAAGCATAACCTCAGGGACACGGGATTTTAAATATTTGACAGAGTCATATATCATCTCAAGATTCTCCTCAAGGCTTGTGCGGAGGGCATCCCTTACATGGAGATCCCATGTTTTCCCCAAAAGTGTTACCACAGGTGTTTTTGCAGTTAGCAGTGCCGCTATGTTTTCATCTGTATCCACCTTTACCTTTGGTTTTCTCGTGCTTCCAAAGGCAGCTACCTTTGCATGATGTAATTTATATTTCTTTATCTCACTAAAAAATTCAGTATCCTTCGGGTTTGCCCCTGGCCATCCACCCTCAATATAGTGGACACCAAGTTCATCTAATTTCAGGGCAATCCTTATCTTATCCTCAAGAGAGAAGGATATATCCTCCGACTGGCTCCCGTCCCTTAATGTAGTATCGTATATTTTTATCTGTCGCATAAAAATAAAGATTAAGGTTGAGGTCAAGGTTAAGGATTAAGGAATCTTAGCCTCAGCCTCAGCCTTAGCCTTAACCTTTTCCCAAATTAAATGCATCATGCAATGTTCTAACAGCCAATTCTGCATACTTTGAATCAATCACACATGAAATCTTTATCTCAGATGTGCTTATCATTATTATATTAATATTTTC
>MHDO01000090.1 GCA_001805005.1 Nitrospinae bacterium RIFCSPLOWO2_12_39_16
TTTGAAATGAAATATCCCTCACCAGACTTAACAGGATTAGAAGAATCCACAGTCACATAGCTGCCCTTGTTACTATCTGTTGTAAGTCCATTTGATACCCATCTGTAGGTTGGAGTACTGCTGAATGCGGCAGCACCATCCATATTGGCACCTGATAAATCCCTCGGCACGCCTACCATGTTATAGCCGTTCAAAAGCTCAACAACAGGTCCATCAATCTCACCTGTTGTCAGATACCTTACTATAGTGCCATTGGCAAGCTTAGCCTCAAAGTAATATTTGTGTTTTGCAGCAGGACCGAGCAATGTTGAATAACTGCATGTCGCACCAGAAGCCCAACTGCCAGTGCATGTCAGGTCAACCGTGTAGAAATTGCCTGTAGTTGGGTTATTCCTCTGAGTCATATAAAGCCTTACATACTGCGGTTGGTTACCAGATGAATCTTTAAAGATTATCTTAAAAATATATGTTATATCCACTTTTGGCTTACCCGAAGAATCTAAATTATTAGAATCAGTTCCACCATCTTCACGCTCAATACCCTCTATACCTATATCGTTTTGCAGTTTGCTCAACCCCTCCGGGATTGGTGGTAGTATTACACTATTAATTGCACCTGTGGATGTATTCCCTGCATTATCAATTGCACAAACACGGTAATAATATGTCGTGCCATTGGTGAGCTCTGTATGTGTGTAGGATGTGCTTGTCCCTGAATAGATTTGTGTCCCGCTGCTACAGGAGGCGGCAGGTATGCTACTCGCACTATATACAAGCTTATAGCTCCCTACCCCACTCGTCCCATCTGAGAACCCTGACCAGCTTAATGATACCTGGCTACTGCTGGCAGTAGCTGATAGTGTGCCATCAGATGGAGATATTGTATCAAGGATTATGGTATCTTTTATAGTTGTGTCCGACCAGTTCCCTGCCTTGTCCTTGAGTTTTGCATATACCGTCTTTGTCCCGTCTCCGCTTGTTAATGTCCATGCCTTGCTTGTTGAAAAAGTTTCTGCTGTTGACCAGTTTGTGTTGTCATTACTGAACTGCATCTGTGAATATCCAGAGCCTGAATCCAAGTAGGAGAGGGTCAGGGTTACTGATGTGGTGTTGGTATATGCAGCACCACTGTTTATAGAGACAGAACCTGTAGGTCGCGTTTGACCCATAAGTCGTTCCGGCACTATTGGAAGCAACGAATCGGAAGTTATAGGTTGTGCACGAAGATGCTCCACTTAATGTTGACTGCCATGAGGTTGTAGTTGTTCCGCTACCCGCATCAGCCACGCCTGATGCATTTCCATAAGATGTGGTCGTTCCCCAATTGAACCAAACGCTGGTAGATAATCCATTTGGGTTAACCGTGCCGTTTAGTGTGGCTGAATTGTAAGTAACACTGGAGGCTGCATTAGTTGATACAGTTGGTGGACTGCCAGAAGATGTAAAAGAATAGCTAAGTGTATAAGTGCTTGTCGGGCTATTTGACCCGCTATATCCATAAATCCTTACAAAATAATAGCCTGTTGTTGTAGTAGTGTAGATAATCGATTCATTTGGAGTACCATAATATGAACCATCAATCCATGTATACGAAGGACCGTATAATTCCAAGTCATAATCTTTTGTAGATGGAACTGTTAAAGATAACGAAATTGTACCACTACTCCCTACATAGATATAGTACCAATCAACATCTGTACTCGTAGAGATATAGCCAGAACACGACCCTCCTGAGCTTAAAGAATCAGGTGTAGTGGAACTAAGATTATTACTGGATTCAGTGTCACAACTTGCCACTGCCTCAGTCGGCATAGCAACAAAAGGGGTGAACACTAAAAGCAAAAAGATAGTTTTTAGTTTCCAGCTTTTAATCAACCCCGCCACATTCATTTTAGTAAGCATTTCAGACATCCTTTGCTCTCTCATCTTATAGCTTTGGCATTTATCTGACCCTACCTTCCCAATGTTTGTATACAAATACAAGTTTTAAGTTTTAGCTTGACTAATTCCCCGCTCCTTTGATAAATTAAGACAAACAAGGAGAGTAAATATGCTGCAACATACCGAACAACAGAAGATACTAAGCATCTTAAAAGAGCTTCCATCCGAGAAACTCGATGAAGTAATTGACTTTGCCGAATACCTGAAAACAAAAGAGATACCAGCAAAGGCAAAAAAGAAACCAGGTCATATAACAGTCCCGACCTTTCATCTCGGCAAGATAGAGAAGGGCGCAACTGATAGAGGCGCTCTCTATGGAGAATACCTTGACCGTAAGTTTGCTTGACACCAACATCCTCGTTTACGCCAACAACGAAGACTCTCCGTTCCATATCATATGCAAGGCTCTTGTTGAAAAGGCTATAAGCAGCCAAATGAGGGCAGCTATCGCCATACAAAACCTTATTGAGCTTTATGCCGTTATAACCGACAAGAGAAAGGTTGAACATCCTTTATCCCCCTTGAAAGCAAAAGAGATTATTGATTTCTACAAAGATCAGGAAGCTATACAACGGATTACCCCCACATCTCAGACCTTCAATACTGTTACAGAACTCATCGCTAAACATAAACCCAAAGCCCAGTCTATCTTTGATTATCTTCTCGTTGCCACCATGATAGACAACGGTGTTTACGAAATTTACACTGCCAACAGCGATCACTTTAAACCTTTCTCTCCCACAATAAAGACAATAAATCCGCTCAAAGATTAGTTCTCTATTTCTGCTTTTTTATCTGCTTTCCCCTCATCTCCTTATAGACAACTATTTACTGCTGTTACTACATAGTAATAGGTCGTTCCGTTTGTCCTTCCTGTGTGCGTGTATGGACTTGTTACACCTGTAATCTTTGAACCATTGTTCTTCGTTACTCCCGATGTCGTTGACCAGTAGATGTTATAACTTGCGCTGTTGGCACAAAAGATGTAGCAGTAACTGTAACTGTTGGGCTTGTTTTTCCATCTTCCACAGTGATGCCTGTCTGTTCACCCATGTATTTGACATTTCCGCTGGAGTCTTTCCCTAATACAGTGAGTTTTCTGTTTGAGCCTGCGGGGACACTTGTTATACTTCCTGAATGAGCAGAACAGTTCCATGGTCCTCCTGTGGCAAGGGAACTTCCTGATGAGCTATAGACTGTTGCATTGACTGTGCTGACATTGCTGGCAGTGCAGTCAATGGGGGCATAGGAAGGGATGTGGGATGTGGGATTTGAGATTTTGGATTTTGAAGATGTTGGGGCGTTCTGCCAGTCTATTTTGAAGGCAATGTCGCCTGTGCCGCCGGTGCTATCAGGGTCATGGCTGCCGCAGGAAACAAGATGCAAGATGCAAGATGCAAGATACAAGATACAAGTATGGCGTAAATAGTGTTTCATAGAAAATACCTCTACCTCCCCTCACCCCCTTTATTAAGGGGGAAGGTTTTAAAATCTGTGCTATCTGCGTAATCTGCGGATTAGTCAGGTTTTTTTGTTACCAGCTTACTGGCACAGTTCCTCCACTACTGCCTCCACCGCTGCTACTACTGCCAGTGGAGCTGCTGGAACTGCTACCGCCTCCGCCAGCCGCAACACCTACTCCTCCGCCAACAGCAACAATACCAACTACTATCCACAGCCAACTGACTCCGCCCTTTTTTTCTTTTTTTACTTCCTCTTTTTTAGGCTCTGGTTCTTCTGTTTCAGGGGTATAGGGGGTAAATTTTTCTTCTGCATAGGCAATGGATGTGCCTATATTCCCCCTCACCTTAATCCTCTCCCACAAGGGGAGAGGAGATTGTAAGAAAACCATCTCCTCTGAGGGGAGAGGAGAGTAACTTATAGAGAGCGTGGGAACGAGGGTTATGATTAAGATGATTGAGATTATTTTGGTCATATTATCCTCCCATTTTTTAGCCACAGATTTTCACTGACAAAAAAAACAAAAACCTAATAAGCCACAGAGGCACGGAGACACAGAGAAAAAAAGATAAGGTAAAGATTAAGATTTTTTTGCCTCTACCTTTACCTCTACCTGCTTTATTCTCAGTGCCTCAGTGTCTCAGTGGTTAATTGCAGTTTTTATTTCGCTGCTACTTCATATACAAGGAACTCCTCTGCCCTGCTGTCTTCAGGGATGGAGAGGAGGGCTTTGTAAAGGTCTTTGGGTAATATATTCTTCTCCAGCCTCTTATCAGTCCCATTATCAAGGCTAAAACCTTGAGCTACGGATGATTGGGAGGAGGGTGTCTTTAGTAAAAGGTCAAATCTCTCTTTTGTTGCAATAAGAATAAAAACTTCTGAATCCTTTTTATGTCCTCCCACAGGATACATCTCCAGTCCAAGCCCTTCTGCTGGAAAGTTATATGTCTTGCCTGCCTTTATTAATGGTGATGGCTCGTATTCGTTGGGCAATAAAATCCTTGCATTATCATCTGCAGTAAGGTTTATAATCGTGAGATAGCAATCTTTTGTGCAGGTCGCCTTTATCTTTGCATCTTCCCCTGCCATAAAGAAGGAACGGTTTAATTCTCCCTTGATTTTGAAATATGGGTCTCCCGGTCTATTTGGCGCTACACAGCTTTTGAGTTTTGCTGTGTAGATGGTCAGAGGCGGGCTGTCCTTTCTCTCCTGATATGTCTTTGAGCTCCATTCCATATCTTTTTCTCCAAGGACATATCCGCTGCTTAAGGTCTGGATAAAGTCTGCTGCAAGGGAGAGATTCTGGACAAGGGTGATGGCTTTTACATTGACATCTGAGATACCTTCTATTGCCTTTATCCTCGCCCTCTTTAAGGCAAGCTGTCTTGCCTCCTCCGGTGTTATGTTTTCTACTGCCGCTTCACCTGTTGTTTCTATCCACTGGCAGTTTGAGGCAAAAACCAATTTGCCACAGAGGCACAGAGACACAGAGAAAAGCAAAGTAAAATTTTTAAAATAATTCATAAAAAAATTAGATCCTGCGGTAATCTGCGAAATCTGCGAAATCTGCGGATATATTTTACATGAATTGCAGTGATTACCGAAGCACATCGGCTATACTCAAACCATCTCTTTCCCCTAATGGGGTTGGCATTAGGACAGGATTCTGCTGTCTTGATAATCCAAAGAGCCTCCTTGATGCTGCTCCAACCTCTTCTGCTGTATATTGTGCAAGCTCTCTTATCTGTATCTTTCCATCACCATTTGTATCAGCGCTTCCAGCCATACCCCTTAAGAGATAGTATGTGAAAAGTCCCTGCTGTTTCTCTTTGTAATAATTGCTTAACTGGTTTCCCTTTGCAGCAGCCATTGCTATTACCTTCTTTGATAGCAGTAACGGGTCTCTCACTTTTAAAATCCCCGGTCTTGCACCTGCTACTATCAGCTCCTCTCTTTCTTCTCTCCCGCTCCTGCCGCTGAAACAGGTATCCATGAATACAAAGACCTCTTTTGCTGGAAGCAAATCAAGGTCTTTATATAAATCTTCCACTGGATAGGCTGTTATCTTCGGACTCTCGGCATCTCCGTCATAGGGGAGCAGATAGGGGGTTTCATCCGCAGGTATGCCATGTCCTGAATAGTAAAGATAGAGGGTATCTCTTTCCATCATGAGCCCTTTTAGTCTGTCCTTAATCAGAACCTCTATCTCTGCCTTTGTTGCATTATCGTTTATAAGGGTGATTGTGTTTTCTTCTGGAACACCAAGATAGTTTGTGAGATAATCCCTCATCAGTCTTGCATCCCTCTCTGCATAAGGAACTGATACTGTCTTTTTATACCTCTCTATTCCGATTATTAATGCCCATTTATTTCTGTCGGGCTTAACCTTTGTTGTTGGTCCACGGGTAATGTATTTGTAAAGGTCAAATCCTTCGCTAATCTCAAATTCCTTGTTTGCAATGAGTTCTGTATTATCCAGTAAGAGCTTTACTGTCCATTTGCCTTTAAGCGCCGCTGCCTTCTCGCCTTTTATGGCAATCCTGTGCCATGATGTGCTGTAGTCCCTCGTCATGCCATCTTTATTTATTTCATAGTTGCCTGTGGTGTGATAGAGCTTACCTGCGGGGTCATACCATTCCCATCTTAATGTATGTTTACCTGATACATCTTTCAGCTTGACCCACATTACTGCCTGCGGGTCTTCGGGGGTAAAGGTATTCGTCTCATCTGCAGGGATTGTAATACCCTGTTCTTTTTTTATCTCCTTTGATATGTAGATGCTGGTAGGACCTATTTTCTTTCCTGCTTCTGATGGTTTGGGGGTGGAGGCACAGGCACTGAAAAAAGCAATGAGTAATGAGCAAGAGAAAGCAATGAGCAATGAGGGAAAAGAAAGTGAAGAGTGATGAGCAATGAGTAATGGAAAAGAAGAAAAAGATTTTTTAGGGGTGGTTAATGTGTGTGTGTGTGTGAGTGAGCAATCTTCGTGCCGATTGACTCTTCGGCAGATTCAAAAATAAGCTTTGGCATAGGTAAGCCCTCCTAAATATTACGAGGGCAATATACCACAGAAAATTATACTGTCAAGTGTTTTTTCGGTCAGTGTCAAGGCAAAGTAGAAATGTCCTGTTTTTAGCAAAATAGAAATGTCCT
>MHDO01000091.1:0-2242 GCA_001805005.1 Nitrospinae bacterium RIFCSPLOWO2_12_39_16
AAAGAATACGGACTGCCGGAATATGATGCTGAGGTTTTAACGACATCTAAGTCAATTGCAAGTTACTTTGAGAACTGTATAAAACTCTATAACCAGCCGAAGATTATCAGCAACTGGGTCATGGGTGAAGTATTGAGGGTATTGAAGGATGAGAATCTGGAGATTGAGAGGTTTTCTGTAACCCCTAAGATGCTGACAGAAATGCTTAAATTAATTGATAACGGGACAATCAGTGGAAAAATCGCAAAGACTGTATTTGAAGAGATGTATAAAACCAAGAAATCTCCGGAAGATATTGTCCAAGAAAAGGGGCTTGTCCAGATAACAGATGAATCAGAAGTCATAAAGGTTATTGACGAGGTTATTGCTGAAAATCCGAAAGAGGTGGCAGATTACAAAGGCGGTAAGGATAAACTGATTACATTCTTTGTCGGGCAGGTGATGAAGAAAAGCAAGGGGAAGGCAAATCCACAGGTAGTGAATAAACTGCTGAAGGAGAGATTAGCATTATAGATGTACAGAATAAGAACTTATAATAGCCACAGAGCACACAGAGAAAAACAGTCAGAAAAAATGGTAAAAAAATAGAAAAAAAGGATGGAGTATGAGAAATATCTCTATAGTCATTAGCTGTGTCTGTCATTAAGAAAATTATGGGAACACTCATTGAGAAGTAATTATGATGTCCCGGAATTGTGTGGTTTGGAATTAGATAGGAGAAATTGCTATGTTAGGCTCACTGAATCAAATAGAAGAAAAGGCGCTTGGTGAATTTAAAGATAAACTAAATAATATTTTTAAGAATAGGATAAAAACAATGCTCCTCTATGGGTCTAAAGCGAGAGGGGATTACAATAGGACATCGGATATTGATGTTTTTATTTTGATTGAAGAAGGGGGTTACGAGGTAAGAGACCAAATTGCAGATATGTCCTATGACATTTTTCTTAAATATGAAGTATTAATTTCTCCTCGTGTAATAAATATAAATGAATATGAAGTATTAAATCGCTGGCAAACTGCCTTTATTAAAAATTTACAGAGAGATGGCATAAAAATATGAACAAGGAAATTCGGAAGGAGAGGATAGAGGCGGAGATAGATAGAGCTAAAGAAGCCTTGACTGCGGCTAAAAATTTGTTTGAAGACGGGCTATTTGCAGATTCAATCTCTCGGGCTTATTATGCTATATTTCATGCTGCAAGGGCGGTTCTATTGACTAAAGAAATTGATACGGATACACATAGTGGGGCAATATCAATGTTTGGATTACATTTTGTTAAGACCGGCTTGATTGAGGAAAGATTTGGAAGGATTTTTAATGAAGCTAAAGATGCTCGTGAGTTAGGAGATTATATCGTTACAAAAGAATTTACGAAAGAAGAGACCGACAAAAGGGTTAAACAGGCTATAGAGTTCTTACAAAGAGTGGAAGGATATTTAAAGGCATTTTGATGCCATAGTCTGAGTAATTCATGGGGTTGTATATTATCTATCAGGGAATATGGGCAGGGCTATATCTGATTTACAAAAGGCATGGGATATTGGGAATGAGAATGGGTGCAAGGGATTGCAGATAGCTCTATAAAAGAGATAGATTTGGTGATTGAGCATCCAAATTATTATGGATTACATAAAATTCCTCGGAACTGCAGGTGCAAGAATAGTTGTGGCTAAACAGGTGAGGTCGTCAGGTGGTGTATGGCTGTCAATTGGAGGAACGAATCTCTTATTAGACCCGGGACCGGGCTCTCTTGTCAGGTGCTGGTCAAGTAAGCCTAAGCTTAATCCGACTACTCTGGATGCAATAATCCTATCACACAAACATCTTGACCATTCAGGTGATGTAAATGCAATGATTGAGGCAATGACAGATGGGGGATTTAAAAAAAAGGGAACAGTCCTGGCCCCTGAAGATGCTATAAACAGCGACCCTGTGATTTTTAAGTATGTGAGAGATTATGTAGATAAAGTAGAGATTTTGAAGGAGGAGGAGAGTTATTCCATTAATGGTATGAGTTTTTTTACATCAAAAAGGCATGTCCACCCTGTAGAGACTTATGGTCTGACATTTCACCTCCCTAAAGGCAAACTCTCCTTTATTACAGATACAAAATATTTCCCTGACCTCTCTGTGATGTATAAGAGTGATATTATTGTCATTAATACTGTCCTGCTTAAACCGAGAAATGATGTGAAGATTGACCATCTATCAATAGATGACTCAAAGATATTAATAAAA
>MHDO01000091.1:2251-6918 GCA_001805005.1 Nitrospinae bacterium RIFCSPLOWO2_12_39_16
GATATTAATAAAAGAGCTCCAACCGAAGACAGCTATACTTACACATTTTGGTATGTCTATTTTAAAGGCAAAACCGTGGGAGGTTGCAGAAAGTCTTTCTCAGGAGACAGGAGTAAAAGTTATTGCAGCCAGAGACGGAATGCAGTTGGCATTAGAAGAATTATTATAATTTTTCAGCCACGGACTTACACAGACTTAACAGCAGGAAGATAAGATGATGAGAAATTAAGAAAGTTATAAAGTTTTGTAATTTTCATCTTCCAATCTTCTTATTCTTTCAACCTCTTGTTTTGATTTAGTCAGTGAAAGTCTGTGGCTAAAGAGAATTTATGGCTTATAAAGATTACTACGAAATACTTGGTTTAAAAAAGGATGCTACTGAGGAGCAGATAAAGAAGGCTTACAGAAAGCTCGCAATGAAGTATCATCCTGACAGGAATCCTAACAATAAGTCTGCTGAAGAGAAATTCAAGGGGATAAATGAGGCTTATGCCGTCCTTAGTGATAAGGATAAAAGGAAGCAGTATGATATGTTTGGCTCTGACAAGTTCCATCAGAGATTCTCTCAGGAGGACATATTCAGGGGATTTGATATAGGGGATATACTGAAAGACTTTGGTTTTGGTTCAAGTGATATATTTAGTCAGATATTCGGAAGGGGTAGGGCTGGTTACGGTGGTTTTGAAAATAAATATGGAGGTGAAGCCCCTTTTGGTTATGAAGAGATGCGTGGAATGCCCCAGAAAGGGGCAGATGTTACCTCTGACCTGCATATAACTTTCAATGAGGCGGTATTTGGAGGTGAAAAGAGGGTGTCGTTAAAGAAGCCTGATGGAAGGATAGAAGATGTCATGGTTAAGATACCCGCAGGAATAGATACAGGCAAGAAATTGAGACTTGCTGGAAAGGGGGCATCAGGTATTGGCGGACAGCCTCCGGGAGATTTGTATTTTAATGTAATTGTTCAGGAGCATCCTGTTTTTAAGAGAGAAGGGGATGATGTCATTATAGAAAAGGAAATCAAATTTACAGAGGCAGTCCTCGGCACTTCAATAGAGGTTACTACACTTGATGGGCAGATAAGAAGGGCAAAAGTTCAGCCGCATACAAAGAGCGGGACAAAGATAAGGATAAAGGGATACGGGATACAGCATCTCAAAGGAGGAGGCAAGGGCGACCTCTATGTGAAGATAAATATAAAGGTCCCTGACCATATTACGGAAAAGCAGAAGGAGCTTCTTGAAGAACTATCAAGGGAAGGGGTGTAATTTTAGTGTCTAAGAAACTGGATATAGGTATATGAAGCGAATATTTATAGAATTATCTATTGAAAATAATATAGCCCTTTTAACAATAAATAACTCTCCTTTAAATATCCTTTCTCACGCACTTCTTTTAGAACTTAAAGTTATCATTAAAAAGCTAAAGACTGATAAACGAGTCAGGGTAATTATCATTACTGGAAAGGGCAAGTTTTTTGGAGCAGGGGCGGATATAAAAGAACTCTCAGCAATAATGACAAAGAGGGAGGGTGAGAGGTTTGCAAAAGAAGGTCAGGCTATTTTAAATCTTATTGAATCCCTCGGAAAACCTGTTATAGCAGCAATAAATGGTCCATGTATAGGTGGGAGTAATGAGTTGGCAATGGCATGTCATTTAAGGATTGCATCAGAGGAGGCATGGTTTTCCCAGCCTGAGATAACTCTTGGTCTTATACCGGGTTTTGGAGGCACACAGCGGCTGCCAAAGCTTGTAGGGAGGGCAAGGGCAATGGAGACGATTCTCACAGGTGGAAAGATAACAGCCCATGATGCATTTGCTATTGGTCTTGTGAATAAGGTTGTCAAAGGAGAGAGGATTATTGAGGAGGCAAAGGCATTGGCGGAGAGTATTGGAAATAAAGGGATGCGAGCAGTAAGGGCATATTTTGATGCAGTAAATAGCGGAATGGATATGAGTCTGAAAAAGGGACTTGATAAAGAGGCAAAGCTCTTTGGAATGCTCTGTGAGACAGAGGATAAAAAGGAAGGCATCTCTGCCTTTGTGGAAAAGAGAGTGCCGAGGTTTAAGGATAGATGAAAATTATTGTCTGTGTAAAAGAGGTGCCGGATACGGCAATAGCATTAAAGATAAAGAGTGATAGTACTGAAATAGAAACTGAAAATATACCGTGGGTTATAAACCCTTACGATGAATATGCGATGGAGGAGTCGCTTAGACTCAAAGAGAGATTTGTAGGTAATGTTACTGCCATAACTGTTGGGACTGAAAGGGCAGAAAGTGTATTAAAAAGTTGTATTGCCCTTGGTGCTGACAGGGCTATTAGAATAAATGATAAATCTGTAAAAGACAGAGATGGTTTTGTTACCTCAAAGATACTTGCAAAAGTTATTAAGAGTATAGGGTATGATATTATCCTTTGCGGCAAGGAATCTGTAGATTATGGCTATGCACAGACAGGTCAGATGGTTGCTGAGTTTCTTCAGATTCAATGCATCTCCGCAATAAAAAAACTTGATGTTTTTCCTTCAAACAAAGAGGCTGCCTGCAATAGAGAAATTGAGGGAGGACTTGAAGTTGTAAAATGCAATCTTCCCGCTGTATTTACAGCACAGAAAGGATTGAATGTCCCAAGATATGCATCCCTATCCGGAATTATGAGGGCGAAGAAAATGAAGATTGAAACCCTTGAACCAGATGCTTTAGACCTTAATCCTTCTAATTATAAACCGAAAATCAAGATTACAAATCTCTCCTATCCACCCAAGAGACCGGAGGGTAAAATCATTCAGGGGACATTACCTGATACAGCAAAGGAGCTTGTAAGAAGCCTACAGGAGGCGAGGTATATTTGAGTGACAAGGAGATCTGGGTAATAGCTGAATATGATGATGGTGGAATAAAGAAAAGCACATGGGAGACTATATCAGCCGCCGGACTCCTATCAGGACACCTTAAACTTAAACCTGCCGCAGTTATTCTTGGAAATGGTATCCAGAGATTTACCGAAGAACTCTCTAAAGAAGTTGAAATTGCATATTATATTGAGCATCCCCTTTTGTCAAAATACGACTCAAATGCTTATGTTAAGTGTCTTCATCAGCTTATAAAAGATAAAAAGCCTGCCATTATAATCGCATCAGCTACAATCAGAGGAAAGGACTACATACCAAGGCTGTCAGGCAGATTAAATTACGGACTTATAACTGACTGTATAGGATTTGAGCTAACAGACAATATTATTTTTAAAAGGTCTGTGTATGGTGGAAGGCTTATTGCTGCCGTGATGTATGAAGGAGCAGAGCTATTAATAGTAACCATAAGGCCAAGGAGCTTTGAGCATAGAAAAATAGAAACTGCAAAAGGGGAGATAATACAATTTAAGCCGAATCTTGAACAGAATGATATATTAGTTGCGGTTCGGGAGATAATTAAAGAGGGTGGAAAGAGACCGGATTTATCAGAGGCTGATATAATTGTTTCTGGCGGAAGGGGGATGAAGGGGGCGGGGAACTTTAAATTGCTTGAAGAACTGGCAGATATTCTCGGTGGTGCGGTTGGTGCCTCAAGGGCGGTTGTGGATGAAGGATGGATGCCTCATTCATTTCAGATAGGACAGACTGGGAGGGTGGTTTCACCTGTGCTATATATAGCCTGTGGAATATCCGGTGCACCACAGCACCTTGCAGGAATGTCATCCTCAAAATGTATTGTAGCAATAAACAAAGACCCAAACGCTCCAATCTTTAGAGTGGCAGACTATGGTATTGTGGACGACCTTTTCAAGGTTGTTCCTGTGATGATACAAGAGATAAAAAGCGAAGGAACTCGCAATGACAAGGGGGGCATTTTCGCATGAAAAATGTTGTTATAGCAAGTGCAGTCAGAACTCCTGTTGGATGTTTTAATGGGGGATTGAGTTCTATCTCTGCTACAAGGCTTGGGAGTATTGTCATTGCTGAGGCAATTAAAAGGGCGGGTATTAAACCGACAGATGTTGATGAGGTTATCATGGGTAATGTCCTGTCTGCCTGCCTTGGTCAGGCACCTGCAAGACAGGCAAGTATTGGTGCAGGTCTTCCTTATACTACAAATTGTCTGACAGTAAATAAGGTCTGCGGCTCAGGTTTAAAGGCTGTGATGCTTGCATCTCAGTCAATTGCCCTCGGTGATGCAGAGATAGTTGTTGCAGGTGGGATGGAGAGTATGAGTCGTGCCCCCTATCTTATGGAGAAGGCAAGATTCGGCTACAGGATGGGTGACGGTAATATTATTGACAGTATGATAAAGGACGGGCTATGGGATGTGTATAATAATATTCACATGGGTTCCTGTGCGGAGATTGTTGCCAGTAAATATGATATTGATAGAGATGAACAGGATAGGTATGCATTGCAGAGTTATCAGAGGGCAATAGAGGCACAGAAGAAAGGTTACTTTACAGAAGAGATAATTTCTGTAGATAATATTGCTATAGATGAAGAGCCGAATAGACATGACCTCTCAAAACTTAAAACCCTTTCCCCTGTTTTTAAAGAGGGTGGCGGAACTACTGCAGGTAATTCTTCTAAGATAAGTGATGGTGCTGCATCAGTTGTTATCATGTCAGGAGATAAAACGAAGGCACTCAAAATTAAACCAATGGCAAAGATTATTGCTTATGCCTC
>MHDO01000092.1 GCA_001805005.1 Nitrospinae bacterium RIFCSPLOWO2_12_39_16
AGCAGTCTTCACTTCAGAGACTTCTATCTTTAAAATCTTGCCTGCCTCATCTTTTGTAAGACTGTGGCAGCTTGCACAATCCCCTGCACACCCCTTCCCCTCAAATGAGAATGAAGTTAACGGAGTAAAAAAAATAGTAAGGGGGAAAATTAAAGTTAAGATAAACTTCATATTATCCTTATTTTGCCACTGACTTTCACTGACTAAAGATTTAAAGAAGATGAGAAAATAAAAAGTTTAGAATATGGGAAAGTTCAATCTTAATTTCTTAACTTCATAACTTCTTAACCTCTTTTACTAAATCTGTGTAAGTCTGTGGCTAATTCATCATTTAAAATGAGAGGTATGACTGCTGTGCAAGCGCAATGTAATCAGAGGGGAGTATGCCCATACGCAATACACCATAAGCCGCTATAATCATTGCAATAATCATTGCCGTTGAGAAAACCAGATTTGGTCTTAACTCCGCATCTGACAAGGCTGGCTCAGGCTCTTTCATATACATTGCCACTGTTATTCTTAGATAATAGTAAACAGATACTACACTATTTATTACCCCGATAATTGCAAGGCCGATATAACCTGACTTTATAGCGGCAGAAAAAATATAGAATTTCCCCATAAAACCTGCTGTGGGGGGTATCCCTGCAAGTGAGAATAAAAATAAACTCATTGTTGCAGCAGCAACAGGATGCCTATAGGCAAGCCCTGTATAATCATCTACATTAACCTTCTTCTCACCCTTCCCTCCAACCACAATAATAATCCCGAATGCGCCTATATTCATAAATGTATATGCCAGCATGTAATATAATATACCGCCAATGCCAAGCTCATTCGCAGAAACAAACGCCACAAGCACATATCCTGCATGAGCAATACTTGAATAAGCAAGCATCCTCTTTACATTGTTCTGAACAAGTGCAATCACATTTCCGACAGTCATTGTCAAAACTGCGAGCACCCAGATTAAATCAACCCATACACCCTGAAGTGACGGCAGTCCCTCAAAAAATACCCTCGCAAAGGCTGCAAATGCCGCTGCCTTCGGACCTGCAGACATAAATGCTGTTATAGGCGAAGGTGCGCCTTCATATACATCAGGAGTCCACATATGAAATGGAACAGAAGCAATCTTAAAACCAAATCCCACCACAAGAAGAACCATTCCCATTATAAGAATTGGGTTCCCAAAATTAGCCTCAGCTATAAATCCTGAAATCCCTTTGAGGTTTGTTGTGCCTGTAGCGCCGTAGAGGAGTGCAATACCGTAAAGGAGAAAACCTGTAGCAAATGAACCGAGAAGGAAATATTTTAATGACGATTCATTGGATGTCAGTCTGTTTCTTGTATAGCCGGCAAGAACATAGAGGCTTATGGACATAAGCTCAAGCCCAAGGAAGATGGTAATTAAATCCGCCCCGCCTCCCATAATCATCATCCCGACAGTGGCAAAAAGAATAAGGGAATAATATTCTCCATGATTGATGCCCTCGTCCTTCACATATTTCACTGAGATGAGTATTGTCAGCCCTGTGCCGAGCAGAAAGATTAATCTGAAGAAGCGGGAGTAGTTATCAAGAATCCACAGCCCGTTAAATGAATATTCGGTCCCTCCCTCCTGTGTAAATACAAGGAAAGTGGCATAGGCTACACCTATAAAACTTATATATCCCAGATGGTCTCCCCCCTTTCCAGCCCCCCCTTTATAAGAAGTGGAATGGTGGGGTGTAAAGGCATGTAATAGCAATACTATTATCGCAAAGATAGTTACAACAATCTCCGGATATATGCTTGCCAAATTAATTGTCGGTATAATTATTTCCATAACAGTTTATGAGTTCAGGAGTTGAGGAGTTCAGGAGTTGAGGAGTTTAACTCTTTTACTCTTTTACTCTTTAACTCCTTAACTTCTTTCTTTGCCTCTCTCTTCTCCCCTTCGTCAATATCCTTTGTATATTTAATCTGTTCAATCAGGTGCTCAACTGAAACCTGCATCTTATCCAGAAACGGCTTTGGATATATGCCAATCCATATAATAAAGACAAGTATCGGAATCATGTATGCGTATTCACGGAAGTTCATGTCGCTCAAATGCCTGTTTTTATCATTCGTAATCTCGCCAAGAATCACCCTCTGATACATCCAGAGGAGGTATATGGCACCAAGTATAAGCCCGATTGTTGCAACCGCACCATACCAGACATTTAATTTGAATGTCCCAATGAGAATAAGCAGTTCACCAACAAAACCATTCGTCCCGGGGACACCCATTGAGGAAAATGCCACAACTAAAAGCAATAGCGCAAAGAACGGCATTACCTTCCAGATCCCACCATATTCAGATATTAATCGTGTATGCCTCCTCTCATAGATAATCCCAACCATCAAGAAGAGGGCGCCTGTGGAAAAACCATGATTAATCATCTGAAGAATACTCCCCTGAATCCCGTGGGCATTAAGTGCAAACATGCCGAGCATACAATAACCGAGGTGGCTGACACTTGAATACGCAACGAGTTTCTTCACATCATCCTGTGCAATTGAGAGTAATGCACCGTATATAATCCCTATGAGTGAAAGCCATGCAATAAAGGGGATAAAATCAATTGTTGCCTGCGGAAACATCGGGAGGCTGAATCTCAAAAATCCGTAGGTCCCCATTTTAAGCAGGACACCTGCAAGGATTACACTCCCCGCAGTAGGTGCCTCCACATGGGCATCAGGCAGCCATGTATGAAATGGAAACATCGGCACTTTAATAGCAAAGGCAAGGAAGAATGCAAGGAACAGCCAGAACTGAACACCAAACGGCAGGTTCAGTCCGTAATAGTCAAGGATATTAAATGTATATACGCCTGTCTGTGAATGATTAATGAAATATAAAACAAGTATTGCAACAAGCATGAGGACACTCCCGCTCATTGTATAAATGAAAAACTTTACTGCCGCATAGACTCTGCGCGGGCCGCCCCATATACCAATTATAAAATACATAGGAATCAGCATCACTTCCCAGAATACATAGAAGAGGAAGAAATCAAGTGAGCAGAATACACCGACCATCCCTGTCTCAAGGAAGAGGATTGAAATCATATATTCCTTAACCTTCTCTGTTACAGCACTCCATGTAGAGAGTATTGCAAGTGCTGAGAGGAGTGTCGTCATAAGGACAAGGAGGAGGCTTATGCCGTCAATCCCCATGTGGTAGCTTATACCAAACTCCTCTATCCACGGTATCTTCTCAACAAACTGCATCGCCCATGTCCTTGAATCAAAATTAAAATATAGCGGGATTGAGATTATGAAATTAACTACAGCAGTAATGAATGCAATCCACTGGATGAGCTTATAGTTCTCCTTATTTATAAATAGTATAAGAAGAATACCCACCAACGGTAAATATGTGATAACTGAAAGAATCGGAAAATTAATCATATATATTACTTGAATAAATAATAGGTAATAAAGAGAATCCCCCCCAAAAGCATGAAAAATGCATAATTTCTCACCAGTCCTGTCTGGCTGAGTCTTGCAACACCGCCGAGGTCTTTCCAGAACCCGGCAATATCATTTACAATGCCGTCAATAATCTTAACATCAAATATACGCCACAGAAAATTTGAAAACCTTAAAGTGAAATTTGTAAACCATTTATTATATATCTCGCCAAGATATTCCTCATAAATTGCAATCGGCTTATTGGCAACCCACATAAACACCTTGCTCCCCTTTCTGTAAAACCAGTCAACATCTAAGTTTAAAGTCGGCTCAGGAGTAAGCTTTTTCAACAATAGAAGGAATCCCAGCCCTGTAAATAGCAGTAACTGCATAACCTCAGCAAAATGGGATATAGTATAAGGTTCCCAGTGAACCGGGTAAGGAAGCATATCAAACAGGAATTTCGGATAGACACCTAAAAAATAACATATAAAAGCAGCAATACCCATAGCTAACTTCATATTCAGCGGTGCCTCTTTAGGTTTTATCCCCGAATCCTTGTTAAACCATATATAGTACGGCAGCTTCAATCCAACTGAGAGGAAGGTGCCTATTGAGGCTATCATAAGCATGAGGAATATAAAAATTTTATAACTCTCTGCTGCTTCAACAGTCATAGATTTACCTATAAAGCCGCTGGTTAGTGGAAAGCCTGAGATAGAAATTCCACCAGTTACTGTAAAGAGAAGAGTAATGGGCATATATTTATAAAGACCACCGAGTTCATTCAGTTTAGATTTCCCTGTCATCTCCAGAACAGCACCTGTCCCCATGAACAGCAAGCCTTTATAAATGATATATGCATAGGCATGGGCAATAGCTCCGTTTATGGCCATTTCAGTCCCCATCCCCACTCCACAGACCATGTATCCCAACTGACTGACCATATGATAGGCAAGAATCCTCCTTGCGTCATTTTCTATTACGGCATAACAAACACCATAGACCGCCATGATGGGTCCTATAATGGCTAGTATTTCAAAACCGGCAAAGGCACGGATTAATGCATATAAAGCAACCTTGGTTGTAAAGACAGATAAAAAAATCGTTCCTGTAACAGTAGCCTCGGGATAGGCGTCTGGCAGCCATGCATGTATCGGGGGAACGGCTGCATTTAAACAAAAACCTATCATGATCAGGTAAGTTGCAAGTGTAACTCCTTCCGGGGAGATAGCTCCGAATGCAAAACTCCCAACCTCTCCATGTCTGAGTAATATACCTGCAAAGAGAAACAGCCCCCCAACAATATGAACTAATAAATAACGAAACCCGGCATTGACAGCCTTTTGAGTCCTTCTATACCATATAAGAAATACGGAGGAGAATGCCATTATTTCCCAGAACAGGAAAAGTGTTACATAGTCTCCTGCAAAGATAGCACCGAGAGAACTTCCCATATAAAGGTAGGCAGCTACATGCTGCCCATCATCCTTGACATGGAGACTGTAAAGGACACCAATGAAAGCCATCAGTGTAAATACATGGGCAAAAACAAGGCTCAACCTATCAACCTTTCCAAAGATAAGGTCCATACCTAAGAATTGAACAGCCCCATAGGTACCCTGTGACATTAGCACTACATCTAAAAATGCAACAGCAGGGACTAACAACAGAAATGTATGTTTAACCCTCCCCTTCAGAATAGGGATTAAAAAACTACCCAGAATAAATAAAAAGGCGGGGTTTATCCACAGGTTAGTCATAATAATTCTCCTTTTTCATAAGCCACGCATGCCCCACTCCCTTACAAACTATTATCATGATAATACAGCCTATAAATCCATAGACCGACCAAAATCCCCATATCTCTTCACCAATGAATTCCTCATCAGCAGCATGCCCTTTATGGGACAAATTAGCAGACGCATGCTCACCTTGGGGCAAATCAACAGGATGTTCAGTATGGAACAGATGTTCTCCAATATCCAATAGAACAATCACTATCAGCGTAATATAAAAGAATCTCCTAAGTTTCCCCGAATTCTCAGGATTACCTATATAATCAACAGCCTTCTTAATCACCTGATAACCTCCTTTGCAAGTGCCAGAAAATAATTTGGATATAATCCTAATATTATAGAGCCTATGGCAGTCAATACGAGAGGAACAACGACAAATGGCACCTCTCTTATCTCCTCATGATGCTCGCCATGATGGTGGTGGTCTTCCTTAAATTCTTCAAAAAATGCCTTATAAACTACAGGCAGAAAATATCCTGCATTTAAAACACTGCTAACAAGGAGGACTAAAAGTATAGGCAATTCCTTCGCCTCAATGGAGCCGATGGCAAGATACCATTTGCTCACAAAACCTGCAACTGGTGGAATACCTATCATACTGAGTGAGCCTATAAAAAATGCTGCCATTGTCCACGGCATTTTTTTCCCAATACCTGAAAGCTGGCTAACCTCAGTCTTATGTGATGCCACATAGATTGAGCCTGCACAGAAGAAGAGCGTAATCTTTGAGAATGCATGATTTGCAATATGAATTATCCCTCCTGCCATGCTGCTGGGCGTCAGGAGTGCAGCACCCAGTATAATATAGGAAAGCTGACCAACTGTAGAATATGCAAGCCTTGCCTTAAGATTGTCCCTTGTCAATGCGTAAACTGATGCCATAATAATTGTAAAAGAAACTATATAGGCGGTTGTTATACCAAGGTGTAACCTGCTCATCATATCAACACCGTATATATGGAAGATTACCCGGAGGATGGAGAATACGCCTGCCTTTACAACTGCAACTGCGTGCAGGAGGGCGCTGACAGGAGTAGGTGCAACCATCGCAGCAGGTAGCCAGCTATGAACAGGCATTACTGCCCCTTTTGCAAAACCAAAGAGGAAACAGAAAAATGCCACAAATAAGAGTGTTGATTCAGGCGTTCCTTTTAATAATCCATGTGCATTAAAATCGGTTGAGCCTGTGACCGCATAGATTATGAAGATACCTGTCAACAGGAGTGTTTTTGATGTGCTGAATAGATATAAGAAATATTTTCTTGCACCTGCTACTGCTTCAGGTGTCTCCTTGTGGCCAACCAGCGGCACAGTTGCTATGCTCAAAAATTCGTAAAAGACAAATAGTGTAATGAGGTTTGCTGAAAAAGCAATACCAACGGCAGCAGAGAGACTTATTGCAAAACATGCAAAGTATCTTGTCTGTGCATGCTCCTTCGTTGAACGCATGTATCCAATAGAATAGAAGGTCGTAAATATCCATAGGAAAGATGAGATGGTCGCAAAGGTCAACCCCAGCGGGTCTACACGGAATTTAATATCTATCCCCTGATAAAATGTTACTAAGGTATATTCAATGGTATGTCCTGAAAAGATGAGTGGTGCCATTGATATTACAATGCCAAACTTAATCACCCCTGCCAGGACAGACCAGAATTCCCTTATATTCGGACGCTTCCATGACAGCAATATGAGTGCTGTGGCAAAAACAGATGCCAGCACTGCAAGAAATGGTCTAATTGATATTATTGCCTGCATTTCTACCCTTTCATTAGATTAATGTCATCAACATTGACAGTCTCTCTGTTCCTGAATATGGCAAGTATGATTGCAAGCCCTACCGCAGCCTCAGCAGCGGCTACAGTCATAATCATAAATGTAAATATATGCCCATCCATGTTATTTAAAAATTTTGAGAATGCAATAAAAGTAAGATTTACAGCATTGAGCATCAGCTCAATGCACATATAAATAATCAGTGCATTTCTCCGTGTAAATACACCTACTGCACCGATTGTAAAGAGTATCGCACTCAATATTAAATAATGACTTAATGGAACCATAATTAATCGACCCTTTGCTTTGCCAATATTACAGCCCCGACTATTGCTGCCAATAACAATATAGAGGCTATTTCAAATGGGAGCAGAAAATCCGTAAAAAGGATTTCCCCTACAGCCTTCGTAGTGCCGAATCCATTAATACTTTCTTCTATCCTTGCCGGAAGGCTCCCACCCCCTATCAATTTAACCATGCTTATAAAAATGTAGCCTACAAGCATTATCCATGCGAACTGTAAAAAAATCTTATGACCTGACAATCTCCCCTCTTTCTCCTGTATATTCAGGAGCATTATGACGAATAGGAACAAAACCATTATTGCACCTGCATATACAATAATCTGTAAGGCTGCGATGAGATGGGCATCCAGAAGGACATACATACCTGCGAGGCATAACATTGTAACAATCAGGCTCATAGCGGCAGACACAGGTTTCTTATTCGTAACCATTATGAGTGCCGAAAGAACTGCCACACCGCCGATTATGTAAAACATTAATTGTTGCATAAAGATTATAAAATTCTAAATTCTAATATCGAAATCCGAAACACGACCCAAACTTCGTTTAGGTGTCCCGATTTTCAAATGACAGAAATTCAAAACCTTATTTGAACATTTGGATTTTGAATTTTGGTCATTGTTTAGAATTTAGAATTTCGGATTTAGAGTTTAGATTATTTGTATAATTTGCTTTACCGTATATCTTCCTCACATATTCTATTCTATTTATCAATTTTGCTACAGGAATCAAAAGTTTTTCCTTTGGATAAATCATATTATTTCTATCATACTCTGCCAGTCCCACATATTCATCACTCATTACAATTGCCTCATGTGGACACACCTCTTCACACAGACCGCAATAGACACATCGTGACATATCCAGTATATAGGTTACAGGGTATCTCTCCATATCGTTCCCGCGCTGTCTCTCCCCTCCTACAATTGATATGGCAAGAGCAGGACATATCCTCTCGCAAAGACCGCAGGCAACACACTTCTCCTTGCCGTCTTCTCTCTGAACTAATACAGGTCTGCCTCTATAGGCTATAGGAATTGTCAGCTTCTCTTCAGGGTAATATACTGTAAATATCTTCCTCTTCTTGCCTTTCGGCGGAAAGACAAAACCTATCATATTTATAATGAAATGTCTTGTTGTAATATACATCCCCCTGATGATTTCAGGTATATACAGCCTCTCCCAGAGTGTAAGCTCTATATTTTTTCTAACCTTTTTTGGCTTTAACTTATCCAAAGGTATAGAACCAATTGTATAATTTAATTCATAATTCATAACTCATAACTCCTAAACTTATTTAAGAAGCACCACTAATCCCGTAATGAAAATATTAATCAATGAAATCGGAAGGAGTATCTTCCATCCTAATTTCATAATCTGGTCGTATCTAAACCTCGGGAGTGTCCATCTAATCGTCATCTGAAGCCATATCATGAATATTATCTTTGCAAAGAATGTAACGATATTTGTCAACATAAGCAGTACAATTGACAAATTAGGTCCTGCAAATCCAAAGAGGGATAGAAGTTTCTCACTGCTAACAAACGGGAGATGCCATGCACCCAAAAATAGAGTAGTAACAATCCCGCTTATCGTAACCACCTCCAGAAATTCAGCCATCCAGAACATAATGAATTTCATGCTGCTGTATTCGGTAAAATATCCTGCGACAATTTCTGTTTCTGCCTCAGGTATATCAAATGGCACTCTCTTGTTTTCAGCTATGGCACAGGTAAGGAATAATATAAAACCAACGGGCTGTAAAAATATGCCCCACCTTAAGAAATTCTCCTGCATTGCACCTATCTCTGTAAGCCTTAGTGAGCCATATACCATAATAATTCCTATTATGGAAAACCCCATCGCAACCTCATAAGAAAGCATCTGGGCAGCTGCCCTTAATCCGCCTAAAAAAGACCAGTTATTATTTGATGACCATCCTGCAAGAACGGTCCCATAAGTAGCCAGTGATGCAAATGCAAATATAAATAATATCCCGACATCCAGATCGGCAATGACAAGATTAATCCTATGGCCGAATATTTCATACTGCCCGCCAAATGGTATAACAGCAAAAGTTATCAGTGCAGGTGTTAGGCTTATAAAAGGTGCGAGGGTATGAAATAATTTATTTGCACCGGCAGGGATAAAATCCTCTTTTGTTAAG
>MHDO01000093.1 GCA_001805005.1 Nitrospinae bacterium RIFCSPLOWO2_12_39_16
TTTTGGTTGTAGGATTTATGGTAATGAAACATTAGGCAGAGAAGAATCCCCTTTAGGCTATGTTAATAATTTATTAAAATTTACAATTGAATTAAAAAGAGTCCTGCATAAAGAAGGATCTTTTTATTTGAATATTGGTGATGTTTATTTTGGAACCAAGGGTTTTATAAGAAATAAGGGAAGATATGCAAGAAAAACAGACATCCACTATAAAGAACATAAAATAGTAAAACCTGATAGTAAATATCTTCAATACAAACAACTTCTAATGCTTCCGGAAAGAGTTGCTATCGGCATGCAAGAGCAGGGTTGGATTCTACGCAATAAAATAATATGGGAAAAGCCAAACCCCGTGCCTTCTTACTCACCGGATAGGCAATATCCTGTTTATGAGCATTTTGTACCATTTTATGAGTAGTGGAACAACAGCGGTTACGGCTTAAATTATAATCTAATGACTAAAAGAATAATAATTGGATGGGAAAAAGCTATTCTCGAAATTTTTGAGCAAAATAATGGAATTGTAACTCTCCATGATTTGTATAAGAAAGTTCCTATCTTAATAGGTGAATCCATTTCTTTAGATTTTAACCACACCATTAGAGCTTATTTAAGGAGATTAAAAAGTAGTAAAGGGTTAATTAAGCAGATTGGACTTTCTACTTATGCTTTAGCAGAAACAAGATACAATAATCATTTTTATGAAGAAATTAAATCAAATGAAATTAATTACAATTATTTTATAAACTTACCCAAAAATAAGATTCACGGTTTTATAGAAGGAATGTTAATTGAGATTGGAATTTTCAATAATTATGATACTTATACTCCAGATAAAAATGTTATTTTCAATGGGAAAAGATTAACAGATTTAGTTAGATACTCTTGTTTACCCGATTTTTCTTATAAGGAAATATTAGATAAGGTAAAGCAAATAGATGTTATTTGGTTTAAAGATGGTTTTCCTATAAAAACCTTTGATGTTGAAAATTCGACGGATTTCACAAAAGCATTTTTAAGAGCATATCAATTAAAGAGCTTCAAAACACAATTTTATGTGATTGCCAGTGAAGATAAAATAAACATTTATGAGGATAGAAGAAAAATAAAACCATTCAATGAAATTAAGAATGATATGAGTTTTATATCTTTTGATAAAATATTTGCTGAATACAAAGATGCTGTTATTCATAATAATATTAGAATTAAAAGCATATTATTAAATTAGCCAACTATGGATTTAAAAAAGATTTGTAAGTGGTTTGTCGAATTGAACACAGAAAAGAAAAAGTTGTTTAATGACTATTTTATTGATGACATTGTTAGATATTTAGAGATAGATGAGATACACAATAACGTTAATTTAGAAAAAATATTAAAAGAAAAATGTGGCTCTGAATACCTGCAACTTATTAAATGTAAAAGCAAATCAGATGTTAAAAAGTGGCTCAATAAAATTACCAGTTATATTGCCAAATATATTGATTCAGAGCAAATAATAGCTGATTTTTTTTCAAAGTGAATTTAACTCGATTAATAGTGTCAGAATTACTAAAAGTAATGACCAAAACTTTAAGATTGATTTTACTAAAATTAACAGTTATGACAATTTCATAGAAGGCAAAAGTGAACAGGAAGATATACAATGACCAAGCGAGAACAAATCTAAAATATGAGCTTAAAAATTGAGCAGAAATTAAAAAATAATTTTTTTACAGAAGAAAAACCCAAAGTTTATGCAACAGGTGTTTTTTTAGTGCCTATGGAGGTTACAATAGAGGGAGAAAAACAATATGTGTGGGTTGTTGATGAATTTAATGATGATACCTATGATGAAGATGGCAAAATCTGCTCACCTGCTATTTGTACAACCCAAAAAAAGAATCTAATAGGATATTAAACATGATAGCAGGCATAGGAGTTGATATTGTAAAGATTGAGAGGATAAAGACGGCGGTTGAAAGATGGGGGGGGAGGTTTATGGATAGGGTATTTACAGAGGATGAAAAAAAATATTCCCTCAGCAAATATAATCCATATCCACACCTCGCAGCCCGATTTGCTTATAAAGAGGCATTGGTTAAGGCACTGGGGACAGGGTTCAGGATGGGGATAAGATGGAGGGATATAGAATTGGTAAGAAATGGAGACGGCAAACCTGAGGCAAAACTTAAAGGAACTGTAAAGAAATTTGCTAAGCAGAGAGGAATTAATAACATCATGGTCAGTGTATCGCATGATACAGATTATGCCATTGCCTATGTAACATTAGTCAGTCTGAAGAAACATGCCCCTGAATGAATCTATTGCTTGTAGCTTATGTTTTTAGCAAATCCTTCAAAATTAATTCTACACAAAACTCGTTCTTATAGGAGTCTCTATTGAGCAAGGAAAAATTTAAAGAAAAAATCATTTCCCTTATCCATAAGTTTGAAAAGGACAAAAATCATTATCTTTCCAAAGAGTATCTTGAGGCACAGGTAAGACAGGACTTTATCAATCCATTCTTTGAAGCACTCGGTTGGGATATAGAAAACATAAAAGGTCTTTCCCTATTTGATAGAGAGGTCATCCTTGAAAAAGGGGAGACAACAGGAAGACCTGATTATAATTTTCGCATAAACGGCTCTACTAAATTTTTTGTTGAGGCAAAGGCGCCCTCTGTCATACTTGATAATGTCAACCATATCCTGCAAGCTAAGACCTATGCCTATAGCACCAAAGAGGTATATTTTGTAATACTCACTGATTTTGAAGGATTCAAACTCTTTGATGCCTCCCTCAAGCCAAACCATAAATTCCCAGGTGAAGGGCTTATCTTTGATTTCAAATACACAGACTATATTGATAATTATGATTTATCTTATCAACTCTTTGAACGATGATTTTCAATTCCTTAAGTACCGGTTTTATCACCATATTATAAACCCCATCAACATCCTTTTTCCCGAAAGCACAGGCAACAAAGCATTGAATTTTTCTCATAAACAAATAATTGTGGCTCATTTATTTGATATTGTTTCGCAAAGCATTATTTTATTAAACATTAAACAAAATATTTTGAGTTTCCCTTAATTTTGGCTAAAATTCAGATATACTTATAATATGGTGTTGATGTTGCAAGCTTTCCAAAAAATTGGGCAAACTATAATCCTATATACATGCCAATTCCAGATGAAATCCCGGTTGGTTTACTATCAGCTTCTTTTTTGTTATAGAGGCAATCTTTGCCAATAATTCAATGCTTGGGAGGCGATTGTCTTTTAACCCTTCAAGACGACCTATCATGGGCTGGCTTATGCCCAGGGCATCTGCGAGTTCTGATTGTGAGAGACCTGCATCTTCTCTTGCAATTTTAATTTGTCGGGCAATTGCAACCCTCAATCTGGCTTTGTCTAACAGGATTTTAAATTCGTGGTCTTTTTTCCGCCTTTTAATAACATCTTCAAGAGAATAAATATCTTTTTTGTGAGTATGAATTTTCATATAAATAACCTCCCTGATTTTTAGTTTTTCAATACATCCTTCATACGGTTAAGCGCAGTTTCAATTTCATGCTGTGGTGCCTTTTGGCTCTGCTTTTTATAGGCATGGAGCAAGACCATTGTATTTCCTTCAATAACTACATAGAATATTCTGGTCTGCGAAATCTTAATCTCTCATAATTTGCCCTTAATCTGCCTCAGGGATACCAATGGGGCTTGTAATCCATATTGCTTTATATCTTCTAAGACAGCATATATCATGGCACTTTGCTCTTTTGGTAATTTATCTATATAGTCGCTAACCTGTCCGAATAATTTAATTACCATAAATTTACTATAACCTAATGGTTATAGGGATGTCAAGGAAAACAAAGCGATTATTTTATCACCAGCCATGTTACCAACTCAAAATCTTCTCCGCCTTTAACCTGCCTTGTTTCAGGAATTAGCCTGCCGCCCCTACCTGCAACCAAGGCTCCTACTGCTTTTTTTTAAGATCTTTGATATTTTATGAATTGTCTTTTCAAGAAGATTATCATATTTCCCCATATTGCTGCAGTTTACTGTTTCTGAGCAAAAAGAGTTAAATCTTGAAATATCATTTTTGGGTTTACCGTTTAACCTTTGGGGTATTATACTTATGAGTATATAATATGTAAATATCTTTTATGTTTGTAACTACCCATATTATTAAGTGATAAGATTGCTTCGTCACTCCGCTCCTCGCAATGACATAGTGGGAGGTTTGTGTAATTCGGAATTAAGAATATTTTTTTTAATAATATGATGACATCAAGCGAACTTGCAGGATATATAGATTTAACACTCCTAAAACCTCAAGTTACAACGAAAGATATAGAGGCTTTTATCCGTGATGCACAGAAATATCCATTTGCATCTGTATGTATCCCGCCGTACCATGTCAGAAAGGCTGCTGAGATACTGAAAGGGAGTCATACAAAGGTCGGGACTGTTATAGGCTTTCCTCTGGGCTATCAAACAACCTCTGTAAAACTTTATGAAGCCCGTGAGGCTGTTGAGTCAGGTGCAGATGAGATAGACATGGTGATGAATATATCCCGCTTCAAGTCAGGTGAACTATCCATGGTTCAGGATGAGATTTCAAAAATAGTATCTTCCCTACCAAAAATAATAGTAAAAATAATAATAGAAACCTGCTATCTAACAGACGAGGAGAAAGTGATTGCCTGTGAAATGGCAATAAAGGGTAGGGCTGATTTTGTCAAGACATCTACTGGTTTTGGTCCTGCTGGTGCAACTGTAGATGATGTAAAGCTGCTTTTAAATACTGCTAAAGAAAGGATAAAGGTAAAAGCATCGGGGGGAATAAAGACTCTTGATGGGACATTAAAGATGATAAATGCAGAGGCAGTAAGAATCGGAACGAGTGCGGGTATGGAAATAATTGAAGAGTTTTTAAATAGGGGAAGATGTTAAGATGGCAACCATTTTATACCCCTCACCCATCCCCTCTCCCGTAAGGGGAGAGGGAATATGATTTATTTAAAACGACAGATGTGTCCAGAGTCCTACAGCGTAATATTTATCAGCAAGTTCCCCGTTTAGATTCAGCCGCAACAAAAGTATATTTATATCTAATCCTGCGATATATCTCATATAAAAACTCTCTGGACTCTTTGACCCTGCCCCCGAGGTGCTGAGGTTCCCAGAAGCACCTACGCCATCAAGAGTGAGCGTTCCCTTTGTGGTAAGGGTCGTATCCACATTTCCATAATTCTTATTTGCCGCTATACCTGCATAAGGAGTAACAAAGATGAGACTTTTACTTATTATCGCCTTCAATCCAATTGACTGTGTTGACCATTTCGTTTCTCCTGTGGTTGTAGAATCTAAAATCTGTGTATAGCTATTGCCTCCATAACTCTGTGGGGTAGTCTCTTTGTAGGTTTCTGAGCTTGTTATTTTTCCTGACGCCGCATCATAAGTCAGACTCAGAGAAATATCCGGGAGGGCAACGCCTGACAATCCCTTTCCAAAAAACTGCCTTCTCAGCTCGGCACCATAGACCGTATTACTTGCATCAAATGAGGCATTTCCCTCATCTAACTTAAAAGAATAACCTCCATATTTTAAACCAAGATCCATATCCAACGGCAGTCCCAGCTTGCTCTGAAGCAATATACCAGGCACTCCCATTGCTCCCTTAAAATCCAGACTGCTGGTTTTAATGGTTCTGGTTGGGAGAGACCTCAGCTTGTTTGTATCCACATTCCAGATAGCCGCCGTAGCACCAGCTCCAAGCTCAAAACTTCCGATGCCGTGGACTTCTGCCGGACGGTTTGCCCCTCCTACCGCACTATATGCTATGCCCTCAGAAAGCTCCTCGCTTGTCCATTTACTTATCAATCCGTAGTCATAAGCAACATCATCCTTTGCAGTCGCTATATCCTCGGTTATTCCTGCAAAAGCATTGGAAGAAAAGATAACTGCAAAACAATATATAAAAAATACCAATTTTTTCACACCATCCTCCTTTTTTAAAAATGGGGTGAGCGAAGGGGCTTGAACCCTCAGCCTCTGGAGCCACAGTCCCATCAAGCCTATTTTTATCATTCCTTCAAACCCCTTGTCAATACTTATACCTTTTTGATTTTACTTGATTTAAAGGTAAATAGTCAAGTCAGGTGGAGTCAGACAAAATCAGGGGTTAATTTAATGCTGTTAGGCACAATTTAGGCACATTTAACAGTATGAAAAAGGAGGATATATGGATGCTTTAAAGACAAGTGAAATACTTCCAAAAAGGTTATTGTCAGTTAAGGAAACCAGCGTCTATTTAGGAAGGTCTGTTAGTGCCATAAGAGAGCTAATCTGGGCTGGTAAATTACCTTGTGTAAAAATTGATAAACGAATACATCTTGATATTTATGATTTAGAAAAGATTATAAGTAATCACAAGACGGTTTTTACTTATTAACCCATCAGGGAAAAGCGGGCATACTTTACACCCCAGAGCCTAAAAACTCTGGGGTTTTCTTTGTAATGATACTTGAGTATGCTATCAGTAAAAATCAGAAAATATCAGAGTATCACCCTGAATGAGAAAAGGGATTTAAAGGCTGTTTTTGTAAGACAGAAACAAGGTTTTATAAGGGCAAACAGAGAAAATGGGTTTTACATTTTAAATTGATTTTATTATCTAATTGGTTTAAAATACCAATAATGAAATCGGAGCTTGTCATATACAAAAAAGTTACAGATGCGTTAGGAAATACGATTGAGATTAAAATATGGCAGGTAAGACCTTCTACTCACAAACCTCATGGATATAAATATTCTTTGGTTTACATTGTGAATGATATAAGGGTAATAGGTTATGACAATGCCGAAAGGAAGGGAGACCACAGGCATTATGGACAGATTGAGAAAGGTTATGACTTTAAAGATATTGACAATTTATTAGAGGATTTTTATAAAGACATAGAAAAATATAGGGAGGGCAATTATGAAAATTAAAAAAATAAAAATAGAAATTAAGAACATTAAGGACATCTTTGAAGATGTAAAGAACACTATAAAAAAAATAGAGAGGGGCGAAAAACTTAAATCTGTTAAAGAGCCTGAAATCTATTTTACCAGTTTTGAGGCATTCAGAAAAGCACTGACACCTAAAAGGCTTGAGTTATTACATATCATTAAAACAAAAAATCCATCTTCAATTAACCGCCTTGCAAGGCTGGCAAAGAGGGACATAAAGAATGTAGCAGAGGATGTAAAATATTTAGAGCAGATAGGACTTATTGAAAAACAGGAGCATGAAAGGGAAATCAGACCATTTATAGAGTATGATAAGATTAATTTAGAAATAGCAGTTTAAAAACTATTCAGGGGATAGGGTAGCTCCCGAAAAAACTTTTTGAAGGTTGGGCAATGTCTACAGCTATCTCTTTTCTAAAGCTATCTACAAATTCTTGCACCCATTCTCCTCCCCCATATCACACGCCCTTTGTAAATCAGATATTGCCCTGCCCATATTTCCTGATAAAGCATAAGCAATCCCACGATTGGTGTAGGCATCGGCATAATTCGGGTCTAATGCAATTGCCTTTGTGTATGCCTCTATTGCAGAATCATGTTCTTTGTTTAAACTATATTGATACCCTTTATCAAACCACTGCCTTGCCTCAAATAGCCTCTCATCATCTGTGATTTTTGCCTCTACCTGTTTCTTTTCCTTTTCTCCCTTTGCCCCTGCCAACTGTTTCTTTAATTCCTCAATCTCTCTCTGGCTCTTATCGTAATCAGCCTGTATCTTCTTGTAATCTTCTACGACTGATTTCTCCTTTACCCTCTTTGCCATTTCTTCAATCTTATCAGTATTGACCTTTGCCTTGATTTTTATCCAAAAGTGAAAGCCATCTCCAACAACAGTCCTCTTTTTATCAAGTATCTCAACTTCCATAATCCCTGATGCAAGAACTTGGAGCTCATCCTTTGTTAATTGCGATTCTCTACTTTTGTATAACTCTCTACATAAGTCCCTGCCTGTTCAAGGGCAATCCTCTTTGCCTGAAGCAATGCCCTGCTCTCTGCAACACCCGGCGTCTCCCCATCCCCCATATTGTATGTGCCTTCCGAAATGATTTCTTTTGTTTGGGCAAAACCAAGAGATGGGAAAAACAGGAATAGAGCAATAATAACTGCAAAAATATATCTCATATCTCACCTCAATACTGTTTAAGAACAGGTAAAAGATATTCCATTTTTTATTAAAATGCAAGCGGTTTTTATCAACTATCGGGCTTAATAACCTTGTTGGCTTTTTATTTTGACACTTGTTTTAGTAATACTGTATAATAATACTAACCATAAATACGGAGGTGATACTATGATAAAAACTTCAATATCTATTCCTGATGAAATTTATACAGAAGCAAAAAAGGCTACTGATAATTTCAGTCTATTGGTATCGGATGCGCTTAAAGAATATTTGAGAAAGAAAAATATCAAGAAGGCTGTATCTTCTTTTGGTAAATGGCAAAAGAGGGATAAGGATAGCGTAGATATTGTGAATGAGTTAAGAAAAGAGGAGAGCCGAAGATATGCAAACCGTAATGATTGATACTGATATAGCCATTGACTATTTAAGAGGCATATCATCTGCAAAGGATTTAATATTACCTCTATGGAAAACTAACACAGCATATTTGAGTATTCTAACGGTTTACGAACTCCACGCAGGAATGAGAGAGAATGAAAAAGAAGATACAAATAATTTTATCAATGCCTGCAATATAGAGCCTATCACCATTGAAATAGCAAAAAAAGGCGGTGAGATTTACAGGCATTACAGAACACAGGGCATAACATTAACCTCTAACGATTGTCTTATAAATGCCACTGCCATAGTCAAAGGGCATAAAATAGCAACCAGAAATAAAGCTCATTACCCGGATAAAAAGATAATATGG
>MHDO01000094.1:0-6570 GCA_001805005.1 Nitrospinae bacterium RIFCSPLOWO2_12_39_16
ATGGACACCTTTAATGCCATCCAAATCCATTATATGGGTGCCAAGTTTTTCATAAATCCGAAGGTGATTCCCTTCATTAAATAAGTGTCTGTCAAGGTTGCTAATTATTGGAAGGAATGAATAGGGGTCATGAATCTTGTAGTGCGAGGCTTTAGCCTCGCTGTCATATATCGTTACCGAGAAATAGTATGGGAATATCTCTCTATCTTTTATAAATGTCTCATAAAATCCATCTTTGTGAATGCGGTTAAGCGAATAAACACTTTTCTCATTATTAAAATCAACTGCTAACACCTCAACTGCCTCAGGCAGGAATGCCCTGATACTGACCCCCCTTTCACCATTTACATGAACATGGTGAATACCCAGAACATTAAAAGGGTCATGATGGTCTGCATGGACAATCTTATTTATCTCTTTTTGTTCAACTGTTGTTTTCATTTAATAAAATTATGCATACTGCTTCTTACCTATTAAGACAATATATTTTATCACTTCTTCTCTCGTTTTAGGATTAAGAAAGCTGTAACTTATTCTTGATATTGGAAAATAGGGAAATCTACCAAGAACTACCATCTCATTTCTATAACCCTGCGACAGTAAATTATATTCATTTTCATCAGTAATAACAAACCTTTCTTTTGGAGAATTGATAAATTGTAACATGGAATCTTCAGAGCCTATCTCATTTAATTTTTTACCTGTATAAAATATAAGCGATTGAAATAGGCGGGTTTTATAAAAACCAATTTCAAACTCTTTGCCGCTGACCTTCTTTATTGCCTCAGATATGGGTTTTGCAGGTTTGTATGTGTCAAAGGTTGGCTGGAATTTTAGCGATACGAGAAGCTGTATCATCATAATAAGCAGAATCATCCACGCCTTTGTTATAAAAAATTCTTTTTTCAAGGTGGAAATTAAAATGTAAGAGGTAGAAATAACGACACCTGAAATAAGGAGATATACAAAGGTATCCAGAGATTCTCTAAAGAATAAAAATGAAGATACAAGTGCTATAATCAGAAGGGGAATAGAAAATAGAGAGAACAGATATTCGACTATCCCTTTTCCTTTACGGGAATCAATATAAATACCTGCACCGAGAGACGCTGCCGGTATTACTACGGATAGATAGTTTGGAAGGCTAAACTTGGATAATGAGAAAAAAACAAAGGGGATATAAAACCAGAGGAGCAAAAATAAATTTGTGTCCTTTCCTTCAACTGACCCCTTAACACCTTGATCCCTTGACCCCTTTTCTTTCAGCCAGTAATATTGCTGATAAAACCACAATATCCACCATGGAAAGAAATACCAGAAGAATGTATGTGCTAAGAAAAAATGTCCGCCGGGATTCGGCTCATATACTCCCTTAACAAGGAACTTTTTAAAATTCTCATGGATGATATTCTTTTCAAGGAACCCAAAGCCGTATCTGTGTGTCATGTAAATATACCACGGTGTGATTAATGTTATAAGCAGAAGCAAACCGTGAAAGGGCTTCAACTTTTTAAAAGAACCCCAATCTCTTTTCAGGAGTATAAACATAAATACTATTGAAACAGGGAATATTATTCCAATAGGTCCTTTGGTTAATGTTGCACCAGCCATACCAATATAAACATATAGAAATCCTTTAATAGAATTTTGCCCTTTGTAGATATAGTTATAGAATCCATAAATTGAAAGCGTGATGAAGAATGTGAGTGTTATATCCATCCTTGCATCTCTCATCATGCTGTAAAAACCCACATTGGCACAGAGGACAAGACATGCCCATAATCCTGTATCAGAAGACCTTATATTTTTCCCAAAGAGATAGGTGAGGGATAAAACACCTAATGCCGCCATAAATGATGGAAGTCTTACCGCCCATTCATTTATTCCAAAAATTGCGTAAAATATTTGAAGAAGCCAATATTGAAAAGGTGGTTTTGAAAACTCAGTTTCAAAATTATAGTAGGTGCTGAAGTAGTCCCCCGATACAAACGCCTCTCTTGCCACCTCAGCATAAATCGCCTCATCAATCTCAAGTAAGGGAGAAGAGCCGAGTCTTACGAGGAAAGAGAGAATAAATACAGTAAGAAGAATTTTTAAACCTGTTGTTGAGGAGAAATGTTTTATTTTTGAGACGAGCTTAACTTCATAAGCCTTCAATCTTTCTTTATTTTTAAAGTCTTTTTCATGCATCTGATTATCTAAAATTACAGATTAATCTATTGCTTTCCACATCTTTACGCCACCCTCATAATATTTTATTACCCATCCCTGCTCCAAAAGTTTCTCCATTTTTCGAATTGTTTCTTCTAACGGCTGTTCTAATGTTTGTGATATTTTCCATATTGGCATTGGGCCTTCTTCGGAAAGGATTTCTATTATCCTATCTTCTATGCTGATTGAAGTAATTGAGGCAGAACTATCCTCAGAAGAATATATTTTATCTTTTATGATTTCTTGAATAGCCATTTGTTGAGGCTGCTTAACTTTTTTATTGATTTGCGGAATAAATGTCTTTTTAGCTACAGGTTGTATTATTTCAACAGTATCATTTTTAATTTCTTCTACTCCGTTTTGCTGGTATTTATTTGTAATTGAAGGTTCTTCTTTCTGTCTATCATTTGTTCTGAGAAGTTTCCAAAGAGGTTCTAACGCTTTTTTTCGGTTGGAATAATATTCAGCACCTCTCACTCTAAAAAACTGCCAGTTACACCTCTCTAAAACTTTTTGTCGCATTAAATCATTTTGATACTGTTTGTCGGATAGTAAAATTGTTTTACTGTTCTTGAAGATGCTTTCTTTCAGTTTCGGCATACCATCTTCATCAGTCAAACTTTCTTTCACAATCCAGTCGTGAAGCGTATCGCTTAGCTTTGGAAAAGCTGGCGGTTGTGGTTCTCCCTTTGGCTTATTTATTTTCAGCCAGTAGTCAGCATCTTGGTTGAAGTTGGGGAAAGTGATGCAGTCAAAAATTTCATACTTCGGAATATCAGAAAACCAGATGATGTTTTCATACTGCTCAAGGTTTCTAATAGGCAAACTCCTGAGTTTTGAAAACTCACGCAGGTAATTGAATATCTGTAAGTATTTTTCTTTTTTCATCATAGCAATTATATTTCCAAATAAAATTTAAATAAATCCCCCTGTTCTTCTTTATCTTAAAATTCATTGGCTTTTTCAATAATCTTGTTGACAGTTGAAGAAGTTGCCTTTTCTATTGTAAAACTGATTGTCCCGGCACTGACAAGTTCTTCAATCTCAGGCACAAACAAACTAAGGTCAGCAGTTAATCCGTTAACGCTCATGTTTTTTTAATTCTTTTTTGTCAAAACAACATTTTCTGTAAATTCGCTTTCTGTATTTTATCCATTATCTCTCTGACAAACCTTTCAGCACTCTCAAGAGATTTTGTTGCCTCTGTTCTGGAAATCGGCCTTTCTGGTTCGTATATAAAGTCATGCCTTTTTATCCTCATCCTGTTAAATCTTTCTGTTAAGTTTCTGAATTCCTCACTGAGCACCTCCGCACAAAAATCTACTACAGTCTTATGCTGGTTTTTGCCTTTAGGGCGATAACCCATAGAGAACATTAATGCCCTGCCAGCTCTGAGCATTGCATGATATGATATTGTGTAAGCCCACTCTTCATCTATTTCAATATTTGCCTTTGCTGTGATAAGGTCTTTTCTGGCACGATTAATATTAGAAATAATCTGTTTGTCACTGAAACTTACCTTTTCTATCAGCCCCTGTGATTCAAGCCTCTTTAAGTCCACTTTCATCCCCTATCAGCATAATCTTCCTGCCCTTTAAGGTGTCTGTAATGAATCCATCTTTTCGTCTTTTTTTACTCAAAAACTCTTTGTAATCATAATTTATATAGTTTATAGTCCTGCCAAATCTCTTTTCAAGGTTGCTTATAAGTGAATCAAGTGTATCTAAATCCACATCCCCAATAATCATCAGGTCAATATCACTATCTACCCTTTCCTCCTCTCTGGCATAAGAGCCATATACAAAGGCATATTTGATACCTGGAAGCTTTTTGAGGGCAGACTTGAGGTCTCCAATAACCCCGATAGTTTTAAGGACAAGTCCTTTCAGTTCATTAAAGAACGAACAATCTTTATTTGCCTGAAAATATTTTAGGTTGCCTTCTCTTGCTGATGAGAGAATTCCAATTTTCTCAAGATTTGATAGTTCACGGCTTAGATTGGTAGAGTCTTCTTTAAGAATAATTGCAAGCTGGCGCACAAAGAAGCTTTCGTCATGGTGCATATAAAACCATGCCAACACCTTTGCTCTGGTTCTTGAGCCAAATATTCTTTCTATCGCCTGTTTCATATCTGTAGTAAATATTACTGCAATTGCAGTTAATATTACTGCAATCATTTATTTCTGTCAATATTGTATTCCATTAATTACATACAATATATGTCGGGCTTTTTTGCAGGTCTATTCCACCTTCTTTTAAATGTATAGTTTCACCATCTCTCCATGTAGCCTGACATTTATTCCTATCAAATATATTAACCCTTTTTTTGTAAACATTCAGGGTCCAGCCTACATATATCTTTTGATTATCCTTCTCAAATTCAAATATAAATACACCCTCTTTATCCCTATCTTCATCAGGAGGGGATAAGTGGTAGATATCAGACAGATTTTTTATGAATCTGCTGTTACTCAGAAATCCTGTCATGGTTTTATATGCATTATAGGCAGGGCGGGTTTTAAATATCCTTGGGTCACCCTGATAGATGAATTTATGATGCACCTCCGGGGCATCCTCTTTTTCTGGATTATTATTGTCATCAAAAATGCCTTCTTTATAACTTGCATAATGTCCCCAGTAAACTCTATCAGTATAACCGCCTGCCGCTGAAAGGACATAATATCTTACAAGGTAGTCGGCATAATCATCTACATTTGTCAACCTTTCCTTAGAAGAGTTATAAAATGGTGCAGGGACATCCAAATTCCACTGTGTAAAAGAGGATATAAATGTTTTTATTCCATACTTTTCAGATACTACATCAAGAAACTTTGATTTATTGAGAAGGTCCATTTTGACTAAATTTTTTAACCTCCTGCCAAGGACATGCTCATCATAAAATTCAGGCTGAATAGCCCTGTCAACAAACAGATTATCAGTTGAGCCTTGAATATTAATCCCCTCATCCTTTATTGCCTCAAATATTGCCACCTGCCAGAATGGCTCAAAATCCTGGATATTGGGTGCAAATACATTAACCTGATATTTTATTGCAACCTCAGATGCAATTTTTAATGCTGTTATATAGTCGGGAATGGTATAGCCTGACCATTCTTTACGATTCGGAACAGAGCCGATTTCATAATTCTTTATATCAGAGGAAAATCTGCTCATTATATCTTCTAAAAATTTTCTCCATTTATCCTGTATCCCTTTCTCACTCATTCTGCCAGCCTCTTCTTTTGACTGGACAAGGTGAAGGAGAATATCAAATCCCCCTTTCTCCCCCTTTGAAAAAGGGGGGCTGGGGGGATTTATAAGTTTATTTAAAAACCTCTCTATATGGACTTTATTTGATTCATAGCCATAGTCAACTCTGACAGACTGAACCCCCATCTCTAAAAGGTTTTTTATGATATGCTCATCTCCTTCAGGGAAGCTGGATGGAGCAACATTTAACCCAAAAAATCGGCTGTCAATTTTATGCTCATGGAATTCTGGTTTCTCCCAGAAATCCTTTAAATATAATGGCAGATTTTTTATATTGGCGAAGATAAGGGAACTTGCGTGCATCGCCTTCTTTTCGGCGGTGACAGAAGTCTCTCCACTGACAAGGTAGATAATCTTAATGGCTGTTGTAAATTGGATTACAAAGAGAAATACAGCTATAACAGATAATATCAAACTCCATTTAAATGTCTTTTTAATCATTTATCAAGATTATGTGCTTTAAAATGTCTTTTCCAAATCACCACCATGATAGGTAATTTATATAACCTTTAGAATATTATCTGGCGGAGAATACTCATATCCCAGGGCTTCAGCTACAGCCTTGTGTGTTACTTTACCATTCGCCAGATTTAGACCCTTTAAGAGTGCTTTATTTTTTGTGAGGGTATCTTTAAGTCCAAGATTGGCTATCTGAAGGGCATAGGGGAATGTTGCATTTGTAAGGGCGAAGGTGGATGTCCTCGGAACAGCTCCAGGCATATTTGTTACACAGTAGTGAATAACACCATCCACTACAAAAATAGGGTTACTATGAGATGTTGGTTTTGATGTCTCAATACATCCGCCCTGGTCAATTGATACATCCACAATAACTGAGCCCTCCTTCATCTCTGAGAGCATTCCTTTCGTAACAAGAAAGGGTGCCCTTGCACCGGGTATTAAAACCGCACCTATGACTAAATCAGCCTCTTTTATAGATTCCATTATATTATGGCTGTCTGACATCAGTGTCCTTATTCTTCCTCCAAATATATCGTCAAGATAACGGAGTCTGTAAAGACTTGCATCAAGTATGGTTACAGTAGCCCCTGTCCCGATTGCCATCTTTGCTGCATTTGTCCCGACTAT
>MHDO01000094.1:6634-8120 GCA_001805005.1 Nitrospinae bacterium RIFCSPLOWO2_12_39_16
CTCCCGCCCTTTTCCCTCTCAAGATATTTTGCCCCCTCCTGTATAGACATTCTCCCGGCGATTTCACTCATAGGGATTAATAGGGGCATAGAGCCATCGTCTAACTGGACTGTTTCATAGGCTATGGCTATAATCTTCCTTTCAAGGAGAGCCTTTGTCAAATCAGGGGCAGGTGCAAGATGGAGATATGTATAGAGTATCTGTCCCTCCCTGAGCATATTATACTCGGAAGAAAGCGGTTCCTTCACCTTCATAATCATGTCAGCCCTGAGGTATATATCTTTTGCAGAAGGGACTATCTCAGCCCCCTCAAACTCATATTCTGAATTTGATATGCCGCTGCCTAATCCAGCACCGTCCTCTATAATGACCTTATGCCCTGCCAGGACAAGCGACCTGACACCTGAAGGGACAATGCCTAATCTGTATTCATCTTTTTTTATTTCTTTTGGTATTCCAACTATCATAGTAAATCTATCTTATCCACCTGAAAAATATTTGTCAAAGGAAAATCTATTTCTATGCTAAAATTGGAGTCATACAAGGACAAAAGAAAAAGATTTTAGACACAGATGGACACAGATAAATTATGATTCCCGCAGATAAAAAATAGCAAAGATTATACTTAAAATCAGTGTAAATCTGTGTCAAAAAATATTTTTTATAATTTCCTTAAAAAAGGAGCAATTCATGACCAAAAATAGTCTCTTGCATTTTTATCGCACACCTGCCCTTTTGGAGAATAAAAGGAATCAACTCCTTAAAACCGTAAGAGAAAAATTAAGCCCTGATATTGATACTATTGAGACTGAATTCTGTTTCAATATAGATGTATCAGAACCGCTTACCGATAAAGAACTTAATATTCTGAGGTGGCTTCTGTCAGAGACCTTTGAACATGAGAATTTCTCAGATGAGAGTTTTTTAACTCAAAATCCCCCCTCTCCCCCCTTTGAAAAGGGGGGGAGGGAGGGATTTATTATTGAAGTGGGTCCGAGGATGAACTTCACAACTGCGTGGTCAACTAATGTTGTATCGGTATGTCATGCGTGTGGACTAACTAAGATTAAGAGAATAGAGAGGTCAAGGAGATATAAACTAATTTTCAAAACAGGCTTTCAGCCTTCAGCCTTCAGCCTTCAGCCTTTTCTTGAACTTATCCATGACAGGATGACAGAGTGCCAATATCAAGAGTCTCTCAAGACCTTTGAGCCTGGAATAAAGCCTGAGCCTGTATATACCGTTCCACTTTTAGAAAAAGGTAAGAAAGCCCTCGCAGAGATTAATCAAAAGACGGGGCTTGGGCTTGATGAATGGGATATTGAGTATTACTACAACCTTTTTGTAAATGACCTTAAGAGAAACCCAACAAATGTAGAATGTTTTGACTTGAGCCAGTCCAACAGCGAGCATTCCCGCCACTGGTTTTTTAGAGGGAGACTCATAATTGATGGAAAAGAGATTTCAGAAAACCTCATGCAGATTG
>MHDO01000095.1 GCA_001805005.1 Nitrospinae bacterium RIFCSPLOWO2_12_39_16
ATGTGACTGATAACCAGAGGGGCATTATGAGGATGTGCTCTCTTGCATTCAGTCATCTTTTAAAAGAGATTGGCCATAATCCTATAATGCAGGTCTGCACAAGGGATAGAAACAGGCTTGCCCTTCAATCCGATATCCTTGGGGCAGGTGCGCTCGGGATTGAAAATATCTGTATTATGACAGGCGACCACCCGAAATTGGGCGACCACCCTGATGCAAAACCTGTTTTTGATTTAGATTCTATTCAGCTTATACAGGTAATCAAAGAAATGGAAACAGGTGTCTGTATGTCGGGCAAGAGGTTAGAGAGTTCTGCAAAATTTTTTGTAGGGGGGGTTGCCAATCCATTCTTTGAGCCGTTTGAGCTTGAGCTGATAAAAATCAAAAAGAAAATTGATGCAGGTGCTGAGTTTTTTCAGACCCAGCCCTTTTTTGACAAGGAATCTCTGGAAAAATTTCTTGAAGAGGTGAGGGGATTGAATACAAAGTTTCTTATCGGGATTTCTCCGATTAAGTCTATAAAGATGATTAACTTTTTGAATGAAAAGGTATTGACTAAAAAAATTCCTGAGAATATTTCAAAGAGGGTAGAAGCGGCAGAGAATCAGACAGAAGAGGGGATAAGAATTGCGGCTGAATTTATCAGAGATATAAAAGGGATGGTCAAGAGTATTCATATTATGCCTATTGGCATAGAATCTTATCTGCCATATCTTTTAGATGAGGCAGAGTTGTAGTATAATAAACAGAAATTATAAAATTAATCAGGTCTTTGTTTTGAATGCCGGGGTGGCGGAATAGGTAGACGCAAGGGACTTAAAATCCCTCGGCGGGAAACTGCCGTGCCGGTTCGATTCCGGCCCTCGGCACCACTATGAACTATAACACTCCTAATTATTTAAGTCTCATCAGTTCAGGTGAACTCCATAATCGTGTTGCAAGTTTAGATAATTTGCTTGAAGATTGCACGCTCTGTCCTCGCAATTGTCATGTCAACCGTAAGGCGGGTGAGATTGGTTTTTGCCGTTCAGGTTATCTTCCTATTGTTTCAAGCTATTGTGCCCATTATGGTGAGGAGCCTGTCCTTTCAGGTAATAGAGGTTCAGGGACAATATTTTTTGGCAATTGTAATCTACGATGTATCTTCTGTCAGAATCACCAGATATCTCAGCCTGAAAAATCTCTAAGAGATAAAGAGATGAGCTTTGAGAGACTTGCAGATATAATGATTGAGCTTCAGATTAAGGGATGCCATAACATAAACCTCGTATCGCCATCACACTTTGCTGCCCAGATTGTAAAGGTTCTTGAAATAGCGGTTAAAAAGGGATTAAAGATTCCACTTATATATAATACCAACAGCTACGAGTCACTTTATACGCTAAAACTTTTGGACGGTATAATTGATATCTATCTTCCCGATATTAAATACAGTGATAATAATAATTCCTTTGATTATTCCACAGCGGAAGATTATGTAAGACACTCAAGGGCAGCAATTTTAGAGATGAAAAGTCAGGTTGGAAATCTCATGGTTGATGATAATGATATTGCCATAAGAGGCTTGATTATAAGACACCTTGTTCTTCCCAATGGTCTTGCAGGGAGTAAAGAAAGTTTAAGATTTATAAGCAGTGAGGTCGGCAGAGAAACTTTTCTCAGCGTAATGTCCCAATACTTTCCGACCCATAAGGCAAAAGAAAATATACTACTATCAAATCCTTTAACTGAAGCTGAATACGAGAGGGTAATTGATTATTTTAATATGTTTGGGCTTGAGAATGGCTGGATTCAGGAGTATTCAAGCAGGGATTATTACTGTCCTGATTTTGAGAAGAATGAGCCGTTTGAAAAAGTCAGCCCTGAATCTTATTAATATTCTGCTGAATTTTTTCTGCTGTTGCAGTCAGGGCTTGGTATTTTTCCTTATCTTTTTCTACAACATCTTTGGGTGCTCTGTTTATAAAGTCCCGATTTGATAATCTCTTATTCAGTGTTGCAATATCGGAGTTAATTTTTTCAAGTTCCCTGCTGAGCCTGTTTCTCTCTTCCTGAATATCAATAACTCCTTCAAGAAGGACAAAAATCTCAATATCCTCTACTACAGCAGTTGCAGCCATCTTTGGCTCTTTTCCATTTCTTGTAATGCTTAAGTTTTTTAATCTGGAAAGTTCGGATATATATAAATTCTGCCTCTCAATCATCTGTAGTTTTTTCTCATCCCCTGTCCTTAAGATTACATCAAGTTTTTTTGCGAGGGATATATTCATTTCGCTTCTTATATTTCTTATCCCCCTTGATATCCCCATGATGAGGTTCATCTCTTTTTCATTTTCTTCATTTAATAGTGCTTCATTGAATTCCGGATATTCGGCAGCCATAATACTCTCCCCCTTGTGGGGCAGTTGTTGCCATAATTCTTCTGTTATAAAAGGCATGAACGGATGGAGGAGCCTTAAGCTGTTCTCCATGACATATAATAATACCGATTGTGCAGTTTTTCTCTCTTTAGCAGATGCGGCAAGTCTTGGCTTTATAATTTCTATATACCAATCACATAGCTCATGCCAGAAAAACTGATAGATAATTCCTGCCGACTCATTGAATTTATATTCCTCAAGCCCTTTTTTTGTATCTCGTATAGCCTTTTGCAGCCTGCTCAAAATCCATTTGTCAGAGAGTTGGAGATTTAGACGGGTTATATCGGAAGTGGAAACTGTATCCTTAAAGTCTTCCAAGTTCATCATTGCAAACCTAAAGGCATTCCAGATTTTGTTTGCAAAATTTCTATATCCCTCTATCCTCTCCTCAGAGAGTTTTATATCCCTCCCCTGTGCGGCGAAGGCTGCGAGGGTAAATCTGAAGGCATCGGTTCCATATTTCTCCATCATTATGAGGGGGTCTATAACATTCCCCTTTGATTTACTCATCTTCTGTCCTTCTGCATCCCTTACGAGGGCATGAATATATACATCCCTAAATGGAATATCGCCTCTGAACTTGAGACCCATCATAATCATTCTTGCAACCCAGAAAAACAGAATATCAAAACTTGTCACTAAAACAGAGGTCGGATAGAATGTCTTAAGCTCTTTTGTATTCTCCGGCCAGCCGAGTGTGGAAAATGGCCAGAGGGCTGAGCTGAACCATGTATCAAGGACATCGCTCTCCTGTTCAATATTTTTGCTTTTGCATTTACTGCATTCCTTTACATCAGTTTTTGAAACTGTTATCTCACCACAGTCTAAGCAATTCCATGCAGGAATCCTGTGCCCCCACCAGATTTGTCTTGAGATGCACCAGTCCTTTATATTGTTCATCCATTCAAAGTATGTGTTCTCCCATCCCTTTGGTATTATCCTGATTCTCCCATCCTTTACAGCCTCAAGGGCAGGCTCGGAGAGGGGTTTTATCTTTACAAACCACTGTTTTGATAGATTCGGCTCCACAATTGTTTTACAGCGGTAACATTTACCGACAGAATGTGCATAATCCTCAACCTTTAGTAGAAATCCCCCCTTTTCCAAATCGCTTAGCAATGCCTTTCTGCACTTAAATCTGTCAAGCCCCTTATATTTACCTGCATTTTCATTCATTGTCCCATCTTCAGCAATTACCTTTAAATGAGGGAGGTTGTGCCTTGTTCCAATTTCAAAGTCATTAGGGTCATGGGCAGGTGTAATTTTTAATGCCCCTGTCCCAAAACTCTTATCCACATAGGAATCTGCAATTACAGAAATCTCTCTGTTGACAATCGGAAGGGTTACGGTCTTTCCAATAAAATTTTTATATCTCTCATCGTCGGGGTTTACTGCCACCGCTGTATCTCCGAGCATTGTCTCAGGGCGCGTAGTTGCGATAGTTATGAAACCCTCTCCGGGGTTGGTTAGCGGATATTTTATATGATACAGATGTCCCTTTTGTTCTTCATGCTCAACTTCTAAATCTGATAGTGCCGTATGGCATCTTGGACACCAGTTAATTAATCTATCTCCTTTGTAAATTAATCCCTCTTCATATAATCGGACAAAGACCTCCCTCACTGCCTTTGAGAGCCCTTCATCCATTGTAAATCTCTCCCTCTCCCAATCACATGAGGCACCGAGTCTCTTAAGCTGTCTTATTATCTCCCCCCCTGACCTTTCCTTCCATTTCCAGACCCTCTCAACAAATTCTTCCCTGCCGAGTTTGTGTCTGTCTGTCCTTTCTGCCAATAGCTGCCTCTCAATAACATTCTGTGTCGCTATGCCTGCATGGTCAGTGCCGGGCATCCAGAGGGTGTTAAAGCCCTCCATCCTCTTCCATCGGGTGAGGATATCCTGAATTGTGTTGTTTAATGCATGACCTATATGGAGTGCACCTGTTATATTAGGAGGCGGGATGACAATACAGTAAGATTTCTTGTCTGAGTTTTCATTTGCATGAAAATATCCCTTTTCCTGCCAGAATTTATACCATCTTTCCATATTTAACAAAAACCTAATGAAACCACAGATTGACACAGCGTGGCTTTCGCCACAACCAAAAAAAATTACAGAAGCAACCACAGATAAACACGGATGAACACAGATAAAATCAAAACAAGAAACTGAGAAGATAAGAAGATTGGAAGATGAAAAATACAAAACCTCATAACTTCTTAACTTCTCATCATCTTATCTTCATGTTGTTAAATCTGTGTTTTATCTGTGTCCCATTTATTTATCCTTCCTCTGTGTCTCCGTGCCTCTGTGGCAAAATTTTATATTTTCCTTAACTCATCTCGCTGTTTTTTATCTTTTCAATCTCTCTTTTTATGAGGGATTCGGCAAGTTCAGGGACGACATCGGTGACTACACCTTCTATTGTCTTTGTAAGATGCGGCGTTAAGGAGAGGATTAGCTTCTCTGTTTTATCTTTCAGTATGGTTTCTATGGAGTCTTTCATAGATTTCTCTACAGATGACTTCAGGGTTTTTTCAAAAACATCCTCAGTAACTTTTACAACAATATCCTTTATCTTTTTACTAATAACGGACTCCTTTTCAAGTTCACCAATAAAATTATTTAAGTCAAATGAAGAATTATTGGCAGTAATTGAAGTAGTGGTTTCTTCCATTTGGAAAGGAGGTAGTTCCTCATCTGCTTTTTCTTCCGGTATTGAAATGAGCAGCTCTTCCTCTGCCTTCTTGATTTCATTCTTTAAATTTTTTATCTCTTCATCATTTAGCAAGCCGGATATGTTTAAATCCTCATCTTCTGTCTTTGATTCATGGGATATAATTTCTACAGAGGAGAGAGATTCCATATTTTCATTAGTCTCATCTGTAACCTCATCGTCAGGTTTTAAAATGAGGATGTCTCCCAGTTCTTTTTCTCCTAAATTTTCTTCCTGATGAGTATTATCCTCAGAAAGAACTGGTTGAGGCTCAAGAGATTCAATTTCAGCGGCTGCAATAGGCTGTTCAATGCTTTTCTGAAATGATACTTCGGCTTCACTCAGAGTATAGTTAAGAACAGTCTTTTTAGCAGCAAACTCTTTTATCTTTTTTACAAGTTCCTCAGATTTAAACGGCTTTGTAATACAGTCATCAGCTCCAATTTTTACAAGAACATCATTATCAAACTCATCAAACTCATTTCTAAGCAGGAGGACAGGTATATTGCTGTAGTTTTCATCTTTTTTAAGTTTCTCGCAGAGTTCTATTCCGTTCATTCCCGGCATGAATGCATCGGCTATAATAATATCAGGCATGGATTCGGTTAGCTTCTCAATGACCTTATCACCACTGCTGACAGTAGTTACTTCCACATCTTCACTTTCAAAGGCAAGCTCTGCAACCTTTTGAATTGTAACATTGTCATCAGCAAAAAGTAGTTTTATAGGCATGGTTAAATAAGTAACATATTTAAGCACACTCCGTCAATATTATATTTCTGACCGAAAAAACACTGTAACAGCAAAATGATAATGTCCTATTCTGGCAAAGTAGAAATGTCCTAATTTAAGCATGTCATAATACCCAAACTTTTAATTATTAAGAGGA
>MHDO01000096.1:0-38659 GCA_001805005.1 Nitrospinae bacterium RIFCSPLOWO2_12_39_16
TCGGACTTTGAAAAAGAAGTTGGTATAATTTCGGCGGACTGTTTTTTCTCTACTTTTAAGGAAATCTCATTTTGTTTTTTTCCTGCTTCTCTTATCATTTTTGTAATTATTGTTTTATTGAATTTTTCTGCTATTTCCAGTGGAGTCTTCTTACCTAAAGAAGGAAGTGTTGCTGTTATGGTTGTATCAGCTCCTTTTTCTAAAAGTAAGCTCACAACACTTGCGCGACCAAAAATTACAGCAGAAGTCAAGGGGGTTGTGCCATCAGAAAGTGTTGCATTTATATCAGCCCCTTTTTCTATAAGTAAACGTACTATTTCAACATGCTCATTATATGTTGCATTATGTAAAGGTGTTGCACCAGTAAACAGTGTTGCATTTATATCAGCCCCTTTTTCTACAAGTAAACGTACTGATTCTAAACTGCCAGCAAATGCGGCAAGATGTAAAGGAGAGTGACCAACTTTACTTTTAGCGTTTACATCAGCCCCCTTTTCTATAAGTAAACGCACTATATTTGCATGGCCTTTAGACGCTGCTTCATGTAAAGGTGTGCTGCTATTTTTATCTCTTTTATTTACATCAGCTCTCTGCTCAAGCAAGGCTTTAACGGCATTAATGTCACCTCTTGCTGCAGCAATATGTAATGGTGTTGCACACCCTGTCATCGCCATGCTCACAAGCAGTATAAAGATTATACTGATTGAAGAAATCAAATTACCCTTCATTTTCATAACCCCACCCCCCATAAATCAGTTATTACAAAGCAACTGCCAAACCCTCTGTTACTACTTCATCCAAAAAACTCCCATCTTCTTTTGCAATAATCTCATCCTCTGTATATCCTATTGCCTCTATAGGTTCAAATACCCTTCCTGCAGCTAGACCAAGTATTTCAAGCCTCTCTCTCAAGTTCTTACCCCTGAAGTCCTTAGAAATGACAATAATATCAATATCACTCCCTTCCCTTGGATGCCCTTTGGCGTAAGAACCGTAAATCATTATCTTCTCAGGGGTAATTCCTAAATTTTTTAGCTCCTCAACATATCTCTTTATTATCCTTTTAATCTCTTGTCTTCTCTTAACCATTTTATAACCTCCCTTGTCTTTTTAAGATAGCTCTTTGCAATAGTCTTTGAGTAAACTTCTACGAGCTTTTTAAAATCCTGCGGGTATCGGGTAGGGATACTGGCATTACTGATTATGGAGATAAAATCATGCAGAGGCTGGGGTGGATTAACTTCACTGAGTTTCAAGAGGTAAATTAAATTGTGTGTCATGGGCGGTGTTTTTCCTGCAGCCTCTGAAACTATAGCCTTCAGCATCTTTTCTATAGCAAGATGGCACATAAAAACAACATATACATATCGTCCTGTCTTAAACATACATCCGGCTGTTTTAAGGTCGTATTTTACCATTTGAAGCCAGTTTTTAGTTTCTTTTCTCATAAAATAGTCTTTCCTTTATTCTCTATCAAAAACATATATTATTTCTCTCCACTTTCGGCATGGATAGAACATACAATAGCAAAAACTAATACGCTTTATTCGGCACTCATAATCCAACTTTCTCATCTTGTTTTATCTGCGTCCATCTGTGGTTGCTTATAATATGGAATTACTCTTTCCTCTTTTTATGGTTCTACTGTAACATAGTAGCCATATTCCCCCCTCTGGATGAGCAACAAGACGCTGCTCCCCTTTTTCGCCGATATGACTGCCTTTTTGAAATCCTTTATAGTCTCAACCTTTGCCTGATTTATCTGCCTCAGCACATCCCCAGCCTCTATACCTATCCTCCCGGCAGGACCCCCTTTTTCCACCTTTGATATTAATACACCTGAATCAGTAAAGAGTTGATATTTTTTAACTGCCTTGCTCGTTATCTCATCCACAGCTATGCCGAGCCACTCAAGTGCAATTTCATCTGACAGTTCTTCAGGGATTGCCTGTGCTGTTACATTAACTGCAATCTTTTCACCATCCCTGAAAACAGTAATGCCTATTTTATCATTATGACCATAGCCATAAATCAGGTCATAGTAATCATCTATTGCCCTTATCGGTTTATTTCCGATGGAGATTATTATATCCCCTCTTTTTAATCCTGCCCTCTCCGATGGACCGCCTTTAAATGCCTGTGATATTATAACCCCTTTTGTATTTGAATAACCGAAAGACTTTGCTATCTGAGGAGTAAGCTCCTGGACAAATATACCTATCCACGCCTCATGGACTTCACCGTATTTGATTAAGTCATTGACTATCCTCTTTGCCCTGTCTATGGGCATTGCAAAGCCGATCCCCTCAGCCTTTTGATATATGGCGGTATTTATGCCAATAACCTCGCCATTAATATTTAAAAGAGGACCCCCGCTGTTACCCGGATTTATGGATGCATCAATCTGAATAAAATCGGAGTATATCCTGCCATCCTCACCCTTTATGCTCCTGTTTACAGCACTCACTATCCCTGTAGTAACAGTGTGTGAAAGTCCAAATGGATTACCAATGGCAATTACACTCTCCCCTATCATGATATCGGCAGATGCTCCCATTTGGGCAAATGGCAGAGGTTTATCAGAATCTATTTTTATAATTGCAAGGTCAGAACGGGAGTCAGCCCCGACAAGATGTGCATCAAACTCCCTGTTGTCGCTTAAGGTAACCTTTATTGTTGATGCCCTTGATATGACATGCTCGTTTGTAAGTATATAGCCTTTTTGATTTATTATGACCCCTGAACCGAGGCTCTGTCTTTTATAGTCTTGCGGGGGGGAAAAGTCCTGAAAAAACTGGTCAAAAAACTCATCTCCTAAACCTGTGAACGGATTAGCCCTCTGGCGAATAACCTCTTCAGTATTTATGTTGACAACAGCAGGGCTTACCTTTTCAACTGCAATTACAACAGGAGTTCTTCTTTCCTGTGCATGGACTGAGGGGAGAAGATAGAAGCAAGAAACAAGAAGCAAGAGACAAGAAAAAAACTTCCGTCTTCCAACTTCTTGCTTCTCACTTCTTGCTTCTGTTTTTTTACTCCTTCGGTAGTGTGAACCCGATGTATCTTGTGCTTTTGCCATCTCTTATTAAAAGAGTTACCACATCGCCACCCTTTATATTTTTCACTACCTTTTTGTAATCGTCAAGATTCTTTATCTCTTTCCTATTCACTTCAATTATAATCTGCCCCCTTCTTGCACCTGATGTAAAAGCAGGGCTGCCGGGATTTACATCTACAATGATGACACCTTCTGTAGAATCTAAATTAAATTGCTGGCCAATCTCAGGGGTGATATTCTGGACAAACAGCCCCATCTCCTCTTCCGGTTTTGCCTCGGCCACTTCTTTCTCCTCTTTCAGTGTCCCGACAGTTACATTAAATTTCTTCCTTGTCCCGTCTCTTATGATAACCATTTCTGCCTTTGATTCAGGCTTTACAAGGGCAACCAGTTTTGGAAGGTCTTCAACATTCTTTATCTTTTTACCATCAAACTCAACAATCACATCGCCCCTCTTTATTCCCACTTTATCTGCCGGGCTGCCTTTAACCACATCCCCGACAAGGGCACCCTCACTCTCGGCAAGATTAAATGACTTTGCTATTTCAGGGGTAACCTTCTGAATCATTACCCCAAGCCATCCTCTGGTAACGACACCCTTTTCCTTTAATTCCTTTAAAACAGGCTTTACTACATTAATCGGTATGGCAAACCCAATTCCTATATTTCCCGCCGTACCTCCTGCAGTAAATATTGCCGTATTTATACCGATTACCTCACCCTTTGTGTTTATAAGAGGACCACCGCTGTTTCCCGGATTAATAGATGCATCAGTCTGGATGAAATCATCATAGGGCCCTGCCCCGATAACCCTCCCCTTTGCACTCACTATACCTGCAGTTACACTCTGTCCGACGCCGAAGGGATTCCCGATGGCAACTACCCACTCTCCCACTTCAAGCATATCGGAGTCTCCTATCCTGACTATCGGAAGCTCCTCTTTTGACTCTATCTTGATAAGTGCAATATCGGTCTTCTGGTCTATACCTATAACCTTTGCGTCATACTCCTTGCCGTTTCCAAGAGTAACCTTTATCTTATCCGCCCTCTCAATCACATGATTATTTGTAAGGATATAACCGTCCTTATCTATGATGAACCCTGAACCGAGGCTCTGTCTCGGAATCTCCTGAGGCGGGGTCTCTCCGAAGAACCTGTCAAAGAAATCCTTAAATTGGTCCTCCTCACCGAAAGGAAAAGGTGTAGGACCCCTGAATCCCTTTTTCTGCTGATGCTTTATCATCTGAGTTGTATTAATATTCACGACTGCAGGTTTTTCTTCTTTAACGATGTCTGCAAATGAACCACCTGCAGGTATTGCTGAAACACTCCCCGCAACAGCCTTTGAAGGCTCTACCGACCATTCATTCGGCTGGTAACCTGCCTTTTTGTCAATATAGCTGGAGATGTATCTTGCAAGGACTATGCTTGTTGTTAAAACAACTATAGCCAGTGTTACCCTTGATAAAGATTTTAAAAATGTGTTTTTCATTCTCTTCCTCCATAAAAAAACTTAATTTAAAAATAGTATATCATACGGCATTTTGAGATTGCAAAAATATTTTTAAATTTTGACAGGAACTGATGAATGGCCCCCTGGCAGGGCTGCAGGGAATCGTCAGGTTAAATCTTCCTTTTTTGGATATTACCCTTGGAAATTAAAGCTGCTAAACATGAGGGGTGCAGTTCAAAAATCTCATAATGGTTTTACCTCTTCGCAAAAACTATAGTATTTTTCAGGGTTCAAAAGCATTACCTGTGTGTATAGTTGATACATATCTACTAAAGAATTTTAAATTGACAAAAATTAGTGGATTTGATAGCTTAAAATGTTAGTTTTTTTTATGGGCCGCTAGCTCATTTGGTAGAGCACCGCCCTTTTAAGGCGGGTGTGCTGGGTTCGAATCCCAGGCGGCTCACCACTAACTACAGTTATTGGTGAGTAGTGATTAGTGGTTAGTAAAAACAATTAAAAATAAAAGGTTATTAGTTATTGGTCTTTTGCCAACAACTAATGACTAATCACTGTTTTTGTGTCCCCATCGTCTAGCCCGGCCAAGGACATCGCCCTTTCACGGCGGTAACGGGGGTTCAAATCCCCCTGGGGACGCCAATAAATCCCCCCTGAAGTATCCTAAATATTAGAAAATAATAGAAAAATTTTTAGTATATGAGGGAAGAAACAAGACATTCTATATGGAGTGAAAATATAGGGATATTCTCTATACAACACATATACAAGGCATCTTGAAATCAGATAATGTTTTGCGAAGCTACTGATGTGGTCAGGAGGATAAAAATAATAATAGCTATTCCTGTTATAATTGCTATTATCAAGATATTACCCAGAAATTCAAGAGTGCTGTAATCAAAATGATAGAAATCTATTCTCTTTATCATGATTTGCACCTCCCTTAAAGTTAAACAGGGATATTTATTTTATTTGCTTTCACCTATAATATAGGTTAAATGGTTAAAATTGTCAATAGGTTATAAAATTGGTTAAAAAATTGGAGTTTCCTGACTTTTTAATCGAAGTCAAAGCGAAGCTTAGTATTTTTGAATATGTTGAGGTATTCTATAATCGTGTTAGAAAGAATTCTGCATTGGGCTATAAAAGTCCTGCAGAATATGAGAGGCTGCAGAATGCAGCTTAAACTTAACAGAGTGTCCAGTTTTTCGGGGAAAGATCAATAGCTGACGCAATAACTGGATATTATCTGACACCTTATTTTTGCCCTACATATGAACTATGAACTATTAATCATAACCGGTGAAGATTCGGGAGACCTCTATGGAGGGAATCTGGCGAGGGAGATAAAGAAACTCTCACCTGATATTAAAATCTCAGGTGTTGGCGGCAAATACATGAGGTCTGCCGGTGTTGATATGTTTTGTGATGTATTTGATATTTCAGTCGTAGGTTTCTGGGAGGTTATAGAAAAATTAGGCTTAATCAGAAGGCTTTATAAACAGGTAGTAGAAAGATTAGATAGTGGAAATGTTAAAGGTGTTGTTCTGATAGATTATCCTGGTTTTAATCTCAAGATAGCAGAGGCTGCAAAAGAGAGGGGCATACCTGTATTCTATTATATAAGCCCACAGGTATGGGCATGGAGAAAGGGGAGGGTAAAGACCATAAAAAGATATGTTGATAAGATGATGGTAATTCTCCCATTTGAGAAAGAGTTTTATCAAAAGGAGGGAGTTGAAGTAGAATTTGTGGGACACCCATTGTTTGAGGTAATAAATCCTGCTTTAAATAAGGAGGGGATTTGCAAAGAATTAGGAATTGACAGCAAGCAGTTAATTTTAGGAATATTACCGGGGAGCAGAAAAAAAGAGATTGCCTATATACTTCCTGAAATTTTAAAAGCGTCAAGCCTTATAAAAGAGAAATATCCATCAGTTCAGTTCTTACTTCCCCTCTCTCAATCAATTGAAGAAGATTATTTGAAAAATTTTATTACCTCCGAGTATTCTCATATTAATGTTGTTAAAGGGAAAAACTATGATGTGATGAAGGTGTCAGACCTCCTTATTACAAAATCCGGAACTTCTACACTTGAGGCAGCAATCATTGGTACTCCTATGATAATTGTTTATAAATCATCTTTTTTCTCTTATTATCTGGCAAAGGCACTTGTAAATGTTACCTATGCAGGACTTCCTAATCTTCTTGCAGGAAAGGAAGTAGTACCAGAACTTTTGCAATACAATATGAATGCAAAAAATATTGCTGAAAAGGCAATATATTTTTTAGAAAAAAAAGACAGGCTTAAGCAGATGAAAGAGGAATTGAAAAATATCAGATATTCACTTGGTGAACAAGGTGCATCAAAGAGGACAGCAGAGATAATAGTTAATTTTATAAAGACAGGTCAAAAACTTAATTAGCTTCAAGTCTATCCGAATCCCCCCCTTTTTTTATACGAAAATGCAAATTTCAAATCTTAAATAATACTTTCGGAAATTGGAATTGGAAATTATTTGATTATTGATGCTTGGTTATTGGAATTTTCCCCTCTTTTGTGAGCCAAAGGTTTATGAGTGTTTCATCCCTAATCTAAGATTTTAAATCATACCAAAAAACTTTTCATTTTTTTATCTTTTTTTCTTGACATTATCTGTCATGGTGGTATATTTACACCAAGTTGTGGGATAAAGTGGGATAAAATAGGAGAAAGGGTATGTTTATTGGACAATCTCTCCAATCTATTGATTCAAAAGGAAGACTGAGCATCCCCTCAAAGTTTAGGGAGATACTTAACAGTAAATACGGTGGGAAATTGATTCTTACCTATCTTGAACCATACATTGTTGCCTATCCTACAGAGGAATGGATGGGGATAGAGGAAAGAATCGGGCATTTATCAACAATGCAAAAAGAGGTAGTGGATATAGTTCGTATAATATATTCTAATGCCTCCGAGTGTTCACTGGACAATCAGGGGAGGATACTTATACCGCCAACATTGAGAGAGTTTGCAAGACTTCAGAAAGATGTAGCAGTACTTGGTATAAGGAATAAAATTGAAATCTGGAGCAAAGACAAGTGGGATGAATTTAGAGAAGGGGTTAAGGAAAAAGTCAAGGCACTGCCCGATAAACTTATGGAAATTGGTTTTCTGTAGTTTATAAAGTTCATAAAGTTTAATTTTTTCAACTTTATAACCTTATGAACTTTTAACTTATGATGGTTCATATCCCTGTATTGTTAAATGAGGTGATTAATTTTCTTCGATGTGAACCAGATAATATATATGTTGATGCTAATCTTGGAGACGGGGGGCATGCAGAGCATATACTAAAAAAAAGCTTACCCACAGGTATTCTTATAGGTATAGACAGGGATGAAGATTCAATAAAGTTCGCTTCAGACAGATTGTCTTCATACAGGGAAAGGGTTCATATTTTCCATGATAATTTTAAAAATATTAAAGATGTTGTCAGTGGTAGGGCAGGGTTTTCAAAGGTTGACGGGATTCTCTTTGACCTTGGGGTTTCAACACGGCAGCTTATGACTGCTGAAAGAGGGTTTAGTTTTTCTCAGGATGCCCCACTTGATATGAGAATGGACAGGAGTAGAGGTGTTACTGCAAAGGAGATTGTAAACAATTTTGATGAAGAGAAACTAAGGGGCATAATCCATAAATATGGTGAGGAAAAATGGGCGAAGAAAATAGCCCGTGCAATAGTCAGGGAGAGGGGGAAGATGCCAGTTGATACTACATCTCGACTGTCTGACATAGTGGTCTCTGCTATACCACCTGCTCACAGGTCTCAAAGGATACATCCTGCTACAAAGACTTTTCAGGCTATAAGAATTGCTGTGAATGGTGAAATAGAAATACTGGAAGATGCAATAAGAGATGCGATTGATGTTCTGAATATAGAGGGAAGAATTTGTATTATATCCTATCATTCTCTTGAGGATAGGATTGTCAAGAATCTGTTTAGAGAAATAGAGCATGGGTGTATCTGTCCGCATGATATACCAAAATGTATATGCGGAAGGAAAGGTGTCATAAAGATATTGACAAAAAAACCTGTGACCCCTTCTGAAGAAGAAGTGAGGAGAAATCCGAGGGCAAGGAGTGCAAAGCTTAGGGCAGCAGAAAAGATAGCGAATTGAAAAACTTGTAACTTTGATTTATGTATACATTCAATAGAGAGAGAAGGAATATTAACCCCGGAGAATTTCTGACTTACTCTGTATGTATATTCCTTTTCATTACAGGTGTTTTATTTTATATATGGCCATATATTAACATTTTAAATATTAACTATAAATTCGAGAAACTGCTTAAAGAAAGGGCAAAATTAGTTCAGAGTAATAAACTCTTGAAGATTGAAATGGCAAGCCTGAAATCATTGGACAGGGTAGAGAATATAGCAACTACCCAATTAGGGTTGTCATTTCCACAGGATGGGCAGATAGTTATTATTAAAAGTGAATAACAAAATCAAAAATTAAAATGCAAACATCAAAATTAAGGAATTAAATATTTCATCAATTTTGATATTTTATTTTTAATTTTTCTTTATAATTTATGTATTCAGGAAATATTGAAAAAAAGACTAAGATTAAAATTTACCTTGTTTTGCTCTTTTTTGTTATCTGTTTTGGTGTTGTATGGGAAAGGATTTATAACATACAGATTCTTCAGTATGGAAAATTTTTGAATCTTGCAAATAAGCAGTATTACAGGACATTATCTCCAATGTCTGAAAGGGGAGCAATATACGATAGAAAAGGGAGGGAGCTTGCAGTGAGTGTAGAAGCAGATTCAATCTATGCCAACCCCTTTGAGATAGAAGACCCTTATAAAGCGGCAAACATTATTTCTCAAATGCTCAAAGTGGACAGTTCAAGATTAATCAAGGAGTTTAATAAAGAGAAGGGTTTTATATGGATTAAGAGAAAGGTAATGCCTGATGAGGCTGATGCAGTGGAGTCTCTTAGCCTTAAAGGTATAGGATTTCTAAAAGAGGGGAAGAGATTTTATCCAAAGAAGGATATAGCGGGAAGGATGATTGGTTTTGTAGGTATAGATAATCATGGGTTATCAGGCGTAGAATATTCTTATGATGAGCAGTTAATGAGTAGTCCTGACCGTATTGTTATTGAAAAGGATGCCTTTGGAAGGAGTATAAATTTTGCCGATGACTATGAAAAATCCACGGAAAGAGGTTATGACCTGAGGCTGGCAATTGATGAGGTCATACAATATATAGCAGAAAAGGAGCTTGCTGCACAGGTATCAAGATACAAGGCAAAAGGGGGGACGGCGATAGTGATGAATCCTTATACAGGGGAGCTGCTGGCAATGGCTGATCAGCCCCAGTTTAACCCAAACAGCTTCAGCCAATATAAGGAAAGGGACTGGAGAAACAGAGGTATAACTGATAGCTTTGAGCCAGGTTCTACATTTAAGCTGATATTAACGGCGGCTGCCATTGAAGAGAAGATTGCAAATCAGAATGATATCTTTTTCTGTGAGAATGGCGAATACGAAATTGCAGGAAAAATAATACATGAAGCTAAAAATCACAAGTATAAATGGCTTACCTTAAAGGAAATTATTGGTAAGTCATCCAATATAGGTGCAATAAAGGTTGCCCAGAGACTTGGTGCAAAAAATTTTTATGACTATATATTGAAATTTGGCATCGGTTCAAAGACAAATATCAATCTGCCTGGCGAGTCGGCTGGAAAGGTAAGGGATATTAAAGAGTGGTCGGGTATATCCTTGGCATCCATATCCTTTGGACAGGAGGTTTCTGTTACCCCGATTCAATTGGTATCTGCAATATCTGCAATTGCCAATGGCGGAATATTGATGAAGCCATATGCAATAAAGGCAGTTGAGAAGGATGGAATGATTGTAGATGAATTTAAGCCTGAGGTGGTCAGGAGGATAATATCAGAAAAGACCAGCAGAGAACTGACAGAGATTTTGGAATATGCTGTTAGATATGGAACAGGGCAGAAGGCGATACTGGAAGGGTATGATGTTGCGGGCAAGACCGGGACAGCACAGAAGGCCTCTCAAGATAAAAAGGGGTATTCAAATGATAAATTTATATCATCATTTATAGGATATGTGCCTTCAAAAAATCCGAGGATAGTTATACTGGTTATTATAGATGAACCTGAGGATATTGCATGGGGAGGAGAAGTTGCAGCCCCTGTATTCAGGGAGATAGCAAGACAGTCACTTTTATATTTGAAAGTTCCATCGGACAAAGACATTGTGGATAGGTTAAAAGCTAGAGAAAAACAGATTAAGGGTGAGAATAAGGTTAAAGAAAGACTCTCTTAACCTAAACCTTAACCTCATCCTATTTTTATATGAAGATTCAGGAAATTTTCAAGGAGGTAAACCTGATAAATGTAAATGGGAGTATGGATATAGAGATTTCATCTATATATTATGATTCAAAAAAGATAGATGAAGGCTCTCTATTTGTAGCAATAAAAGGGCTTAAATCTGATGGGCATAATTTTTTAAATGAAGCGGTAGAGAGCGGAGCGAGGGCAGTGGTTGTAGAGAATGGCTTATGGGATGGAGATTTTAAATCCGTAATACGAAATCCTAAATCCGAAGTTACTTATATAACTGTCCCTGATTCAAGGAAGGCACTTGCTGTTATATCTGCTGAGTTTTATGGGCATCCATCGAGGGAGATATCAATAATAGGTATTACAGGGACGAATGGCAAAACGACTACATCCTATCTGATAAATTCTATTCTAAGGGCGAATAATTTTAAGAGCGGATTAATAGGGACTATTGATTATAGATTTGATAGAGAGATTATCTCCTCATTACATACAACCCCTGAATCCCTTGATCTTCAAAGATTTTTTAAGAAAGTCGTTGATGGCGGTGGAAAGTATTGTGTCATGGAGGTATCGTCTCATTCTCTGGAATTGGACAGGGTTTATGGGACAAGGTTTGAGATGGGTGTCTTTACAAACCTGACACATGACCATCTTGATTTTCATGGCAACTTAGAGAAATATTTTTTTGCAAAGGCAAGACTTTTTAAAGAATACGAATTGAAAAAGGCTGTCATAAATATAGATGACCCTTATGGAAAGAGATTAATAAAAGACTCAAGGATGGATAAGATTTTGACTTATGGCATTGCGGAAGATGCAGATGTAAAGGCAGATGATATAGATGTGTCAGTAAAAGGTCTTAAATTTGTTGCCACTACTCCAATTGGCAAGTTGAATATAGAATCAAAACTCTTAGGGATGCATAATATGTATAATATCCTTGCATCTGTATCTACAGCCATACTTGAGGGATTTTCAAAGGAGAGTATTATAAAAGGTATATTATTGCTTGATACGGTCCCGGGGAGATTGGAAGGGATAAATGAAGGACAGGACTTTACAGTATTGGTTGATTATGCCCATACCGACGATGCATTGAAGAATGTCCTTAATGCTGCAAAGGAGCTCCCGCATAAGAGACTTATTGTTGTATTTGGATGCGGAGGTGACAGAGACAGAGGTAAGCGTCCATTGATGGGAAAGGCAGCAGTAGAGTATAGTGATTTTGCAATTATAACATCCGATAATCCGAGGAGTGAGGACCCGTTAAAAATAATTGAGGAAATTGAAGCAGGAGTCAGTAGTCAGGAATCAATAGTCAGGAGTCAAAGGCATATCAAGATTTCTGACAGGAGAGAGGCAATCGAGTTTGCGATAAATAACGCCTCGAAGGGTGATATTGTGATTATTGCAGGGAAAGGGCATGAGGACTATCAGATATTCAGGGATAAAAAAATACACTTTGATGACAGGGAGGTTGCAAGAGAAGCAATAAAGAAACGAGTTCAAGGGTTCAAAGGTTCAAGGACTCAAGGGGTTGTTTCTACTTGACCCCTTGACCCCATTATTTTATATGACTCAATTTACATTAGAAGAAATATTGAAGGTAACAAAGGGAACACTGTTAATGGGTTCCGGTTCTGGGGTTTATCCATCTGTATCAATAGATTCAAGGACTATTGGCAAAGATGAACTCTTTATAGCTATTAAGGGAAAAAATTTTGATGGGCATGAATTTGTAGTCCAGGCTCTGATGAAGGGTGCAGGGGGTGCAGTCATTTCAGATAGAGGCCTGATAAAAAGAAAATTCTTTCATGGCGGTGAGAGCAATCTCCACACAATAATAGAGGTAAAAGATACACTCAAGGCACTGCATGAAATAGCCAATTATCACAGGAGGAGATTAAAAATACCGGTTGTAGCAATAACAGGAAGTAATGGAAAGAGCACAACAAAGGAGATGTCGGCATCTGTGGCGGGTGTCAGGTTTAATGTTTTAAAAAATGAGGGAAATCTTAATAATCAGTTTGGCCTGCCTCTAACACTTTTAAAAATGAATGATAGTCATCAGGTGGCAATACTTGAGATGGGCATGAACGAGAAGGGTGAGATTGAAAAATTAAGCCAGATTGCTGAGCCTGACATAGGAATAATCACAAATATAGGCATGGCGCATCTGGAGAAGCTGGGTTCAATAGAAAATATAAGGGATGCAAAGGGAGAATTGATAAGTAGAATAGGGGAGAACGGGACAGCAATCTTAAACTCTGATGACACGCTTGTTATGGAACTAAAAAAGTGGTTTAAGGGAAAAGTGATTACATTTGGTATAAATTCTCCTTCGGATATTACTGCTGTAGATATAAAGAAGAATAAGGATATAGGATATCAATTTATCCTCAAGATGGATGGAAAAGATACTGTGATTAATCTCTCCTGCCTTGGTTATCACAATATTTATAATGCTCTTTCGGCTGCCGCCGTCGGGAAAAGCCTTGGCATAGATATTAATGATATAAAAAAGGGGATTGAGTCTTTTAAGCCACTTCCGATGAGGATGGAGCAGTTTATGATTGACAGAGATATTACATTTATAAATGATGCATATAATGCAAATCCATCTTCAATGGAGGCTGCAATAAAAGAATTCTCTATTGCAGATTTCCCAGGAGAGAAATTTCTTGTAGTGGGAGATATGCTGGAATTGGGTGAGGCATCAGAAGAGGGACACAGACATATAGGGAGACTGGTTGCATCGGAGTCAATTGATTGTCTTATAACTGTTGGCACTGAGTCTAAGTTTATTTTTTATGAAGCTGTCTTGAGTGGTATGCCAAGGGGGAGGGTTTATCATTGCGAGAATTTTGATGAGGTAGCATTTATTCTTGATGATGAGCTGAAATCTGGCGATTGTGTAATGATAAAGGGGTCAAGGGGGATGAAGATGGAGAATGTGGTGGAGAGGATTATTAAACTGAGAAAGGTATCATAATGATATATCATCTTTTATTTCCTCTTCATGAGGCATATTCATTTTTTAATGTATTCAGATATATAACATTCAGGACTGCCTATGCGATCCTGACTGCACTGATAATCAGTTTTATATTTGGACCATGGATTATAAGGAAACTCAGAGAGAAACAGATTGGTGAGCGGATAAGGGAGGATGTCCCTCGTTCTCATCAGTCAAAGGCAGGGACACCTACGATGGGAGGGATAATGATACTCTTTGCCCTTTTTGTCCCAACGCTCTTGTGGGCAGACCTTACAAATAAATATATATGGCTTGTAATATTTTCAACTGTCTCATTTGGCATGATAGGTTTCATAGATGATTATTTAAAATTAAAGGGGAGAAAAAATGGCTTAAAGGGGAAGGAAAAATTTGCAATACAGTCACTGGTGGCACTGATACTTGTCCTTATATTATATTTTGACAAGGATTTTTCGCTGATTATGACAAAACTTGGCATCCCGTTTTTAAAAACTATAAAGCCTGAAATGGGGATTATGTATATAGTGTTTGCAGTGCTTGTGATAGTCGGGACATCCAATGCCGTAAATCTAACTGATGGATTGGACGGGCTGGCGATAGGGCCAATAATAATATCAACTGCAGCCTATATGGTAATTGCCTATGTAACAGGGCATTTCAATTTTGCAAATTATCTCAATATAGAGCATATAAGGGGTGCAGGTGAGTTGACTATATTATGCGGGGCTGCGGTTGGTGCGAGTCTCGGATTCTTGTGGTTTAATTCATATCCTGCTGAGGTGTTTATGGGAAATGTCGGGTCAACCGCGCTTGGCGGGATGCTCGGGACTCTGGCAGTTATAACAAAACATGAACTTATACTGCTTGTGATAGGCGGGATATTTGTTGCAGAGGCAGTTTCTGTTATCCTTCAGGTTGCCTCATTTAAACTCAGAGGGAAAAGGATATTTAAAATGGCTCCGCTCCATCATCATTTTGAGGAGTCGGGGTGGGAGGAGCCAAAGGTAATTGTAAGATTCTGGATTGTAGCTATTATACTGGCGTTACTTTCATTGAGCACATTGAAATTAAGATGATAAAATCTAAAATCCGAAATCCGAAATCCGAAATCCGAAATGCCTTAGTGGTTGGGCTTGCGAAGTCGGGTGTATCTGCCGCCAATCTTCTTCACAAATTAGGTGCAAATGTAACAGTTACAGATGAAAAAGGGGAAGAGACATTATCAGATAATGTAAAGAAACTTGAAAAAGGCATCTCACTCAAACTTAACGGCCATGACAGTGTGAATATAAATGGAATTGACCTAACTATTATAAGTCCGGGTGTGCCGTGGGATTCCCCATTTTTAAACAAAATTAGAGAGAAGGGGATAAGAATAATGAGTGAGGTGGAGTTTGCATTTCAGCAACTTCAAGCTCCTTTTATTGCAATAACAGGGACAAATGGAAAGACAACTACAACGACTCTGACAGGCGAGATACTTAAGAGGGGCGGCAAAAAGGTATTTGTGGGGGGCAATATTGGCAATCCATTATGTGAGGAGGTTTTGAATGGAGGAAAGAGCGAATTAGTTTTATCGGAGATAAGCACATTTCAGATGGAAGGGAGTGAGACCTTTAAACCTTATATAAGTGCAATATTGAATATTACGCCCGATCATCTTGATAGGCATGAGAGTATGGATGAATACATAGAATTGAAAAAGAGGGTATTTATAAATCAGGATGAAAATGATTATATGATTTTAAATTTAGATGATGAGATTACTGCAGGATTCTCAACAGAAGTGAGAGGGAAAAAGGTATTTTTCAGCAGGTTAAAAGAGGTGGAAAATGGGGCATTTGTAAGAGAGGATAAGATAATTTTCAAGAATGACGGTAGAGAAGAGACAGTTTGCTCTCTAAAGGACTTAAAACTGATAGGTGTGCATAATATAGAAAACACACTTGCATCTGTGGCAATAAGCGGGATATGCGGTATAAGCGGTAAAATAATGAGAGATGTGATATCGGAATTTAAAGGGATAAAACACAGGATGGAACTGGTAAGGGAAATAAGAGGGATCAGGTTTATAAACGATTCCAAAGGGACAAATGTAGGCGCCACAGTTAAATCACTCCAGAGTTTCAATGAGCCAATAATACTTATAGCAGGCGGTAAGGACAAGGGAAGCGATTATCTGCCTTTAAAGGGACTTATAGAGGAGAGGGTAAAATTTCTTATATTGATTGGAGATGCAAAAAAGAAGATAGCAAAGAATCTGAATGGTTTTAAAAATAGGATCGAGGCAGACACTCTTGAAAATGCTGTAAAAGAAGGATACAAAAGGGCTAAAAGTGGGGATATAGTCCTCCTCTCTCCTGCATGTGCCAGTTTTGATATGTTCAGGGACTATGAGGACAGAGGGGAGCAGTTTGAGGAGATAGTAAACAGATTATAAAACCTTTAGAACACGAATTGCACGAATATACGAATGGCACGAATAAAATTATCTATTAGTAATAATTCGTATGATTCGTCCATTCGTGTCATTCGTGGTTAAGTTTTGATTTTATGCCAAAACAGAGAACATTTGACCCAATAATTTTAGTAAGTACTATTGCCTTAATAGTAATAGGCATCGTTATGGTTTACAGCTCCAGCGCAGTGATAGCAATGCAGAGGTATCATGATCCGCAGTTTTTTCTGAAGCGTCATTTAATGTGGCTGATACTTGGTTTAATTTCTATGGTGGCAGTGGCGAGGATAGATTATAGAAAAATTATTAAACTAACTTATCCATTACTTGTCTTTTCCATTGTTTTGCTGATTTTGGTTTTTATGCCATATTTCAGTAAAGAAGTTGGGGGTGCAAGGAGATGGCTCAGTTTCTGGGCTTTTTCGTTTCAGCCTGCAGAACTGGTAAAATTCTCAATGATATTATTTTTAACCTATTCTTTGGTTAAGAGAAAGGATTATCTGCAGGACTTTACATACGGCTATCTTCCGAATTTAGTAGTAATAGGCGTATTTTTTATATTGATTATTGTCCAGCCTGACCTCGGTAGTGTTGTGGTTATGTCAATTGTGGCATTTATACTCATGGCTGCTGCAGGTGTAAGGTTCTCATTTTTATTTTCTACGGTTTTGATGATGATTCCATTTCTATACATGGCGATATTCAGAGTTGGATATAGAAAGAAGAGGATTATGGCTTTCCTTGACCCATGGAACGACCCTCTGGGTACAGGCTTTCAGACAATTCAGTCTCTTTTGGCATTCGGGAGGGGAGGGGTTCTTGGTCTTGGGCTTGGTGAAGGGAAACAGAAGCTATTTTATCTCCCAGAGCCTCATACAGATTTTGTTTTTTCAGTGATTGGTGAAGAGCTTGGTTTTATAGGCATTTCAGCAGTGCTCTCTCTCTTTCTTATATTGATATGGAGAGGTATCAGGGTATCTCTTAGGTCCCCTGACCTTTATGGGACATATCTATCACTTGGGATTACACTTACAATAGGGATTCAGGCGGTTATAAATATGGGGATGGCGGCAGGACTTTTGCCAACAAAGGGATTGCCTCTGCCGTTTATCAGTGTAGGAGGATCATCACTCCTTATTTCTATGGTAAGCATTGGTGTATTGTTAAATATATCGGAGCATTCAGCATGAAAGTTTTAATTGCAGGCGGAGGAACTGGAGGGCATCTATTTCCTGGCATAGCAATAGCAGAGGAATTCAAAAGGAGAGAAGATACATCCCAAATGCTATTTGTGGGGACTAAGAAGGGAATTGAAAGCAGTGTCATCCCAAATGAAGGATATGAAGTTAAATATATCTCATCAGAGGGTTTAAAGGGGAAAGGGATTTTTAAAAAAATGAAATCCTTTTGTAAGATACCCATTGGAATTATACAGTCTATTAAAATATTGAATAGCTTTAGACCTGATATTGTTATTGGAGTCGGGGGTTATGCCTCTGGACCTGTTGGTGCTGCATCACTCCTTCTTGGTTATCCCCTTGTCATACAGGAGCAGAATCTTTTTCCTGGATTTACAAACAGGATGCTTGGGAGATTTGCAAATTTGATATTTATATCCTTTGATGAAACAAGAAAGTTTTTTAGCGGGAGAAGGGTATGTTTGACAGGAAACCCAATAAGGAGGGGGATTGTTGAATGCGGAATGCGGAATGCGGAATTTAAATTACAATTCAGCACTCCGAATTCCTCAATCTTCACGGATAAGTTTACTATATTAACTTTTGGTGGGAGTCAGGGGGCACATAGTATAAATAAGGCTATGGTTGATGGATTGAAATATCTTACTAAATTTAAGGACTTAATTTTTATTATACATCAGACAGGGAAAACAGATTTTGAGTTTGTAAAGAAGGCTTATGACAAGATGGGTTTTGAATCTGAGGTAGTTCCCTTTATTAATAATATGGCTGATTCATACAGGAAGGCAGACCTCGTTATATGCCGTGCCGGGGCAACTACTATATCAGAGATTACAGCATGCGGTAAGGCAGCTATATTAATTCCATTTCCATTTGCTATTAACAGTCATCAGGATATGAACGCCGCTGTCTTAAAAGACCATGAAGCGGCAGAAATGATTATAGAAAGGGATTTGAGTGGCGAAGTGCTGGCAAATAAGATTTTATTTCTCATGCAGAACAGGGCAAACCTTTTTAAAATGGAATACGAAAGCAGAAAGATGGGCAAACCAAATGCAGCAAAGGAGATAGTGGAATACTGCTATAAGTTAATAAAAAAAGGGGTTAAGGGGTCAAGTGATTTCACTCGAACCCACGAATCCTCGAACCCTCTAATCCTGTTTTTATTATGTTCAGAAAAACAAGACACATACATTTTGTCGGCATAGGCGGGTCAGGGATGAGCGGTATAGCCGAGGTGCTTTTAAATCTTGGCTATAAAGTCAGCGGCTCAGACCTCTCACAATCTGAGGCTGTCAAACGCCTTACAGGTATTGGTGCAGCTGTATTTATGGGGCATAAGGCTTCCAATGTAAATGGTGCTGAAGTAGTTGTTGTTTCATCTGCAGTATCTCCTGACAATGAGGAGGTAGTGGTTGCAAAGAAAAAACTTATACCTGTAATACCAAGGGCAGAGATGCTGGCAGAGTTGATGAGGCTGAAATATAGTATTGCAGTGGCAGGTGCACACGGCAAGACTACTACTACATCTATGGTCTCATCAGTCCTCTATGCAGGAGGACTTGATCCAACAGTGGTTATAGGCGGAAGGGTGAATAGTATAGGCAGTGGTGCAAAACTTGGACAGGGTGATTTTCTTGTAGCAGAGGCGGATGAGAGTGACGGCTCCTTTTTAAAACTTACACCGACAATTGCAGTAGTTACAACAATAGATGCAGAGCACCTTGATCATTATGGCGATATGGAAGAAATCAAAAAGGCATTCTTAAAATTTATAAATAAGGTTCCATTTTATGGCTCGTCAGTCCTCTGCCTTGACCAGGAGCATATTCAGTCAATTATTCCACATGTAGAGAAGCGATTCATTACTTATGGATTCAGTAGTCAGGCTGAATATAATGCAGGGAATATAAAATTTTCAGGCAGGACAACCATGTTTACCGCACTGAGAAGGCAGAAGATATTAGGTGAGATAAAACTTAATATTCCCGGGATGCATAATATATATAATTCTATGGCAGCCATTGCAGTCGGTCTTGAGCTGGACATGGATTTTGGTTCTATAAAAAGAGGACTGGAGGAGTTCAGTGGTGTCCAGAGGAGATTTCAGGTAAAAGGGGAGGCAGATGGTGTAATGGTAGTTGATGATTATGGCCATCATCCTGCTGAGATTAAGGCAACACTCAAGGCAGCAAGGGACGGGTGGAAAGATAAAAGACTGATAACTGTATTTCAGCCTCACCGTTATACAAGGACGAGAGACCTTCTTAAAGATTTTTATACTGCCTTTTATGACTCGGATTCATTGATTATAACTGATATATATCCTGCCGGTGAGAAGCCTATTGATGGGATAAATGCAAAGTTGATTTACGAAGGAGTGAGGGGGCATGGGCATAGGGATGTGGTTTTCATAGGAGATAAAGAGGAGATAGCTCCATATCTGTCAAAAAAGGTAAAAGAGGGGGATATAGTGATTACACTCGGTGCAGGAGATGTGTGGAAGATAGGAGAAGAGTTTCTTCATGGAAAATTATAAAAATTTCAGAACACGAATTGCATGAATGGACGAATGGAACGAATGAAAAATAAAATAAAAATTAAACGTGTTCAGGTTTTTGTTCATTGAAAACTGAAAGATTAAAAATTATTTTTAAGGATGTGAGAGGTGAGAAGAAGTTTAATGAGCTAATGCGAAATTACACCTCGTTTCGTATCGGCGGAGATGCTGATTTATTAATTTTTCCTGAGAATATAGATGATTTAAAAAATGTTCTTTGTATATGCCATGATAAAAAAATACCATTATTTATCCTTGGTTTTGGAACAAATCTTCTGATAAAGGACGGCGGTATAAGAGGGGTGGTTGTAAGTTTGAATGAAGGTTTCAATTATATTTCTGATTTAGGATTTCTGATTTCGGATTTTAAATTCCAAATCCAAAATCCTAAATTCAAAATTATTAGGGCAGGTGCTGGCGCAGGTTTGCAGGTATTAGTCAACTTCGCCCTTAAGAATGAGTTAGCAGGAATGGAATTTGCGGTTGGAATACCGGGTTCTGTAGGTGGGGCTGTGATAATGAATGCCGGGATAAGGGATGGCGAGATGAAGGATATAGTTAAATCAGTAAAGATTATGACAGATGATGGAGAGACAAAAGTTTTAAAGAATGAGGATATCGGCTTTTCATACAGGAATTCAGATTTTCCAGAAGGCTCGGTGGTATTGGAGACAGATATTGTTTTAAAAAATGGAAATAGTAGAGATATAAAAAAAATGATGAAATTATTAATAGCTGATAGAAAATCAAAACAGCCCCTATCTTCATACTGTGCTGGTTCTGTATTTAAAAATCCTCCAAATGACTTTGCAGGGAGGCTCATAGAATTGGCAGGTCTTAAGGCTTTTAGCATTGGAGATGCGGCAGTATCAGAGGTTCATTCAAATTTTATAGTGAACAGAGGGAAGGCTGCTGCGAGCGATGTTTTAAGACTAATTGAGATTATAAAAGAGAGGGTTTTTACAAAGACAGGCATCTCATTAGAGGAAGAGATTAAGATTGTGGGAGAAGATTAGATGGATTTAAAAGATAAGAAGATTGGTGTCCTCATGGGTGGCATGTCTTCTGAGAGGGAAATATCACTTAAGACCGGCACGGCTATTTGTAATGCTTTGAAAGAGACTGGATACAATGTTGTGTCCATTGATGTGGGAAAGGATATTGCCAAAAAGATAGCTGATGAAAAGATAGATGTTGCATTTATTGCCCTTCATGGCAAATATGGTGAAGATGGAACTGTGCAGGGCATACTGGAAATAATGGGAATCCCCTATACAGGTTCAGGTGTTCTTGGAAGTGCTGTCTCAATGAATAAGGTTATATCAAAAGAGCTCTTTGAAAGGCATGGGATTCCAACACCAACCTATGAAGTTATATATAAGAAGGATTACAGAAAAGGGCATAAATTTATGACAGGCTTTCCTCTTATAGTTAAGCCTGCCAATGGAGGGTCCACAATAGGAGTTAATGTCGTAGATAACATCGGCATCCTTGATTCGGCAATATATGATGCCTTTAAGTTTGATGATTATATTCTGATTGAGAAATTTATAGATGGAATAGTTCTTACTGCCGGGGTATTGGAGGATATGGCATTGCCTGTAATTGAGGTCTGTCCCAAAAAAGGTTTTTATGATTATGAGTCAAAATATACACCAGGCATGACAGAGTATTTTATTCCAGCGAGGATTGATAAAAAAAAAACAGAAGAGTGCCAGAAACTTGCACTCAAGTGTCATAAAGTTCTGAGATGTAGGGGAATTACGAGAACAGACATGATTATGGATAAGGGACAGAATATTTTTGTATTGGAAATAAATACGATACCAGGGATGACAGCTACTTCTCTCATTCCAATGGCGGCAAGGGCAGCAGGGATAGAATTTAAAGCTCTTTTAATTAAGGCACTGGAGATGGCAGTAAGGGTATGAGAACTTCAACATTTGTAAAAATTAAATCATACAGGGGGACATATACGGGTGCAGGTGCTGTTATCGCGAGAAGGAAAAAGATACAGCGTATAAAATCTGCAGCATTATCACTGTTCAGATGGGCAACTTTTTTATCGTTTGGTTGTTTTATTGTAGTGGGAGGGTATAGGGGTTACAGATATGTAATGGCGTCACCTTATTTTGATATTTCGGATATAACAATTGATGGGAATATAAATTTTAAGAGAGATGATATACTCTCAGTAGCCGATATAGAGATTGGTCAAAATATATTTTCAGTTAATATAGGGGAGGTTTATAAAAGGATTAAAGGTAATCCGTGGATAAAGGATGTATCAGTAAAAAAGGAGATGCCTGATAGGTTAAAAATAAAGATAAATGAGAGAGAACCTGTGGCAGTTTTAAAATCAAATGAGCTCTATCTGATAGACGATGAGGGTGTGGTGTTGGCAAAACCGAATGGAGAGTCAGACATGAGTTTTCCGGTAATTGTTAAGCTAATGGATTTAAAATATGAGATAGGTGATAGGGTAAATTCTGAAGATGTCTTCAATGGCATAAATATATGGGAGAGGCTGAAAGGGGTTAAATTAAATATTGGAGAATCACCTTTGGAAGACAACATAACCACAATTGAACCCCTTGGTTATGATAAAGCTAAAATAAATTTAAGAAATACAAACAGCTATATTGTTATCAATGGTGAAGATACTAATAAAAAATTTCAGCATCTTCAGGTGGTGATGAATTTACTAAATGAAAATACCCCCTTATTAAAAGGGAAGAAGACAGGGGAGATGATGGAATTAGACTATATAGATTTATCATTTAGGGATAAAGTAATTGTTAAATACAGAGATTGAAGATTGACTATTGAAGATTGAGAAATCTTTATTAATATTCAATTTTAAATATTCAATATTCAATTAGAAAGGAGGTGAGAAATTGCCAAAAGATGAAAATATAATTGCAGGACTTGATATCGGAACAACAAAGATATGCTGCATTATTGGTGAGGCGAGGGATGAAAAGGAAGTGGATATAATAGGGATAGGGACCCATCCATCAAGGGGTTTGAGAAAAGGAGTTGTTGTCAATATAGAGAGCACTGTAGAATCAATAAAGGGGGCAGTGGAAGAGGCGGAATTGATGGCAGGCTGTGAGATTGACTCTGTATATGTTGGTATAGCAGGTGGGCATATTAAGGGATTTAACAGTCATGGCGTAATAGCGGTGAAGAATAAAGAGGTTAGCCAGTTTGATATTGACAGGGTTCTTGAGGCCGCCCAGGCTGTGGCAATACCGCCAGACAGAGAGGTAATTCATATAATTCCGCAGGAATACATACTTGATGAACAGGAGGGCATTAGAGAGCCTCTCGGTATGTCAGGGGTAAGGCTTGAGGCAAAGGTGCATATCGTTACAGGTGCGGTAACATCTGCCCAGAATATAGTAAGGAGTGTCAATAAGGCAGGGCTTGAGGTGAAGGATATAGTTCTTGAACCTCTTGCATCAAGCGATGCAGTGCTTGACAGGGATGAAAAAGAGCTTGGTGTGGCAATGGTAGATATAGGCGGAGGGACATCTGACCTGGCAATATTTTTTGAGGAGAGCATAAAACATACATCGGTTCTTGCCATAGGCGGAAATCATATTACAAATGACATTGCCATAGGGCTTCGCACTCCGCAGGCAGAAGCAGAAAAAATAAAAAAGACTTACGGCTGTGCAATGACTGCCCTTGTAAGAAAAGATGATACTATTGAGGTTCCGAGCACAGGTGGAAGAGAATCAAGAATCCTCTCCCGCCAGATTTTGAGTGAGATAATCGAACCGAGGGTAGAGGAGATGTTTCATCTTATAAAAAGGGAGGTAGAAATAAGCGGTTTCTCTGAGTTGATTGCATCAGGGGTAGTTCTTACAGGCGGGGCTGCGAGTATGGAAGGAATAACAGATTTGGCAGAGAAAATATTTAAACTGCCTGTAAGGAGAGGATTCCCTAAAGGAATTGGCGGATTAGTGGATGTGGTAAGCAGTCCGATGTATGCAACAAGTGTAGGACTGATTCTCTTTGGTTTGAAGAACCATCAGCATGGAAAGAAACCAAAGCTCATTGATAGAAATCTCTTTGATAAGATATTTGACCGAATGAAGGGATGGGTGGAGGATTTTTTTTAGAGATTTACGAATTATAATTTAAAATTTATGTTTTTAAAACCTAAAATCCTTTTTGGGAGGGCAATAGAATGACTTTTGTATTATCTGATGAATTTGATTATTCGGCAAAGCTTAAAGTAATCGGAATTGGTGGTGGAGGTGGTAATGCAGTCAGCACAATGATGTCTTCAAAGATAGAGGGGGTGGAGTTTATAGTTATAAATACAGATGCCCAGGTATTGAAGGTATCTCCTGTGTCGTCAAAAATCCAGATAGGCTCAGAGTTGACAAGGGGGCTTGGTGCAGGGGGCAATCCTGAGATAGGAAAAAAGGCGGCATTAGAAAGTGCCGACCAGATTGCAGATTTTCTACAGGATGCAGATATGGTCTTTATAACTGCAGGCATGGGCGGTGGAACAGGGACAGGTGCAGCCTCAGTGGTGGCGAAAATTGCAAAGGATAAAGGTGCATTGACTGTAGGTGTGGTTACAAAACCGTTCAGCTTTGAGGGGAAGAGGAGGCTGTCACAGGCGGAGGCAGGATTAAAAGTACTGAGAGAGAATGTAGATACACTTATTACAATACCGAATGACAGACTGCTTAATGTTGTTTCAAAGCAGATGTCCTTGAGGGATGCGTTTAGGGTGGCGGATGATGTCCTGAGACAATCTGTTAAAGGCATCTCAGAGTTGATTACAATGCCTTGCCTTGTCAATCTTGATTTTGCCGATGTGAAGGCGATTATGACAGGGATGGGACAGGCACTTATGGGAACTGGCATTGGCAAGGGTGAGAATAAGGCAGTTGAATCTGCCCAGAATGCAGTTTCAAGCCCACTCCTTGAGGAATCTTCAATAGATGGTGCAAGGGGTGTATTGATAAATATTATAGGAGGTCCTGGCCTTACAATTCATGATGCCACAGAGGCGTCTTCTATTATCCAGAAGATGGTTCATGAGGATGCAAATATTATCTGGGGTGCTGGCATTGATGAAGGTATGGAAGATGAAATGAGGGTTACAGTAATTGCAACAGGCTTTGGTCAGGAGCATCGTCGCGAAATAGAAAGAGAAGAGAAGGTTCAGAAGTTAAAGGTGGCGGCAGGTGGCGGCAAGGTTATTGATATGCCCGTCCATACAAGTGTCAGACATAAAAAATCAAATGGAGCCGAACCTGCTACTGATAGGATGGGGCCGCTATTCTCAGGCGAGATGGACTTTGATATTCCTACATTTTTAAGAAGGCAGGCTGATTGAGGGGAGGGGTAAGTTAGGAAGTCCTAATCTCGTTTTTATCTTTCCTGTGATGGTAAAGTGCATCTATAGTTGATTTAACGGCGAGCTTAGCCTTCTGATTTATCCCTCTGAATATAGAAAGGAGTTTTTCAATATATTCTTGTTCTAAATCCGCAATTATACCTTTACCATCCTTGTATTTTGAAGGAAATTCAGCAATTTTTGTTGGCTGCATCTTTTTGACCCCTGAGATCTCGTTAATCTTAAGGAGCAATTCATCTTTGAACAATTCTCCTAACTTATCCTCAAGGAACGCCTGCCGATTTTTCCCTATCCCTTTTCTTCCTTTTAAGGTGTCATTTAGGTCAGAGGGTGCCCAGCCCAGTATCTGTGCCAGCTCATTCTGGTTGATACCTTTCTTTTCCATATAAGTAAGAAGGGCTTCAACAATTGCTCTTTCCATCAGGGTCTTCATCGCCTTTGAGATTACCCTTTATCAGATGCCAATTCAATTCTCAAATAAAGTGAATATCGTTTGACATATTCACCATATTAGTGTATTTATATCGAAACCTATTTATACGGAAGTGATTATTATGAAGGCAAATAAAATACCCTCCATCTTATTCTTCTTTTTCCTCATCACTCATCACTCATTGCTTTTTTCAATGGCTGAAACGATATTTATTACAGGGTTATGCGATTAATCAAAAACGATTATTTGAGGCAAAAGAAAAATTCAACGAACTGCAAGAAACTATCTCATTTCTACAAGAAAAATCTAAACATGAGTTACTTTCAGGGCAGGAACAGGAAATTTTAAACCTTCTTGCCAATTATTCCAAAACCCTTACCTTACTTGAACAGTATGATTTGGTTCCTTCTTGTTTATTTATTTTCTTGATAAAAATAATTACCTATACAAGGATAGCGGAGAAAAGAAAATCAATGACAATGCTTTAACCGCCTTAGCTCTCTTGATAGCAGTAAGCGACCCAAGAGAAAAGGATAAATTGGTTAAAATCATTACTAACTTGTTAGCCTTGTGAAATCATCCGCGGTTAATCTTTTTTGTTCTTATGAATCAAAATCTGGATATTCTGATAACTGAAGAGAGTATAAGGAAGAGAGTCAAGGAGTTGGGGGAAAAAATATCTTCTGACTATGCAGGAAGGGAAATCATTGCCATAGGAATATTAAAGGGGGCGTGGGTATTTATGTCTGACCTTGTGAGAGAGATTGAAATACCTGTAATATGTGATTTTATTGGTGTGTCAAGTTATGGAGACGCAGCAGTAAGTAGTGAGAGGGTTAAGTTAATCAGTGATATAAGGATACCTATTAATGGAAAAGAGATATTGTTGATTGATGATATAATTGATACCGGTTTCAGCATAAATTTTGTGAAGGGATACATAAAATCAATGAATCCAGCAGGTATAAAAGTGTGTGTTCTTCTTGACAAGCCGAGCCGCAGAAAATTAGATATACATGTTGATTATACAGGTTTTACAATACCTGATAGATTCGTAGTAGGATACGGTCTTGACTATGCAGAAAAATACAGAAACCTTCCATATATAGCCGCAATCAAATAGTATTTTTATTGCAACAAAATCTCCTTATATGTTATTCTTTAAATAGAAAAATATGATGTGTTAGTTTTTAGTGTCAGTGTCAGTTAAGGAAGTTATTACTAACACTGTTATTTATTTATGTAACTCTTTGGTTATATATTATATGGAGGTATGGAATTGAATCAATTTTACAAAAATCTCGCATTGTGGCTTGTAATAGGGCTGATAATGATAGCCTTATTTAACATCTTTAATAAACCTCATACTCCTTACAAAGATATAATTTACAGCGACTTTGTTAATGCAGTAGAAAAGGGAGAGGTGACAGAGGTTTCTATACAGGAGGATGCTATTACAGGCAAACTTAATAATGATGACAGAATCTTCAGGACACTGACCCCGAAGGATGCCGACCTCATAAAGATACTCAGGGAAAAGGGAGTAAAGATTAGTGTGGCCCCCCCCGCGCAGGATTCATGGCTCACAAATCTTCTTGTCTCATGGTTCCCCATGATACTCCTCCTCGGTATATGGCTCTTCTTCATGAGGCAGATGCAAATGGGCGGCGGGAAGGCACTCTCATTCGGCAAGGCAAAGGTGAGACTCCAATCCGACAAAAAAAATATCGCTACATTTAAAAATGTTGCAGGTATTGATGAGGCAAAGGAGGAATTAAAGGAGATAATTGATTTCCTCAAAGACCCGCAGAAGTTTCAGAAGCTCGGCGGAAGAATACCCAAAGGCGTATTGCTGATGGGTCCCCCGGGGACAGGGAAGACCCTCCTTGCAAGGGCAATAGCAGGAGAGGCAGAAGTTCCATTCTTCAGCATGAGCGGCTCTGACTTTGTAGAGATGTTTGTCGGTGTCGGTGCCTCTCGTGTAAGGGATTTGTTTGAGCAGGGGAAGAAAAATGCCCCATGTATAATATTTATTGACGAGATAGATGCAGTTGGAAGGCACAGGGGGGCTGGACTCGGCGGTGGGCATGATGAAAGGGAGCAAACGCTTAACCAGCTATTGGTTGAAATGGATGGATTTGAATCAAATGAGGGTGTTATACTCATTGCGGCAACAAACAGACCCGATGTCCTTGACCCTGCCCTAATGAGACCCGGCAGGTTTGACAGACAGGTGGTGGTACCAAGACCTGATATAAGGGGCAGAGATGGGATATTGAAGGTTCATACTGCTAATATTCCTCTATCAGATGATGTTAGGATAGAAGTGCTGGCAAGAGGGACACCGGGATTTTCAGGTGCAGATTTATCAAATCTTGTGAACGAGGCTGCACTCCTCGCAGCCCGTAAGGGAAAAGATAAGGTGGATATGAAGGATTTTGAATATGCCAAGGATAAGGTTATGATGGGTGTAGAAAGGCGGAGCATGATAATAAGTGAGACGGAAAAGAAGAATACTGCCTATCACGAGGCTGGTCATGCTACTGTGGCAAAACTGCTCCCCGGCACAGACCCGATTCACAAGGTTACAATAATACCAAGGGGCAGGGCTCTCGGATTAACCCAGCAGCTTCCAATTGATGAGAAGCACACATATCCAAAGGAGTATCTCCTGAATAATCTAACTATCCTGATGGGTGGTAGGGCTGCAGAGGAGATTGCCCTCAATCATCAAACTACAGGTGCTGGAAATGACATTGAGAGGGTGACAGAACTCGCGAGAAAGATGGTATGTGAGTGGGGGATGAGTGAGAAGATGGGACCTCTTGCATATGGGCAGAAGGAGGAACAGATATTCCTCGGCAGAGAGATAACACAGCATAAAGACTACAGCGAGCATACAGCGATAGAGATTGATATAGAAGTAAAAAGACTGGTAATCGAAAGTTATGAAAAGGCAAAAAGGCTTCTCTTGGAACATTTTGATATCCTCACAAACATGGCAAATACACTCCTTGAAAAGGAAGTTTTAGAAGGGCACGAGATAGATGTAATTGTTAATGAAGGGCTTGCTAAAAAGGCTGGAGGTGTAACAGCTAATAAGACAGAGAATGCAGTAGCTTGATTCTAACTCACCAGTTGCATTTCTTTTCATACAAATCCTAAAATGCCATCAGAGAGTAATTTCTCCATAGAGTGCGGGAGATTCAGATTAGAACTGGATAAAAGAACCCACATCATGGGAATCCTCAATTTGACCCCAAATTCATTTTATGACGGCGGCAAATTTACTAATCCTTCCGATGCAATCAAATATGCTGAAAGGATGGTTGAAGATGGGGCTGACATCATAGATGTTGGGGCTGAGTCTTCAAGACCAGGCTCTGACCCAATTTCATTTGATGAAGAGATTGAAAGGCTAAAGCCTGTCCTTCCTGAATTATCCGGATTAAATGTTCCAATATCTGTAGATACCTATAAATCATCTGTAGCCAGGTGGGCACTGGATGCAGGTGCATCAATTATAAATGATATAAGCGGTTTCAGATTTGACCCTGACTTGGCAAAAGTAGTCTCTGAATATAAAGTGCCTGTAGTTATAATGCATACTTATGGCAAACCAAAGACAATGCAAGATAATCCGCAGTATAAATCACTCTTAAACGAAATTATCTGGTATCTGAAAGATAGTATTAAAATTGGAATGGATGCAGGTATCAACCATGATAGATTTATTGTAGACCCGGGGATAGGATTTGGAAAGACAGTCTCACATAACTTAGAAATATTAAAAGGGTTTTCAAAACTTAAAGAGTTAGGAAGACCCATCTTGATAGGGCCTTCAAGAAAGTCATTTATAGGCAATATCCTTAATCTGCCGCCTGAGGAGAGGCTGGAAGGGACTGCTGCGGCTATTGCAATTGGTATAATGAATGGTGCCAATATAATTCGGGTTCATGATGTAAAAGAGATGGTGAGGGTGGCGAAAATATCAGATGCCATCAGGTCTTCAAAAAGGCTAATAGATTAACACTGCCCCTGGATGTGTATAAGGCAGCTATTCAAACTGATTTCCCTGTTAGCTCAGATTAACCGTATAGACATGAACCGCCTCTGTAATACCTTTAAAAGATATATCCTTCAAAAATGCTGATGAAATTGCACCGTTCATTTTGCTTATGGTTTTATCTGTAGTAAGTATCTGGTCTGGAGCCGCATAAGAGCATAGTCTGTGGGCGAGGTTAACCGCATCTCCAATGACAGTATATTCATAACGTTTTTCTGAACCAACAGTACCAATAAACACTTCACCTGTATTAATACCAATGCCAATCCCTATTTTCTCAAAAGAAGAAGAATTTTTTCCAATTTTTTCCTTTAGCTCATGGAATAATACGAGCATCTCCTTCGCTGTCTTAAACGCATTATCAGCGGGATTTTCCAAGGACAGAGGGGCACCGAAAAATGCCATTACCTCATCACCTATAAATTTGTCAAGGGTGCCATCATTATCAAAAACCGCTTTTGTCATTGCACTATAAAATAAATCCAGGAAATCCACCAGATCTTCCACATTAATGGTGCTGAGGAGGCTTGTAAATTCTCGTATATCCGCAAACAAAACAGTTAACTCCATTTTTTCTCTGATTTTGGGACGCGGGTCCAGGCTACCTGTTTGTTTTATCAGTTTCTGGACCACCTGAGGTGAATGGTACTGTTCAAAAAGCGACTGCAATTGGATGCGTCGGGTTCTTTCTCCCAAAAGCATGGCGTTATGTATGGCTACGGAAGCGCTGTTGCCAAAGATAGTAAGTAATTTAAGATCAGTTTCAGAGAACCTGCTGTCCCTCCCTACCACATTTACATTAAGTACGCCAATACCTTTTTTGCCTATTTTCAGGGGTATGCAGAGAGCTGAATTAATTACTCTGCCTTTTATGGGTGTTCCCGGAAAATCTGACGGATTCACTTGCCCATTAAGCAACAGGGCTTTATCATTTTTCAGCACCCATCCGGCTACAGATTCCCCCATCGGAACCATAGCATCGGTCGCATATTCAGCTCCCTTGCCTGAGGCAGCCTGTGTTTTAAGTAATCCTGATGCCTGGTCAATAAGCATAACGGATGATTGATCTGCATCAAAGCAGGTCAAAATCTCCCTGCTGATAGTGGTCAGAATGTCCGACAGTTTCTGCTTGGAATTTATACTGGAACTGACTTCCAGAAGAGAGCTCAATGTCTTCACATTACGGCTTAATATGTCAGCAGCTTCCTTTTCTTTGAAAAATGCCTTGGAAATCTGTAAAAACTTTCGCTGATTGATGATCATATATGCACAAAAAAGGAGAACAAGGATGAAAAGAAAAATAGAATATTTATAAGGGCCTTCAAAAGACAGGATTTTCTTTGATTCTCCTATAAAACCTACGAACTGGATGGCCAACAGGGTGAGGGTCAATAAAAGAATGACAATTATAGCCATCAACATCAATTGCCATATTCTTCTTTCAATCTTTTCAATACTCTGCTTCATGCCCCCTCCCTTTTTGATTTTTTGGTGATTAAATTTGTGTAATTTCCCCTTACCTCAAGACTGCTCCTAATTTATCTCTCAAATTGGCAATAACCTTTTCGTGGATAGGATTTATATCTTCTTCAGTGAGGGTTCTTTCGTCTGTTCTGTAAACAAGAGAATATGCGAGGCTCTTTTTGCCGTCAGGTATCTGTTTTCCTTCATAATAGTCAAATAAAATTATCTCCTTCAGGATTGAATTATCTGTATCCCTTATAATCCTGTATACATCATCTGATTTTATATTATTATCCAGCACAATTGCTATATCCCTGTATATGGAAGGATATTTTGGAAGGTGTGTATATTTTTTTTCTGTAACAGCCTTAGTAATTATTTTATCGAAGCTCAGTTCAAATACATACAGCTTCTCTTTCAGGTCAAAACCTTCGGCAGCAGCAGGACTAAGCTCACCGAGATAGCCAATATCTTCTTTGTTAATTTTTACGCACGCCCCTTTTTGAGGATGGATATAAGAAAGATTTACAGGAAAAAATTCCATATCATGAATATTTAATCTGCCTAAAAGGGACTCCACTAATCCTTTTAAATAATAAAAATCCCTCTCCCCCTTACTCCAGATTTTCTTTTCTACCTTTTCTGTAACAGCACATCCTATCATCATTTTTTCAACAGGGAGTCTTTCATTTGGAATAAATATCTTTCCGACTTCAAATATCCCTACATCATATATTCCCCTGTTAATATTAAAAACTGCTGTATTTATAATACCAGGCAGAAGGGTTGTCCTCATAACACTCCAGTTCTGGCTCAGTGGATTTCTCAACTTTATTGTCTTTCTGAGAGGGTCATCTTGAGAGATATTTATGGCGTCAAAATATTTCTCATCTATAAAACTATAGTTTATAACCTCTGTAAGCCCTAAAGATATCAGGATATTTCTTATCTCTTTTTCAAAAACCTGATTCCTTGTTGATGCTGATACTGAAACTTTTGAGGAAGGGATGGTCTTTAATATTTTTTCATATCCATGGAGCCTTGCCACTTCTTCTATGAGGTCTATCTCCCTCTCTATATCTTTTCTGAAAGATGGAACATTAACTTTTATCTTGTCATCATCTATAACTTTCGTGGTGAACATCAGCCGATTGAGGATATTTAAAATCTGCTCCATGCTCAGAGATATGCCAAGAATTCTATTTGTGCGGCTTATCCTCAAATCTATCTGAGGATATGAAATCTTTTTAGGATAACAATCAATTCTACCCTTGGCCACCTTTCCTTCCGATAAATCTGCTATGAGATTAGCCGCCCTGTCCAGTGCTGCAACCACCCCCTCATTATCTACACCCCTTTCAAATCTATAGGATGAGTCTGTAAATATTCCATGCCTCCTTGAAGTCCTCCTTATACTGATTGGATTAAAATATGCACTCTCAAGGAGAATATCTCTTGTTGCTTGTGTTACACCAGAATCTCCTCCCCCCATAACTCCTGCAAGTGCAACTGCCCTTTCTGAATCTGCAATCACGAGGGAGTCTTCAGACAAATTATGTTTCTTTTCATCAAGGGTAGTCAGTGATTCTTTTTTATAAGCATTCCTTACAATAATCTTCTTTCCCTTTATATGCACATAATCAAAGGCGTGAAGGGGCTGTCCCATTTCATAGAGTACATAGTTCGTTACATCCACAATATTATTTATAGGCCTTAAGCCTACTGCAATAATCTTTTTTTCAAGCCATGATGGAGCTGGCTTAACTTTTACACCTCTTATGATTCTTGCTGTATATCTCGGACAGAGTTGAGGAGCTTCAACTGCAACAGATATAAGGCTATTTATATCTCCATCCGACTCTTTCACTGATATATCTGGATATTTAAACCTGCCGCCTGTCAAGGCTGATACTTCTCTTGCTATCCCTATTACACTATGGCAGTCAGAACGATTAGGTGTTAGGTCAATCTCTATGACATGGTCGTCATCTATGGATTCAATGACATTTGTCTCAAGACCTGCCATTGTCAATAGCTTTGACAATTCCGAAGGCGAGTGTTTAAACTCAACAAATTCCTTAAGCCACTTGTATGTAATTTTCATTAGTTATTTTAGAACACGAATCTCACGAATAGACAAATTCCACGAATTAATCAGTATCCTTTTAGATTCTATCCCTTATTTGTGGCATTCGTTAATTCGTGTAATTTGTGTTCTTCTTTTCTTAAAATTGTTTCAAAAATCTAAGGTCGTTTTCATAGAATAGCCTTATATCATCCACACCATATTTAAGCATAACGATTCTCTCTATGCCTATTCCGAATGCAAAACCAGTCCACTCTTCGGGATTATATTTTACATACGAGAATACTGCAGGGTCAATCATCCCTGAGCCAAGAATCTCAAGCCACCCTGTCCCTTTACACACCCTGCATCCAGAACCTTTACATATAACACACCTGATATCAACTTCGGCACTCGGCTCTGTAAATGGGAAGAAACTCGGTCTGAATCTTAAATCAACATCCTTACCAAAAAACTGATGGACAAACAATTCCAGTATCCCTTTGAGGTCGCCAAATGTAATATCCCTGTCAACCATAAATCCCTCTATCTGATGAAACATTGGAGAGTGGGTTATATCAGCGTCACAACGATAAACCTTTCCCGGTGCAATTATTTTTAGAGGAGGAGAGGTCTTTTCCATTGTGCGGATCTGAACAGGTGAGGTATGAGTTCGCAATATAACATCATCAGTGATATAAAATGTATCCTGCATATCCCTTGCAGGATGGTCTTTTGGAATATTCAGCGCTTCAAAGTTATAGTAATCTAATTCAATTTCTGGCCCCTCTGCCACAGAAAAACCCATCTCCACAAAAATCTCTGTAACCTCATTTAATACCTTTGTAAGGGGATGTATATTTCCGATTACAGCCTGTTTTCCGGGAATGGTTATATCAAAAAAACCTTTCTTAAGACCCTCTACTCCTTTTCCTTTTATCTCTTTTTGTTTTTGATTTAGATTATCTTCAATCCAGTTCTTAAGCTCATTGGCGGATTTGCCGATTTCTTTTCTTTCATCAGGTGGGAGTGCGCTTAAGTCCTTTAACAGGAGGGTCAATGCTCCTTTTCTGCCAATGTATTTGATTTTTATATCAGAGATTTCATCTTCAGTCTTGACAGAGGGAATTTCAGATTCAACCTTATTTTTAATCTCCTGAAGTCTGGATTTCATTCTTTTAAAGAAAGGGGTCAAAGGGGTCAAGCGAATAAACACTTGAACCCTCTAATCCTCAAATCCTTGAATACTTTTAGTTATGCAGGTAAACTTTTAGAAATATCGGCAAGTTTCTTAAAAGAGGATGGGTCATTGACAGCCATGTCTGCAAGGATTTTCCTATCCATTTCAATATTTGCCAACTTCAAGCCGTGCATAAAACGGCTGTAAGAAAGTCCTTCCAGCCTTGCAGCGGCATTGATTCTCGCAATCCAGAGCATTCTGAAATCCCTCTTTCTTACCTTCCTGTCCCTGTAGGCAAAGACAAATGCCCTGTCAACAGTCTCCCTTGCCTTTCTGAATAATTTACCCCTTGCACCCCAGTATCCTTTTGCTGATTTTAAAATCTTCTTGTGCCTTTTACGGCTGACTATACCACTTACTGCCCTTGGCATTTTAACCCCTCCTTAAAAATTTGAGATTTGAGATTTGAAATTTATCATATATACGGTATCAATTTTCTTACCCTTTTTGTATCTGTTTTATTAAGAACTCCTGATTTTCTTAATTTCCTTTTTCTCCCTTGGCTCTTGCGTGTAAGCAAATGCCTTCCAAAAGCCTTCTTCTTTTTTAACTTCCCCTTCCCTGTCAATTTAAATCTCTTTGCTGCAGCCTTATTAGTCTTTAACATCAATCCCTCCTATAATAAAGTAAGCCGTAAATAACCACTTAAGCTTTCTGCCTACTGCCTACTATGTTTTCGGCATTAATATCATTGTCATATTATACCCCTCTTTTTTTGGAGGCTGTTCCACTGTTCCCACATCCTTCGTATCCTCAATTATCCGATTCAGCATGTTTTGACCAAATTCCAAATGAACAATCTCACGCCCTTTAAAAACAATTATTACCTTCGCCTTATCGCCATCGCCCAAGAATCTCTTTACATGCCTGACCTTGAACTGATAATCATGCTCATTTGTCTTTGGAGTCATCTTAACTTCTTTGAGCCTTATGACCTTCTGTTTTTTCTTTGCCTCATGCTCCTTTTTGCTCAGTTTGTACTTATACTTTCCATAATCCATAATCTTGCACACCGGCGGTTTTACATTAGGAGCAACCTCCACAAGGTCTGAATTATGCTCCCTCGCCAGGGCAATTGCCTGATATATAGGCAAAACACCATACTGTTTACCATCCTCACCTATGACTGTAACCTCTTTAATCCTTATCCTCTCATTTACTCTAAGTCCTTTAATAACATCACCTCCATCAAATTAGTGATAAGTGTTAGTAATTAGTGATTAAACTAACTATTCACTTTTTACTATTTATTTCCTCTTTTAATATTTCTACGAGTTTCTCAATCCCCATTGCCCCCATATCTGTCCCATCCCTTTTTCTGACAGATATAGTCTTTGATTCCACCTCTTTATTTCCAGCTATGAGCATATAAGGTGTCTTTTCTAATTGTGCTTCTCTTATCTTAAATCCGACCTTTTCATTCCTTAAATCCGCCTCTCCCCTTATACCAGAATTTAGAAGCTGATTCAATACTTCACTGGCGTAATCATTCTGCTTATCCGTAATCGTCATCACCTTCGCCTGAACAGGGGCTAACCATAATGGAAATGCACCTGCATAATGTTCAATCAGGCAGCCAAAAAATCTCTCAAGAGAACCAAGGAGCGCCCTGTGAATCATTATCGGCTGATGGGCTGAGCCATCCTCACCAATATATTTCACATCAAATCTCTCTGGCAGATTAAAGTCAACCTGAATGGTTGAACACTGCCATGTCCTCTCAAGGCTGTCCTTTATTTTAACATCAATCTTTGGCCCATAAAAGACCCCCGCACCGGGGTCAATCTCAAACTTAAGTCCCGCCTTATCCAATGCACCCTTTAATGCATCTGTTGCCTTCTCCCAGTTTGAAAGGGTGCCGACATAACCTTCAGGTCTTGTGCTTAAGTATACATCAAAATCTTTAAAACCAAAAGACCTAAGCATATATAATGTAAAATTTAATACCCTCTCTATTTCGTCACTTAACTGGTCTAAACGGCAGAATATGTGGGCATCATCCTGTGTGAAACCCCTTACCCTTAGCAATCCATGAAGGACACCCGACCTCTCATACCTGTAAACTGTCCCCAATTCTGCCCATCTTATCGGTAATTCCCTGTAACTCTTAAGTTTGCTTTTATATATCTTAATATGAAAGGGGCAGTTCATAGGCTTTACTATGTAAGGCATCCCCTCAATATCCATAGGAGAATACATATTCTCTTTATAAAAATCCATGTGCCCGCTTGTATGCCAGAGATTAACCCTTGCTATATGCGGAGAGTAAACAATCTGATACCCGTTTTTATAATGCTCCTCACGCCAGAAGTTTTCAATCAAATATCTTATCAGAGCACCCTTAGGATGCCAGTTGACAAGCCCTGCCCCGACCTCATCGTCCATACTGAACAGGTCTAACTCCTTGCCAAGCTTCCTGTGGTCTCTCTTTTTTGCCTCCTCAAGTTTATTAAGATATTTTTCAAGCTCATCTTTTGTAAAAAAAGATGTCCCATAAATCCTCTGGAGCATCTTATTCTTTTCACTTCCCCTCCAATATGAGCCTGCAAGACTGAGCAGCTTAAAGGACTTCACCTTTCCAGTAGACGGCAGATGAGGACCCCTGCAGAGGTCTATAAAATTCCCCTGTTTATATATTGATACCTTTTCATCAGGAATTTCATTAATCAGCTCAATCTTATAACTCTCATCCTTAAATATCTTCCGTGCCTCATCCTTTGATACCTCCGTCCTCTCAAAAGATAAATTACTCTTGATTATCTCGTTCATCTTTTTTTCTATCTTCTCAAGGTCTTCTACTGTAAACGGAGTATCCCTGTCAAAGTCATAATAGAACCCATCTTTTATAGATGGCCCTATCGTAATCTTTGTCTCAGGATATAGCTCCTTCACTGCCTGAGCCATTATATGGGCTGTGCTATGCCTTAAAATCTCTAATTCGTTTTCTGCCATAAAATGAACAAAACCTGATTTTAACCACTGAGACACTGAGGCACAGAGGAAAAATCTTTTATTTTTTAGATATTATTAATATCTTTCTCTGTGTCTCCGCGCCTCTGTGGTAATTCTTTATAGTTGTCCTGTAAAATAAAAAAGGGTTCAAGGAATTGAGCCTTGAGCCCTTGCTTTTCAAATGGTAGGCACGGGCGGTATCGAACCGCCGACCTCTTGCGTGTCAAGCAAGCGCTCTACCACTGAGCTACGCGCCTATTTTTTAAATTTTACCTTTTATATAGCCAAAGTCAAGGAGAAATTATCGTTGAAAAATAAGAAAAATTGTAAGGTAGAACCATTTCTAATGACTAATGACCAATTTCCCTGCTGGTTCAGGCTACAAGCCTGAACCAGCAAGAGAATAAAAACCCCATCGGCAATTCTGAGCCAGCATAGAAACAAAAATAAATCCTCTTTTCTTGAGAAAAAATAACCCTCCTTGACAACCCCTTAAACATTATGGTTTAATTAAGATAAATATTGCAGGGGGACATGACAGATGGAAAAAATTATATTTTTATTGTTACTTTCAACTTGTATCTCAACAACCGCAATTAATGCAGCAGAAGTATCATTCACACAAGAGGACAGAGATAGGCTTATAAGACTTGAAACAAAGCAAGACGAAGGATTTAAAGCTACCAATCAAAGAATAGATGATTTAAGAGATTTGGTTTACATTGTAATTGGAGGTATGCTTGGTTTAATAGGTTTTGTCTTGTGGGATAGAAGATCAGCCCTTGCTCCTGCAATCAGAAAGAATAAGGAACTTGAGGAACGAGAAGATAGACTTGAGAAGATTTTAAAAGAGTATGCCCTGAAAGAGCCAAAACTTGCAGAGGTGCTAAAATCTGTAGGATTATTATAAGTTTTCTACAGGTCTAAATAC
>MHDO01000096.1:38665-38918 GCA_001805005.1 Nitrospinae bacterium RIFCSPLOWO2_12_39_16
CCACAAGACTCAGTCCCCCTTTAGCAAAGGGGAAGGCTGGGGGATTTTGGGGGTTGTTACAAAAAGTGATATTTCAAGACCCCATGTCCCCACTATACATCCAGCAAAGACTGACACCAAAACTAAAGAAACTACGGTAAAGGTGTGGATGTTGTTAATTCAGCTTAAACAAAGAAAGGCAAAAAAACAGTTTTTTTGCTTAATGGTATTTCTTTTTTTTCTTGACAGGTGCCTTTTAATGGGTGACCCCAAT
>MHDO01000097.1 GCA_001805005.1 Nitrospinae bacterium RIFCSPLOWO2_12_39_16
CCTGAAATTGAAGCATAAATTTTTCTCCTGCCTAAATCTTAAGCACAAAATCATATCCATTTTTAAATAATCCCTTATTCTAATAAGGTTTTCTTAAATGGCATACCTCTTGCTAATCTATATTTCCATTATGAAGATAATTTTAAATGTTCTTATTTTCTCGTTTATTTTTATTAATGATGTTTCTGCGGAAAGGATTATTACATCGGAGGATGTCCAGACCAATCTTGATATTGTCTGGATATGTATTGCCACAGTCCTTGTCTTTTTTATGAAGGCAGGGTTCATCATGGTGGAGATTGGCTTTACAAAGGCAAAGAACGCTGTCAATGCCATCATGAAAAATATGATGGATTTTGCAGTGAGCTCCATTGCCTTCTGGGTAATAGGCTTTGGGATTATGTTCGGGACATCAAATGGACTCTTTGGAACTGATGGTTTTTTCCTCCACGATTATGCTGATTCCCGCGACCCTTGGTTATTTGCCTTCTGGATGTATCAGCTTGTGTTTGTATCTTCTACTGCTGCTATTGTATCGGGTGCAATGGCAGAGAGGACGAGATTCTTTGCCTCGCTCATGTTTACTGTGTTTATGTCTGCATTTATTTACCCGATATTCGGCAGCTGGGTCTGGGGGAGCTTCTATCACGGCGGGGGATGGCTTGAGAATCTTGGCTTTAAGGATTTTGCAGGCTCAACAGTTATTCACGCCATCGGCGGATGGGCAGGGCTGGCAGGGACAATGGTTCTTGGCCCCCGTATGGGGAAGTTCAGGAGAGACGGGACCATAAATCCAATTCTTGGACATAATCTCCCCCTTGCAGCACTTGGGACACTGATTCTGTGGTTTGGATGGTATGGATTCAATGCCGGTAATACATTGGAGGGAGGAAGCAAGATTGCAAATATTATGATAAACACAACCCTCTCAGGCTCTGCGGCGGCTGTGTCGGGGATGATTACAGCATGGTTTAGATTTGGCAAGCCTGATGTCGGAATGACCCTTAACGGCGCCCTATCCGGTCTTGTTGCAATTACTGCGGGTTGCGCCGATGTAGAGCCTGTATGGGCAGTTGTGACAGGGATTGTTGCAGGGATAATTGTGGTCTTTTCAGTTATTCAGTTTGACAGGCTGAAGATAGACGACCCTGTCGGTGCTGTATCTGTCCATGGGGTCTGTGGTGTATGGGGGACTGTAGCACTCGGAATGTTCAAGACAGGAGAGATGTTTAACCTGCACAATATTGGCATCCAGATTCTCGGCAGTGTTATTGCGTTTGTGTGGGCATTTTTTGTTTCCTACGGAATCTTTATGTTCATTAAAAAGGCAATTGGTTTGAGAGTTACAGAGGAAGAGGAGTATCAGGGGCTTGACTATTCCGAGCATACGGCAGCAGCATACCCTGATTTTCAGATTACGAATATAAAATAAAAAAATACAATTTAACCACAGAGGGCACAGAGAAAGACAAAAAAGATTAAGGAGGAAGGAAGAAGACCTGCCTGCGCAGGCAGGTAGAGAGATGGAGAAAAGGTAAAATAAAATAAATTTTCCATTCCCCCTTTCTCAAATTTCCCAATTTCTCCTTATTGTTTTCCTCTGTGTTCTCTGTGAACTCTGTGGCAGATTTTATAATTTATGGATAAAAACAGAATAAACATAGATGAAGGTTTTAAACGGTCTGCACCAAGCAGGGTGCATATAATTGTCATTGTCTTTTTAACGGCAGCAGGACTGATAATATCTTATGGCCTTACAACCCTGTCATTTCATTATTCATCAACAAATAAGTTCTGCTCATCACAGTGTCATGAGATGGTTGAGCCGTATCAACAGTATCTTAAGTCATCTCATTACGACAGTGAGAGAGGTGTGGTGGCTGATTGTGCTGACTGTCATCTGCCTCCGGGGGAATTTAATAAATGGTATACAAAGATTCATCAGGGTATGAAGGATACTATAATGCATTTTCTATTAAAGCCAGAGGAGATGGACCATCAAAAATGGAAGGTATCGGCAGCAAAAAGTATCAGGTCGGAGGCATGTGAAAGGTGTCATAAAAATCTTTTTCCTTCAGGTCTTCACAGAGGAGGGCTTTTAGCTCATAAGGCATTTAAGAAAAAAGAGGTAAAGAGTTGTCTAAACTGCCATACAAATTTGGTTCATGTAAAAAGGGAGGTCTGATGAGGAATTTACGATTTACGATTTACGATTTACGATTTACGGGTTACGATTCCGGGTCATCCACGATAGCGGGTCGTAAAAATCTAAAATCTAAAATCGTAAATCTAAAATATTTTTACTGCTTACTCCTTACTGCCTACTGCTTACTGTTTTTTTCAGGCGATGCTTTTGCAATAAAGAAGACAAGGGAGGAGATAGAGGCATCAAAGAGGTGTGTCCTTTGTCATAACCAGATTAGCCCCGGAGTTGTCAATGACTGGGAAAAGAGCAATCATGCAAAGGCACAAGTTACCTGTGTCGATTGCCATCAGGCTGATAGTACCGATGCTGATGCAAGAAGGCATGAAGGTGAGATTATATCAGCCATTGTGAGTCCGAGGGACTGCTCCCGCTGTCATCCGAAACAGGTTATGGAGTTTAACGAGTCTCTCCATTCAAAGGCTGTATCTTTTGTTCAGAATCTTGAGGGGGACAGGGCAGGGGATGATGCACTTGCTTACAAAGTAGAGGGGAAGGCTGCAGCGATTATGGGGTGTGAGAAATGTCATGGGACAATCGTGAAAGTAAAAAACGGCATATTCGATAAAGATACATGGCCAAATAATGGAATAGGCCGTGTCAATCCTGATGGGAGTAAGGGCTCATGCACAGCTTGTCATACAAGACATCTCTTTTCAATTGCAGAGTCAAGAAAACCTGAAACATGCGGGACATGCCATATGGGGCCCGACCACCCCCAGTATGAAATCTATATGGAATCAAAGCATGGTGTTATATACAGCTCGGAAAAAGAAAAATGGAATATGGATATTGCAGCATCGGCATGGGATACAAGACATTTCAGGGCGCCAACTTGTGCTACATGCCATATGTCAGGGATTGGCGGACTTGAGCCAACACATAATGTGAGTGACAGGCTTTCGTGGGAGCTTGAATGGCCATTATCTGAAAAGACAAATGACTGGAAGGGTAAAAGAGAAAGGATGCAGATGGTATGCCTATCCTGTCATTCAAAAAACTGGGTTGAAGGGTATTACCAGCAGTTTGACAATGTAATCACCCTCTATAATGAGGAGTATTACAAGCCAATAAAGAAGGAGATGGATGAGCTTTATAAACTGGGCTATCTGACAAAGGATAAGTTTGACGAGGAGATAGAGTTTGAATTTTTTGAATACTGGCATCATGAGGGGAGAAGGGCGAGGATGGGTGCATCCATGATGGGACCAGATTATACCCAGTGGCACGGTTTCTATGAACTTGCAAAGAGGAGATTGGAGTTAAAAAATGAGATTAGAGAAATAATGGAAAAGAAGGGGAAGGGGAAATGAGAGAAAATGAGTTGTCATTGCGAGGGCTTTTAGTCCCGAAGCAATCTCATAAGTATAAGGGACTCTTAGGGATTGCTTCGCTATTGCTCGCAATGACAATCGTTATTCTGCTTTCCCTTTTTCTATTTCTACGGAATAGGGATGAAGTTTCAGCAATATCTATAGATGAATCTGTTGAGATGGTAGAGATTCCGCAAGGTTCATTCATCATGGGAAGTCCAGATGGTGAGTTTGATGAGAGGCCATTACATAGGGTTGAGATAGGCAGTTTTTATATGGACAGATATGAAGTGACCAATATCCAGTATCAGAGATTCATCCTTGCGAATCCTCACTGGCAGAAGGGCAAAGTGAGATTTGAAGAGGCAGATTATAATTATCTGAATGACTGGGATGGAACTGAATTTCCGAAAGGCAAAGAGAATCACCCTGTAGTTTATGTAAGCTGGTATGCCGCTAATGCCTATGTCAGATGGATTGGAAAGTCCCTTCCTACTGAGGCACAGTGGGAATACTCTGCCAGAGGAGGTTATGAAGGTATGAGATATGTGTGGGGAAATTCCGGGGAGACTTATCTATCTAATTTTAGAGGCAGGGGGGTTATGCCTGTTGGGAATTTCAGTATGAATGGCTTTGGGGTTAATGATATGGCTGGGAATGTGTGGGAATGGACTTCGGATGGATATGAGCTTTATATGGGAGGAGAGGAAAACAACCCAAGGCCGCGATTAAATAACCATCTAAAGGTAATTCGTGGCGGTTCATGGAATAGTAATATGAATGAAATGCGCGTATCTGTTAGAAAGACAGAGAAGCCAAATGTCTGTAGGGGAGATATTGGATTTAGAACAGTAAGCAGTATACAGTAAGGAGTAAGCAGAAAAAAATACTGCCTACTGATTACTGCCTACTATTTAAAAAAGGGGGGAGATATGAATATATTACAAAAGTTTAGTTTTAAAAAGTTGATTCCTGTTATTTTGGGAATAGTAATAATCTATTCCCTTTTTGGCAAAAACCCTATGGGCTATTATCATGTAGTTCAGAAATGGCCCAGCGGGGAGTTGAAAATTATTACAGAGCCGGGGTTATATTGGAAGGGCCCGTTAAGTGATGTAACTAAATTCAGGGCATCAGGTGTTGTCACATTTGAAGACAGAATAGAAAATATCAGGAAAGAAGAGAAGAAGGTTATTGATTCAATCAATGTGGTCTTTAAGGATAATGGCATCGGGAGCATAAATGGCATTATAAGATATACACTCCCATCCATCCCTGAAAAGATGAAATTGATTGTCAGGGATGCGCAGAATGAGGATACCTTACAGCAAAAGATATTAAGGAACTATATTAACAGCGTGATGACCATCGTTGCTGCCTCATACAGCAGTACAGACTCCATTCGTGAGAGGGGTAACTTTATCAGGGATATATTTGACAGCCTGCAGAATGGGATGATTGCCTATGAAAAAAGGGTAGTGGATGGGAATATAATTTTAACTCCTATAACAAAGGCAGAAAACAACATATCAATGCCTGTGAGGATGCCGCTGATTTCTGATAAATATGGAATAAATTTTAATAATTTTACATTAAAGAAGATTGAGTATGATAAACAATCCCAGTCAAAGTTTGATGAACAGAGGCTGCTTGAACAGCAGAGGAATAATGCGATTATCATGGCAGAGAAGGCGAAACAGGATGCAATTACTGCAAAGGCTGAAGAGGAGAAACTTTATGCCGAGACAAAGATGAGGGAAGAGCCTCTGAGATTGGAGGCAAGAATAAGGGCTGAGAAGGATGCAGAGCTTGCAAGGATTGAGGCGGAGAAGGAAAAGTCAGTGGCAATTATTAATGCACAGAAAGGTAAGGAAGCGGCACAATTATTGTTAGAAAAGGCAAGACTTGAGAAACAGTCTACGATTGAAGATGCAGAAGGAAAGAGGATTGCTGCTATAAAAGAGGCAGAGGGAAGACAGGCATTGGCAAAGGCTGATAACTCACTTGAGCTAAGACTACAGATGAAGAAAGATACCCTTGTAGGTGTTGCAAATGCACTGAAAGATATAAAAGTCCCTTCAGCTATTGTGGGAAGCAGTGGCAGTCATACATCAGGGAATCCTGTCCTTGATATATTCATGTTGAACCAGCTAAAGGAACTTACAAAGGAATAATATTTAAAATTTGCCACAGAGGCACGGAGACACAGAGAAAAAATAATTATTATTCAGCCACGGACTTTCACTGACTAAAATATTCTTTTCTTAAATAATAATTTTCTCATTCTTTTAAGTCTGTGTAAATCTGTGGCTAAAATCAGGTTTGTTGTTCCTGCTGCAAAATTAGGCATAAAAATTACCCTCTGCTTAAATATATAGCATAAAAAAACTTACAACTTACAACTTACAACTAATCACTTTAATATTTTCATTAACTAAATCAACATATTATAAATCATAAATCGTAAATCGTAAATCGTAAATCAATTCTGGCATATCCTTTGCTCATATGTATATACAGATGATTAAGAGAGAAGACATAAAAAATATAAGGGAGAGGTTAGGGATTACACAGGAGGAATTTGCAAGGAAGATTGGAGTTACAGTAACCACCGTCTCCAGATGGGAAAGGGGGGATTGCCTGCCAAAATCAAGGGTAGTAATTGAAAAGGTAAAGAGGCTTAAAAGTTCGGTTAACTGAAAGGAGGAAATTTAATGAATAAGTTAAAAATTTTTGTAGTTGTCAGTATATTGTGTCTTTCATTTTCTGGTATCTCAAGGGCAGAAGATGCAGGTGATATTTTAAAGGATGTGAAGGTAAATGGATTCGTTTCTACAGCTTATAATCATAATCTCAACGACCCTGATTCAAGGAAGGTGAATTATCGCCCCTTCAATGAAAATGCAAATAGTTTTAATTTAGATGTGGCAGAGCTTGTATTCCAAAAGGATGCAACTGAGGAGAGTAACATCGGCTTCAGGACAGATATTATGTATGGTTATACAATCCCAAAGGGTATCCGTTCTACATGGCCCGGTGTAACTCAGAGTGCTGACGATGATTTTGATGTCCAACAGGCTTATGTGAGATATATTGCATCTATAGGAAGCGGACTTACACTTGATATGGGTAAATATATAACAGAGATGGGGGCAGAGGTTATTGAGGGATACGATGCATGGAATTACAATTACTCCCGTTCATTACTCTTTTATTACACCATCCCTTTTACCCATACAGGACTCAGGGCAACATATAAGGTTAATGACATGGCTACTCTTACAGGAGAGATTTTAAATGGATGGGATAATGTGGTTGATAACAATAAGAGTAAAAGCTATTGCGCCCATCTGATGCTGATGCCAGTTGAAAGTACGATGCTCAATCTTAAATACATGAGTGGTCCTGAACAGAATAATAATGAGAGTAATATAAGAAGTGTAGCTAATGCAAATTTAACTGTAACTCTATTAGAGAAACTAACACTTAACTTTGATTATGTTAATGGGAGTGAGCAGAAGGACCCGAATAATTTTGTGACTGCAAATGGAGACAGTAAATGGTCAGGACTTGCAGGTGTTATCAGGTATGCTGCCAGCGACAGGTATGCTATCAACATCAGGGCAGAGACATTCAGTGATAATGATGGGGCAAGGACAGGGGTAAAGCAGGAGATGACGGAGATTACAATCACACCTGAGTTTACAATTAAGAAGAATATGGTTATAAGGCCTGAGTATAGACATGATGTATCGGACCAAAAGGTGTTTGATAAAGGAAGTAATGTGGCAAGCGAAAAAACGCAGGATACAGTGGCTATAAATATGTTCTTCTACTTTTAAGATTGACGAACTCTAAAAAGTTAAAAACTCCCTCTCCCTTAATGGGAGAGGGTTAGGGTGAGGGTGAAAAAAGGGAGGTGAAAAAAATGAAAAAGATTGAAGCTATTATCAAGCCTTTTAAGTTGGATGAGGTTAAGGATGAGCTTAATAAGGCAGGTATTCAGGGGATAACAGTCAGTGAGGTAAAGGGATTTGGAAGGCAGAAGGGGCATACAGAGCTTTACCGCGGTGCAGAATATGTGGTTGATTTTCTCCCGAAGGTAAAACTTGAGATCATTGTTACTGATGATTTGGCAGAAAAGGTGATTAATACCATCATGAATACTGCAAAGACAGGCAGGATAGGGGATGGGAAGATATTCGTGCAGAATATTGAAGATGCAATCAGGATAAGGACAGGAGAGAGAGGAAAAGATGCAATATAGATTGAAGATTGAAGATTGACGATTAGAGGAATGAATATTTTATTCATTAGTCATTCTTCAATAGGTATTAGTCAATATTCAATATTCAATATTCAATTATAGGGGGGGATTTAAAAATGGTTATAAAAAAGTATTTTTATGTAGTGCTTATTTTGTTAGCACTGACAACTTTTAGTGTTGCAGGGGCTTTTGCCGAAGAGGCTGCAGCGGTGCCAGCGGCACCATCATGGGATGCCAAATTTGCCGCAGATACGGTCTGGGTTCTTATTACTGCCTTTCTGGTATTCTTTATGAACCTCGGTTTTGGAATGCTTGAGACAGGATTA
>MHDO01000098.1 GCA_001805005.1 Nitrospinae bacterium RIFCSPLOWO2_12_39_16
TATCTTTCCGCCTTTTATCATCCCCTGCATCCAAGGATGCTTTTTAAGGTTTTGTAATATCTGCGGAGGGTGAAGGGCAGGGTTTTCTGAATCAAGCCCAACTATCATGCCTATGGCGATTCTTTTATCCTTCAGACCATATACGAAGCCTCCGCCGAAGCTCCCGTCAAGGAGCGGGTATCCTATTGTATGCCATACCTTCCCTGAAAAATCATTTTGGGTTTCCCATATCTCTTTAACACCAACAGCCCACTTCTGCGGCAATTGCGTGAGATTAAATTTTGTTATAATATCTCTGGAGAGAAAGCCTTTATCTCCGAAAACAGTCACCTTGCCATAACAGTTGTCATTTTCTGCATTACCTGTGCTGTCAACCTTTACCCCCTCTATGCGGCTGCCGTTGTAGATTACTTCAGTTGCCGGGAAACCATTATAAAGGTCAACAATTATTGATGGGGAATCCTTCACCTTTTCTATGAGATTTGAAGCCATCCATTTGACCACATCGCTTAATGACAGGATAAGATAGCCGAGCTTATTCATCTCAGGAGGGGATATTATAGATGGAATCTCCCATACCTTTTTACACCCAAGCATCATCACATGACTTTCTTTGCATATTCCTTCAATGGGGAAGCCGTTTGTCTCGTAATCAGGAAAGAGCTTTCTGATAGCTCTCGGATTTGATACAGCACCGCTCAATATATGGGAGCCAAAATCCTTTCCCTTTTCAAAGATAGCAATGCGGAGCGATGCCTTTCCCTGTTTCGCAAGGTCAACAAGCCTGTGGGCAGCACTAAGAGACGAAATGCCTCCGCCTACAAACAGGACATCATATTCAATCCGCTTCATATAAAATACCTTTTTACCACAGACTTACACAGATTTTATAAAAACAGAATACAGAAGTCAGAATCCAGAATTCAGAGTCTGTGAAAGTCTTGTGGCTAATATTTTTGTTTTGCCATTTTTATTAACGCCTTCTTTAAAAGTGGTGCCACCTGATAGAGGTCTCCAACTATACCATAATGGGCAAACTTTAATATCGGTGCATCGGCATCCTTATTGACAGCTATAATGAGCTTTGAATTTGCCATGCCAACCCTGTGTTGTATAGCCCCTGATATGCCGAGTGCGATATATATGTCAGGACGCACAGTCTTGCCTGTCTGACCTACCTGATGGGCATATCCTATCCAGTTGCTGTCAACAGCCCGCCTGCTTGCCCCCACAACAGAATTTTTAAAAACTGATGCGAGGTCTCGGACAACCTCAAATCCCTCTGGCTCCCCAAGCCCATAACCGCCTGAAACTATCACCTTAGCCTCGGTAAGGTTAACCGAGACAGAGACATCCCTGACAGTTTTCAACACCTTTATCCTCAAGTCCTCCTGTTTGAAATTAACGGATATATTATATATTTTGCCCTTGCGCGATGTATCAAGAGGTAGTGCCTGCACCACGCCTATCCGTGCTGTCGCCATCTGAGGATTTTTCCAAGGACCAAGTATTCGTGCCTTCAGGCTTTCGCCAAAACTTGGACGAATCGCATAAAGAATATTTTTAAAATTTCCAGTCTTTGATGGGTCAGCTTTCCCCTTATGCTCATAATCTCCTATATCAAATTCAGTGCAGTCTGCCGTCAGTCCGGTCTCTAAATATGCCGCTATGCGGGGTGCAAGGTCTCTCCCTATTGTAGTTGAACCCATAAGGACTATTTGAGGCGGTGTCCCCAGATGCTCAAGGATGCCAATAACTGCCCGTCTGTATGTAAGAGTTGCATATTCTTTTAATTGGGGAGCATCTATAACAATCACTTCATCTGCCCCTTGATGGACAAGTCTTTCAGCAAGCTGTGTGATTTCATGCCCTAATAAAAAGCATGAGACTCCAGTCCCTAATTTTTCAGAAAGGAATCGTGCCGCACCTATAAGTTCAGATGTTATCTGCTGAAGGCTGCCGTGAAACTGCTCGGCTACCACTGCCACATTATGCGGATTAGGCATTAATCAGTTCCTCCACACCGCGGCCATCAGTTCGGAGCCGTTCCATAAGTTCATCAACCTCCCGTTCAATACTTTCACCTTTAAAGACAATACAGCTTCCGCCGACATCTCCAATCTTCCATGTCTTGCCAACGACTGTAGGGCTTCCTAAAAGACCTGTGCGGTTTGGATTAGCACCAATAGTATCAAGGGAGACTGTTCTTATGCGCTTATCCCTTTCTTCAGGGTGGCGAAGGAATTCCTTGACTGCCGCCACATCTGCAAAACGCTTGTAATCAAGCGGTGTGGCAGAGTTTGCAACTGTTATCAAGACAGGCAAATGAACTTCAATCTCCTGATTTCCACCCTCTACTATTCTCTGTCCATTTAAAATCCTGTCTGAGATTGAAAGATGTTCGCAATAGGTGATTTGCGGAATATTAAGCCTTTCAGCAATCTGTGGTCCAACCTGTGCTGTATCTCCATCTGTTGTTTGAAGTCCTGTAAGGATAACATCAAAATCGCCGAGATAATGAACTACCTTATGTAGTGCGTATGCAGTAGCAAGTGTATCGCTTGCGGCAAGCCTCTTATCAGTAAGAAGAATACCGTAATCTGCACCATGTTCAAATGCCTCTATGAGGACTTCCACTGCAGGAGGCGGTCCCATAGCAACGCAGGTTACTTCGGCACCTGAATCTCTCTTAATCTCAAGGGCTTTCTGTAGAGCATAGCGGTCAAATGGATTGAGCATCCTTTTAGCCCTTGCACGGTCTATAGTGCCGTCTGGATTAACCCCAGCCTTTGAGCTGGTATCTGGCACCTGTTTTATAAAAACTATAACCTTTAGCAGACTAAATCCTCCTCATACATATTTTTAAAATAATAGCACTTTTTATCCCCTCCGTCATTTCTTTTGTTATAGAATAGCTCATGAATAATGCACTTTTGCGGTTATTCAGGCAGATTATTTCAGAGAAGAGCGGTTTATACATAAGGGAGCAGGACAATAAAAAGCTGATTGATACAATCTCCTCTCGGATTAAGATTCTCAGGCTTTCCTCTGAGAATGAATACTACCAATTACTAAATTCAGATAAGAATAAGCCTGAATGTCAGGAGTTTATCACCTCCTTAACAACCGGTGAAACATATTTTTTCAGAGACAAAGGACAGTTCTCACTTTTAAAAAACTATCTCCTCCCTGAGCTGATTGAAAAACAAATGAAAGACAAGACGCTCAAGATATGGAGTGCGGGATGCTCAACGGGAGAGGAGGCTTATTCCATTACCATCCTTTTGAATGAATTGATTAAAAATCCCCCTGAATCCCCCTTTTTCAAAGGGGGACATACAGAAATCCCTCCTTTAGTAAATGGAGACATACAGAAGTCCCCCCCTTTAGTAAAGGGGGGTGAGGGGGGATTAGCGGGGTGGGACATCCTTATCCTTGGAACCGACATTAATGAAGCTGCTATAAAAAAAGCAAGACTTGGTTTTTACAGGGATTGGTCATTCCGCATGGTAAGCGAAGATGTAAAGAAGCAATGGTTTCGGAAGGTTAAGGATGGATGGAAAATTGATAAAGGTATTATTGAAATGGTGAATTTTGAACATATTGATTTAATCAATGATGATTATCCTGACTATAAATCAATGCTCCACGATATGGACCTTATTTTATGCAGGAATGTCTTTATATATTTTATTCCAGATGTGGTTTCCAGAGTTATATCAAAATTAAATGAAACACTTAATGACGGTGGTTATTTGATGACAGGACATGCAGAACTGCCCCAGCAAGCTATTGCCAATCTGAGACCGAAGGTATTTCCAGAGTCAGTGGTGTATAAGAAAAGTTCGGAGTTAGGAGTTAGGAGTGAGGAGTTGAAATCCAGAAGTCAGAGGGTAGAAGTTAGAAGCCAGAAGTTGGAAGCCAAAATACCGCAAATTCCCTTTATACCTGTTACGCAACGTGAAAACCGCACTCCGCAATCAATTATGTCTGAGGCAAAAGAGCTATATAATAAAGGTAATTATACATTGACAATTGAGAAGTTAGAATATATCTTACTAACGAATCCTGAATACTTTGATGCACACCGTCTCATAGGTCAGACCTATGCGAATATAGGTGAATATGAGAAGGCAGAGTCCCATTTAAAAAAGGCAATAGAGATTGATAAGTTTAATGCTGAACCTTACTATCTCCTTGCACAGATTTCCCGTGAAAATGGGAGGCTTGAAGATGAAGAGGAGATGTTAAAGAAGGTGATATATCTCAATCCTTCTCATATCCCTGCATATCTTGAGATGGGGGTTATATACGAGGGAAAGGGGGATAGAGAGATGGCATTTAAGATGAGAAATTCAGCATTGAATCTCCTTAAGAAATTACCATCAGATGAACGGATAGAGCCATATACTGAACTGACAATAGAGGAATTAATAATGCATGTTGAGGAAATGATAAAATAAACTATGACTGGAGGTGTAAATGTGCCTACAATTAAGCACCTTCTCATCTTTACACTCAATAACCACCGCTTTGCAGTAGATTCCCTGTCAGTAAGGGAGATTTTATGGCTTCCTGAACTGACACCTGTAGAAGAATCACCTCAATATATTGTTGGAGTCTTCAATCTTAGAGGAAAAATTCTCCCTGTGATGGATTTGAGTATCAGATTTGGACATGGACAGAAGCCTTACCATCTAACTGACAGTATTATTATCCTTGAGTCAGAAGGCATCTTCATAGGTATTATAGTTAATGGTGTCCATGATGTGGTCGGCATACCTGAATCTGATATTGAGCCTGCACTAACCTATGGCAAAAAGGATATTTATCCGCATTTTATAGAAGGCGAGGCAAAGATTGGAGGGGAGATTATCATGCTCCTCAATCACAAAACAATTATAAGTGCGGAATTCGGATTGTGGAATGCAGAATTAGAAACATTACCGATTGAACATTCCGCACTCCGCACTCCGCATTCTGCATTTGAAGGGTTTTCCCCTGAAGATATGGCTATTTTCCATCAGCGGGCAATAAGTCTGATGCAGCCTTATGAGAGCCTTGCCCCTGCCAATCAGATACCTATATCAGTTGTCAGTTTGAATGGAGAATACTATGGTGTGAGCCTTGATACGGTAAAGGAGTTTTTAGAGACGAGGGATATAATGCCTGTTCCTTGTACACCTCCGCATATAGTTGGAGATATGAACCTTCGCGGGGATATACTTACACTCGTGGATATCAGGGGTGTTTTAAACCTGCCAGTAAAGGGCAGAGATAAAGGGAAGATAATTGTAGCACATATAAACGACCTCATTGTGGGTGTGACAGTAGACGATGTCCTTGAGGTTATAAATATAAGCCCATCAGAGTTCAGGCCTGTCCCTGCGGCAGTCAGCGATATAAACCATGAGTATATAAAAGGAGAGTTTCCATATAATAACAAGATGCTCAGCATCCTTGACTTAAAAAAGATACTCACAAATAAAGAATTGTTTGTAGATGAAGAAGCGTAACAATTTTGGAATAATGAAAATGTCATTGCGAGCCAAAGGCGAAGCAATCTTAAAAGCGAGATTCCTCGCTCTGCTCGGAATGACACAAAAGAGGGAGGTTTATTATGAAAACGAATTTGTGTTTAATATTTTTGATTTTCTTACTACTTATTCCTATAAATGTCTCTGCAAAAACTACAATCAAGGTCGGTTATCTGCCAATCCTTGATCATCTTACACTTGTGGTATCGCATGAAAGGGATAATGAAAAATTTAAAGAGGTAAATGTTGAGCTTAAGATGTTTAAAAAGTGGGATGATATGGCAGGTGCATTAAATGCAGGTGTTATAGATGCAGGATTTATCCTATCTACACTTGCAATGGATATGTTCAATACAGGCTCGGATATAAAGACAGTTTTGCTTGCCCACAGAAACGGCTCTGCAATAACCGTAAAAAAGGATTCTGATATTCATTCTGCCACAGGGTTAAAAGATAAAAAGGTTGCAATTCCCCACAGAAAGGCAACTCATGTCGCCCTTCTGGATAAATATTTGCGTAAAGAGGGGCTTTCATTGAAAAATGTTGATGCTACAGTCGTTGACCCTCCGTATATGGAAGAGTCCATGAAGCTCGGCAGGATAGATGCCTTCATAGTAGCAGAGCCTTTTGGTGCAAAGGCTCATCTTCATGGAGTCGGGAGGGTGCTTGTCCTGACAAAGGATATTATTGATAATCATGTAGAGTGCATTGTTGTTGTCAGAAATCAGTTTTTAAAACAGAATATATCTGCTGTGCAGGAATGGGTTGAGAGCCTGATTCGTTCAGGAAAGTTCATTGAAAAGGATAAGCGTGAAACCAAGTTAAACAGTGTCTCTGCAATTGCAAAAAAATATATGGGGCATGATGAAGAGGTTGTCAGGGAGGGATTGAAGAATCCAACTGATAGAATCCTATTTGATAACCTCAATCCTGAAATATCGGATTTTCAGAAGATAGCTGATATTGCTGTTCAGGCAGGGATTATTGAAAAGGTGGATTTAGAAGGTTTTATTGACAGCAGATTTTATAAAAAAGCAAAAGAGAAATAATCGTCACCCTCCCCTTAATCCCCTCCCATCAAGGGAGGGGCAATATTTATGTTCCCTCGCCCCTTGCGGGAGAGGGTTAGGGTGAGGGGGCAAAGGAGGATGTATGAAATGGTTTGAAAGACTCACAGTAACAAAAAAGCTTCTTATAACTTTCATTATTTTATCTGTTGTTTTTATTATTGAAGGATATATGGGATTGAAAAATATCAATCAAATAGCACAGCACGTAGATAATATCTACAATGAAAACCTTATCCCTCTTAATGAATTTATTAAGCTGAGAAAAGATATAAGGGACCATCGTCTGAAGGTGTTTCAGCATATCGGGACAAGTAGCGTAAAAGAGATGGAGGAATTAAAGAAAGAAATGGAGCAGATAGACCTTGGAATAGACTCTCATTTGAAGAATGAAGAGGTTTATAAATTAAGGAATAAAGAAAATGATTATTTTAAGTCAATTATATCAAACTGGAATACGCTTCATGAGAGTTATAAAAAGGTATTGAGTTTAAGCGATGGCTTTTCAAAAGAGGATGCCTTCAGGCTTGCAATGACAGAGACCCAGAAGATGCAGGATGCAATAGAAGATAATATTGCAAAACTGCATCTCTCAAAGGAGGATTTTGCAAAATCAAGTTATGAAGAGAGTATGAAGGTAGGAAAGCAGTCATGGATAACAACGATGCTTATTACCGCAGTCAGCATTATAGTTCTGTTTGGCATATCTTTTCTGATAACAGGCTCAATAAAACGCTCAATCAATAGTGCTGTAAGCTCCCTCTCCTCCACATCAACAGAGATAGCCTCAACAGTTGAACAGCATGAAAGGACAGCACAGTCACAATCAGCATCTGTAAGTGAGACTACTACGACTATGGATGAACTGAGTGTCTCAACGAGGAGGTCTGCCGAGCAGGCAGATGCAGTAACAGTAATATCAAAACAGGCACTCTCAACCACTGAGGATGGTATCAAGATGGCGAATCAGGCATCAGCCGGTATGTCTAACCTCAAACAGAAGGTTGGTGCGATAGGAGAGCAGATACTTAAATTGAGCGAGCAGACAGGGCAAATCGGGGGTATAGCAAATATGGTAACGGACATTGCAGGGCAGATTAACATGCTTGCACTAAACGCCGCAGTTGAGGCTGTGAGGGCAGGAGAGAGCGGAAAGGGTTTTTCCGTAATCGCACAGGAGGTGCGTAAGCTTGCAGATCAGGGTAAGAAGTCAGCAGAGAAGGTGAACACGATTGTAGCAGATATTCAGAAGGCTACCAATTCTGCTGTAATGGTAACAGAGGCGGGGACAAAGACTGTGGAGGATGTGGCACAGATTGCCCAGAGGGCAGGGGAGTCTTTCGGCTCGTTATCAGGTATAGCGAACAATGTATATGAGAATGCACAGCAGGTGTCACTTAACATGAAACAGCAGGTAGCGGCAATAAAACAGGTTACAGAGGCTATGAACAACATTAATACAGGTGCAAAGGAGACAGCGGCAGGCATAAGCCAGACAAAGATAGGGATACAGAGGCTGAATGAAGCGGCACAGGAACTGAAGAAAATGGTGTGACAATGATTGAAGACAAAGAACTCCGAGATTTATTCAAGGCAGAGGGGGGTGAGCATGTGCAGAGGCTCAATGACGGACTTCTCCGTCTTGAGAAGAACCCAAAGGACAGTGCAACCCTTGAGGAGGTATTCCGTGAAGCTCACAGCTTAAAAGGTGCAGCAAGGATGGTAGGGGTTGTTGATGTTGAGAATATAAGCCACAAACTTGAGGATATGCTCGGTCTTATAAAAAAAGGGGCAATGGAACTTACTCCTGAAATCTTTGATTCTATATTTAAGTCTCTGGATGCAATACGAAAGCTTATACATGAGGCGGTTACAGGAGAAAAAAAGATTGCGGATTTTGAAATTTGGAATTCGGAATTAAAAACAACATCAATAGAAAAAGAGATTGAATATGCTCCTAAACAGGAAATCAAAGAACCAGAGACTGCCATTCCACAGTCTGCAGTCCGCAGTCCGCATTTTAGGATTGAGACTGTCCGTGTGGATACAAAGATGCTTGATGTCCTGATGACACAGACAGGTGAGCTTACAGTAACAAAGGCACATATATCCAGCCGTATCCCTGAGATAGGTGAGATTATAGAGATTGTGGAAAAACCTGAAAAAAGAAATGTGGAATTCGGAGTGCGGAGTGCGGAACTTAAATCCAAACTCCAAAATCTAAAAACCAAAATCAGCGGGGATAGTTCAAGGCTTGATTTTATCTCAGACAGGCTTGATGACAGTATCAGAAAGATCCGACTAATCCCCCTGTCGGCAATATTCAACCTATATCCGAGAATGGTGCGGGACATTGCAAGAGAGCAATCAAAGGATGTAAATCTTATTATTGAAGGGGGAGATACGGTTGCAGACAAGCGGATTGTTGAAGAGATGAAAGACCCTCTGATGCATATAATCAGGAATTCCATAGACCACGGCATAGAGAAGCCTGATGAAAGAGAGAAGAAAGGCAAACCCCGCATAGGAACTATTACACTTAAAGGGATGCAGACAGCATCAAATATAATAATAGAGGTTTCTGATGACGGAAAGGGTTTGGATATAGAGGCTGTCAAACAAGCTGCAGTAAAAAGGAATATATGCAGTGAGGCCGAGCTTTCGGGAATG
>MHDO01000099.1 GCA_001805005.1 Nitrospinae bacterium RIFCSPLOWO2_12_39_16
CAGCCTTCTCAGCCTCCACATCCAAAACAAGGTGCATACCCCCCTGAAGGTCAAGCCCAAGATTTATCTTTTCCTTTATAGGATGGGCAAACCAGACTGATACCACGACAACTACCAATATTAATACAATCTTCCAATAAAATTCTTTTCTCATATTTTTATAATAATTTCACCTCATTTGCTATAAGCTCGTAGGTGCAGCCTAAAAATTTGGCTGCCCTCCTGCTTATTATCATCCTTGAAAGAAATATCTCAAAATACTCCATAACCTGCGATACGGCAGTATCTATTGTCAATTCCAGAGAAATCTTTTTATTTTCAGCATCCACCCTTAAGAAAGAGTGTTTGACTGCATAATTCACCCTGTCATGGATATCAAATGTCTTCTTGTCAGGATTCCTTACCCTTGACACATGGACATCAGCCTTATCTGCAAGAATCAATGCAGCAGTTACAGGCGTTGTCGGCTCGCCAATACCCTCCTCATGATTCGCTATTGCATTCATAATCACGGCAACATCTTCTATATTCATACCGATGTCAATCAGTATGTCCTGCGATAGTATCGCCCCAGCCTGCCAGTGATTATCCCTGCCAAGGAGGTTACCCATATCATGCAGATACCCTGCAATTGAGGCAGCAACACAATCTCTCTTTTGATAACCAAGCCTCTCTAAGATATTAAAAGCAATTTCAGCCACCAGACCGGCATGACGGTAGCCATGTTCTGTATAACCGATGCCATTCAGATGTTCATTTGCCTTTTCTATATAAACCTTAACCCTTGGATGCTGTTTAACGGCATCAAGTGTTATTTCATCACGTGTCAATTCCTTTACCCCGTTAGAAAGTTTTAATTCCCTACAAAAATGGGGGGGGTTAAAGCCCCGCCTTTTCTAACGGGGTTTACCAACGCCCTCTTACTCATAAAAATACTAAAATATTAACCACAGAGACGCAGAGGCACAGAGAAATAAAATTATAGGACACAGTTTTTTTGTTTTAAATCCTAATAATCTGTGTTCATCTGCGTCCAAATTCAGTCTTTTATTTTTGGTTTTTCCTCTGTGTCTCAGTGCCTCAGTGGTTTAATTAGTTTTTTGTTCTTTTAATCCTCTTTTCCTTTAAGGGCGGATATGTATCCCTTTCCTATCTTCACCTTTACATTCTCAGCAACCTGAAGGGTTATGACATCATCCTTAATTTTGGCAATTGTCCCGTACATACCGCCTGTTGTTATAACATTATCCCCTTCTTTAAGATTATCAAGCATTAACTGATGCTCCTTCTGCTTCTTTGACTGGGGTCTTATCAGAAGGAAATAAAAAATAGCAAACATTGCTATTATCGGCAGCATACTCATGAATAAGGACCCTGTCCCCCCGCCATTACCACCCGGAAACGGAGCCATTGCATAGGCTTCATTGACCATTTAAAATACCTCCAAAAAAAATAGTAGGCAGTAAGTAGTAAGCAGTAAAAAAGTAGCTGTTGCCTACTGTCTGCTGCCTACTGCATACTGTCTACTGCCTACTTTAATTTTTACCATACCTGTTCTACACTTACAACTTCCGGGATGTTCTCCATTATTGCCCTTTCAATCCCCATCTTGAGTGTCATGGTGGAACTTGGGCAGGAACCACAATTACCCATAAGTTTTACCTTAACTATGCCGTTTTCTTCCACATCAACCAATTCCACATCCCCGCCGTCCATTTGCAGGGCTGGTCTTATCTCATCCAAAACCTTTTCTACCCTTTCCCTAAGCATCTTATCTCCTAAAAAAAACCAAAAACCTGATTTTAACCACGAAGCTCACAAAGAATTATAAAACAGAATATAGAACACGAATTCCACGAATATGCGAACGACACAAATAAAAAAATCAAAATATTCGTGTAATTTGTTCCATTCGTGTCCTTCGTGGTTATATAATTTCCCTACAACCAGTTTACCACAAATCTATAGCAAAAATCATCCTCTTGCCCCTGCCTCAACAATTGCCCCGCTCACCTTACCATCAAGACTCAAATTTTCATTTTCATTGTCATGTATGAATTTTATTACATCCCTGACATTATCCATATCCACTGTTGTATTTTTACATGGACCCTCGGGACGAAGATTTGGTATAGCGAAGACACTGATTGAACCTGTATCCTGAATCCCGCTGACAAGTTCCCTTTCACATGCCACTGCCAGTATTGAGGACGGCCTTAACTTATAGGCCATCTTCCGTGCCAGAGTTCCACCTGTGGCAACATTTATATGAAACCTGTATTCTTTGCTTAATGCCTTAAATTCTGTAATGACGCACTTCCCGCAGTCTTTGCAATTATTTATATCCTCCGCAACTTTCTGCTTGCATTTAGAGTTTTGTATGCACCTTGGAAGGAGAACGAGGAGCCTCTCATTCCTGCTCCCCTTTTTTATCACCCTCATCAAGGAATTGTTAAAATGGACAAAGGAATTTCCTATCCTGTCTATTGATATTCCAAATGTCTTCCCAATCTTTATAGCATATTGGCAGATTAAGATTACTATGCCGGGGCTGTTTATATTTAAAAAAGGGAGGAGATTTTTTCCGGTGATTACCGACAATACTGTAACGGTAAATTTTGAAAGTGTATAAAAAACAAAGATGCCTGCTGCAATGCCTCCCATAGTATAGAGGTATGGCGATATCCCTATAAGGCGGGGCTTTATCATATACCAGATAAAAGCCATAGAAACAGAGAATAGCAATATCACAAGAAATGACAGAGACAGGAATAGACCCTTCCCCTCATCTATCGTTTCTTCTGCACTACTTATATCTTCACCTTCCCACTCTGAACCTAATTCTCTATCTAACATAAATTTTAAATAAAGGTTGAGGTTTAGGTTAAGAATTTCTTATCCTTAGCCCGAACCTCAGCCTTAACATATATTACTTCCCTGCATGCCTCTCCTTCTTTGCAAGAAGTTGTTCCCTTGTCTCCTTGTGATCGGGGTCTGGGATAATACAATCTACAGGACATACCTCTACACACTGTGGCTCGTCAAAGAAACCGACACATTCAGTGCATTTGTTAGGGTCAATTACATATATATCTGACCCTTCACTTATAGAACCGTTTGGACATTCGGGTTCACAGACACCGCAATTTACACATTCTTCAGTAATCTTTAATGCCATCCTCTAAGTCACCTCCCTTCCAATTGAAACTATGAATTATAAATTATGCATTAAAAGAATTATTTTTTCAATCCTTAATTTGTAATACCCAATTTTTTATTATTATCCTCATGCTGCCTTGCCTGATATATGAATGCCTCCAGCCTCGTCTGTGACTGGCTGTCCTGCTGGCCGTCATACACCATATTGAGCCATGGTATATTATTATAATCCTCCTTGAACTTCTTTGACAATGCCGTTACAACCATGCCAGGCATACAAGTAAAGGGCATTATATTGACTATACCCGACACCCCTTTTTCCACATAATCTATAGATTTTCCTACAGACAGTATCGCCTCCCCTTCAAATGTGGGATGAAGATATTTAAGGCTCTTCTCCTGAACTTCTTTACTTGAAGGCTCTTCAAAATTTGAAAGCACACCCTTAAAAGGTTTAAGGAGTTTGTGTTCATCCTGTTTCTGGATAAAATGCTGGGCATAGCCCCTCAAGACATCGCCATATTTTCTTTCAGCCATCCCCCTTGCTATATATCTATCCGTGCAGTAGAATATCCACTCTGCAATCGGTGTAAGCCAGACCTCGCCTCCAAGCCCTTCTATCTTTCTTATTATATTCTGATTAGAAAAGTAATGGGACCTGAGATATATCTCGCCTACCAATCCTATAATCGGTCTCCTCTCTTTTTTATCAACTGCCACACCCTTGTATAAATCTTTTATCTCCCTCATGACTCCAAATATTTCATCCCCGCCCATCTCTACTGCCTTGCATATCATATTTAGACATTTCTTATATAGGCTGTCTGTCTCGCCCTTATTAATTTCATAAGGCCTTATCTCATGGGTTATCTTTTGAAGTATATCGGTAGCCGCAAGCCCCCTCCATGCAAGCCTGCGAAATTTTGTCCTCAAATCGCCAAACTCACCATAAGAATCCTTTGCATCAGGCGATATTATGGGGACATCTGCCAATCCCATTTCATCCAGGAATATCCTCTGGACACTCCTGTACTGCCCGAATCTGCATGGCCCATCGGCAGTCGGCATAAAGAAGGCAATCTTTGACGGGTCAAACCCGCTCTCCTTTGTCTTCTTTATCATATCACCTGTTGTAATTGTAAAAGGGAGGCACTCCTTGCCTGTTGTATATCTCCTCCCAATTTCAAGTGATTTTTCATCTGACTCAGGGAGGACTTCCGCATTTATACCGCATGCCCTTAAGGATGCAGATAAAGAATAGGCATGGTCACACATATAGGGAAGGTAAACAATCCTGTCTTTATGATTAAATGTATTTATGCCTTTTCTGCTTTTCTTCTCAAACTCCAGTTCCTTTGTATTTTCAAGGCTGTCAAAGAATGCCTCACACCTCGTTATAAACCCTGCATCGGCACTATGCTCATCTATCTCAAGCTGGAGATAAGGTTTCCCCCCCATCTCCTCCCTTATATGATAGTCAATAAAAGAATCAGGCCCGCATTTGAAATTTGAGATATATATTGCATTCAACTTTTTATTCTTGCTGATGAAATCCGCTGCAGCAATCATCTTCTGCCCCGACCTCCAGTACATATCAGGATACTTGTCGGCAATATCTTTTGTATCAAGGGGGAGGAAATCCATCGGGATGGCGATTACATTCATCTCCCTCAATTTCTTCGGCAGGTCCAGATTTAATCCCGAGTCACAGCCGTTATAAGGCCTGCTTATTAATACCACAGCCCTGTCATCATCTGTCAATCCATTGATAACCTCTTCACCCCTCTTTTTTATACTATTTGCAAATCTATCCTGTTCTTCCTGTGCAGCCTTCATCGCATTTTTTATCTTTGATGAGGGAGTTCCCAGCTCTTTTCCAATTTTTATTAATTCCTTCTCTACAGTCTTATCTCCCCTCTGGAACAGGATTGGAGGGGTCAACAGCTTAACCCCGTTCTTTTCCATATTTATGGCAGCATTTATTATGTATGGGGCAGACTGAATAAGGGGACAGCTGTGGCTCTGGGGAAACTCTGAGTCCTTCTTATTCATGCTGATGAAACTTGGGAAAAATATATAATCAACCTTCTTTTCAATCAATTCCAGAACATGGCCGTGAATTACCTTTATCGGAAAGCATGTCTCTGCAGTCACCTTCTCCATAGAGCTGTGTATTGTATTCTGATTTGTAACATCAGAGAGTACGACCTCAAAACCCAATTCCTTTAAAAATCTATTCCAGTATGGGAAGAGTTCATAGAAATAAAGGACACGGGGAATACCAATTCTAAGTTTAGATTTCGAAGTTTGGATTTCGGAGTTTGAATCCAATCCCGAGAATACAAGTTTCTCCCTCTCGGCAAATAAATCAGGTGTGTTATTTTCAACCTTTTTCTTGTCTACTTCAAATATCTCACACCTTGCACCGTAGAAATGGGGCTTTTCATTTTCAAACTGGACCTTGCTGACATTACAGACATTTGCACATGCCTTACACTCAAATGTGCTTACCTTATATTTCCTGTTTGAAAGGTCAAACCCCTTAAAGTTTGTCTTATAGCCTTCTCTCCTCTTGATATAATTAAGTGCGAGGATTGCGACACCGATAGCACCTGTGACATCATGATGCGGCGGGACAGTTATCCTCTTACCTGTAACCTTCTCAAATGCCGATACTACAGCCTTATTCCAGGCAACACCTCCCTGAAAGAGTATCCTCTCTCCTATCCTCCTGTCACCGACTACCCTGTTCAGATAATTGTGGACAATAGAGTATGCAAGCCCGGATATGAGGTCCTCTTTTGCAGCACCCTTTTGCTGGTAAGATACAAGGTCAGATTCCATGAATACTGTACACCTGTCACCAAACTTGCCCGGGACAAAAGAATTAAATGCATAATTGCTGAATTCGTTTTCAATGCTTATACCGAGTTTCTCTGCCTGCTCTTCTAAAAATGAGCCTGTCCCTGCCGCACAGACCTTATTCATTTCAAAATCCACTACGGCACCATTTTTCAGCGAAACATACTTTGAGTCCTGCCCGCCAATTTCAAAGATTGTATCAACATGCGGCTCAAAATGAATTGAGGCAGTCGCCTGTGCAGTGATTTCATTTTTTACAATATCAGCCCCTGCAAAATCGCCTGTCATATATCTTCCCGAGCCTGTTGTCCCCACACCCACAACATTGACATGGCTGCCTATCTCCTCGCCTACCTCAAAAAGCCCCCTCTTTACAGCATCTATGGGCTTGCTTGCTGTCTTCAGATATCTCCTTGCCACTACATTTCTATCCCTGTCAATGGCAACCACATTTGTGCTCAATGAACCCACATCTATGCCAATAACCACATCTGTCTTTTTAGAGTCATTTATCTTTATTGTATGAATATCATTATGCCCATTGTGAGGACTTGACAACCTTTCAAGCCCGCCGCCTATAACCTTTTTTGCCCTTAGATAATCTTCAATGTCACTTAATCCCTTAAACCTTGATACTGTTCCCTGCTTACTACCCCCAATAGAACCATTCGAGGGCAGGCTTGCAGGGATATGCTTTACTTTATCATCCATCGCAACAAATACAGCACCTATTGCACCCATTGATGCATTGTATTGCGGAATCATAAGTTCACCCTCTTTGAGTCCAAGTATATCTTCAAATGCCCTGACAAGCCCGATATTGGCAGCTACGCCCCCTTGAAAGGCTATCGGCTTCTTAAAATCCTTGCCGCGCCCTATATTGCTCTTAAAACTCCTTGCCACTGCATAGCATAGCCCTGCAACTATTTCATGAACAGGTGTCCCAATCTGCTGGAGGTGAATCATGTCTGATTTTGCAAATACGCTGCACCTCCCTGCAATTCTCGGAGGGTGTTTTGATTTAAGTGCCATCTCGCCAAACTCTTTTTCTATTGATACCTCTATGCGGGCAGCCTGCTGGTCAAGGAAAGAACCTGTCCCTGCGGCACATAGTGTATTCATTGCAAAATCTTCCAACACCGTCTCACCCTTACCATTATCCTCTTTGAAAAGGAGGAGTTTTGAATCCTCCCCGCCCATTTCAATAACAGTTCGGACATGGGGATATAGTTTTCCGACTGCCTTCGCATGTGCCACTATCTCATTGACAAAATCGGCACCGAGGAGTTTTGCCACCATTTCGCCGCCAGAGCCTGTTACTGCTACATCTGAAACATTTTCAATGGGGGTTTTATTTAATATATCCCTTAGCCTGTTGAGGACAATCTGGATAGGCTGTCCCTTATGCCTTTCATAATAGTTTTCTATTACATCCCTTTTATGATTGACAATGACAGTCTTGACACTTACAGAGCCTATATCCAATCCCAAAAATATGGAGTCCAACTGATTTGTTTTGTGATGAAGTTTAATGTCCATAATGCACCATGGAAAACTAAAAAATTGAGGTTTATGTATAGAAATTCATCCTTCCGCAGATTTCAGTTTTATAGCATATCCACCGCCGAAAAGCAAAGGAAAAATAAGGTAAAAATAAGCCTCTTCTTTTATTGACAACCATATTCACATATTTATAGAATTAGACCATGAGAATTGTCATAAATTGGGATTTTCCACAGCCAAGGCTAGTAAAAAAGGTTGTCCAGATTTTAAAGGACGGCGGAGTAATAGCCTATCCCACAGATACTATTTACGGAATAGGGTGTGATATATTTAATAAGAAGGGGATAGAGAAAATATATCAGATAAAAAAGAGGGAGAAAAATAAACCCATGAGCTTTATCTGTGCTGATTTAAGCGATATAAGCCATTATGCCATTGTATCTAACTATGCATATAGGATAATGAAGAGGTGTCTGCCGGGTCCATTTACATTTATCCTTGAGGCGTCTTCAAAGACACCAAAAAAGATAATGAGCAAGAGAAAGACTGTGGGTATAAGGATACCCGACCATAAGATATGCCTTGCCATTGTTAAGGAATTAGGACATCCCCTGATTACAACAAGTGCGAATATTTCAACAGAAGAAGAACTGAATAATCCCGACGACATTGAAGATAAGCTCGGCCATTTACTTGACCTGATAATTGATGAGGGCCCGCTTATATCAGAGCCATCCACTATAGTTGACCTTACAGGAGATTCACCAACAATATTGAGAGAGGGAAAAGGAGAGATAAAGAAGATTACAGGATAGAAGTTAGTCTAAGAGTCTAAAAGTCTAAAAGTAAAAAACTCTGTGACTCTTAGACTTTTAGACTGTTGTGTTTGTTCCTTCCAATAAATCCAATATCTTGCCTATTATATTTTTAAGCTCCTTCCTATGAACAACCATATCAATCATCCCGTGTTCAAGGAGAAACTCTGCCCTCTGAAATCCATCAGGGAGTTTCTGTTTTATTGTCTGCTCAATGACCCTTGGCCCTGCAAATCCAACAAGTGCATTAGGCTCTGCAATTATTACATCCCCGAGCATCGCAAAACTCGCAGTAACACCCCCTGTTACAGGGTCAGTTAGGACAGAGATATAAGGAACTTTAGCCTCAGACAATTGTGCAAGTGCAACTGAGGTCTTTGCCATCTGCATGAGGGAAAGAATCCCCTCCTGCATTCTGGCACCGCCTGAACATGATATGGCAATAAGCGGGTTTTTTTCAGATGCCGCCCTTTCAATAGCTCTCGTTATCTTTTCACCGACTACCGAACCCATACTGCCACCCATGAAGCCAAATTCCATTGCACAAATCTGAACCTTATGCCCGTTTAGTATCCCCTCACCGCATATAACTGCATCACTAATACCTGTCTTTTTTGTATATGTCCTCAATCTATCCTTGTATCTCTTTGTATCTCTGAATCTAAGGGGGTCTTGAGGGGTTATACGGCTGTCCATGCCAACAAAACTCCCGTTATCAATTAATAGAGAAATTCTCTGTGAGGCGTTCATCCGGTGGTGGTGATTACACTTTGGACAGACCCTATAGTTTTTATCAAGCTCAGTCTTATAAATTATCTCCTTACAGCTATCACACTTCAGCCACAGCCCTTCAGGGATATTGAGCTTTTTAACCTTTAATTTTTCTTTCGGAGTTTTGCTCCTTAAAAACCATGCCATAAAAAAAGTTTATGAGTTATTGAGTTAAACTCTCAAACTCTTCAACTCTTTAACTCCCTTAACTTTTGTTTTCCCTGCCACTTTATTCACTGCGTTGAGATATGCCTTTGCACTCGCCTCAATAACATCGGTGCTTGCACCCTTCCCTGTAACCATTTCGCCATTGAAGCTGACCTTCACAACCACCTCACCAATTGCATCCTTACCGCCTGTCACTGCCCTGATTGAGTAAGAGATAAGTTTTCCCGGTATCCCTGTAATCCTCTCTATTGCCTTATAGGTGGCATCTACAGGACCATCACCTATTGCAGCATCCTGAATAATCTGCTCCCCTTTCTTAAGTTTAATAGTTGCAGTTGGAAGGGTCTGATTTCCAGTAGTAGTCTGTATATATTCTAATTTATACACCTCTTCTACCTTCGCAATCTCATCCTCTACAATAGCTTCAAGGTCTTCATTAAATATCTCCTTCTTCATATCAGCAAGCTTCTTAAATCTGATGAATGCCTTGTCCAAATTTACATTATTGAGTTTAATTCCAAGGTCTTCAAGTCTCTTTGAAAATGCATGCCTCCCCGAATGTTTTCCGAGGACGAGCTTGCTTTTTGTAAGCCCTATGGATTCAGGCGTCATGATTTCATAAGTAGTCCTCTCCTTTAATACACCATCCTGATGAATCCCTGATTCGTGGGCAAATGCATTCTCCCCTACTATAGCCTTATTCGGCTGGACTGAGATACCAGTAATTGTGGAGAGGAGTCTGCTTGTCTTATAAATCTCTTTTGTCCTTATACCTGTAGCATGATGCAGAAAATCTTTTCTAACCTTTAGTGCCATCACAACCTCTTCAAGAGAGGCATTCCCCGCCCTCTCCCCTATGCCGTTTATTGTGCACTCTATCTGCCTCGCACCATTCTGAACAGCGCTTATTGAATTAGAAACTGCAAGCCCAAGGTCATTATGGCAGTGAACGCTGATAATCGCCTTATCTATATTGGAAACATTCTCTTTAATAGTTTTTATCATCTTTCCAAATTCATAAGGAATTGCATAGCCGACAGTATCAGGGATATTCACTGTTGTTGCACCTGAATCAATAACAGCCTCAAGAACAAGGCAGAGGTAATCTATATCACTCCTCACTGCATCCATTGCAGAGAACTCCACATCATCAGTATATTTCTTTGCATGTTTGACTCCCTTTACTGCATCATCAAGCACCTCTTCCCTCCCCTTTTTTAATTGATACTTCAGGTGTATATCCGATGTGGCAACAAATGTATGAATCCTGTTCTTCTTTGCAAATTTTAATGCCTCCCATGCACGGTCTATATCTTTTACAATAACCCTTGAAAGACCTGCGATTGTCGGACCCTTTACATTTCTTGCAATCTCCCTGACAGCTTCAAAATCACCTTCTGAGGCAATAGGAAAACCTGCCTCAATGACATCTACATTGAGCCTTGCAAGCTGTTTCGCTATGATAATCTTTTCTTCAATATTCATACTGAAACCCGGTGATTGCTCACCGTCTCTCAGTGTTGTATCAAATATTAGTATTTTATTACTCACAGACTACCTCCCTCAAAACATTTAGAACGCCAATTTCACGAATTGACTAATGGCACGAAAAAAGTCAAAGTCTTACTTAATTATTTGTGTGATTCGTCTATCCGTGTCATTCGTGTTAAATCTTCTGCCTCCTCCGGTTTTATCTTTTTATGAAACAGCAGCCGTTCTACCGGACCAGATAAGGCATATATAACAGTTATTACAAAAAGCATCAGCTCAGGTATCGTTGCTATAATATAAATAAATAAGATTGCAAATACCAAAATATTAAAGGGCTTTTTCTTTCTTAAATAGAGCCTTTTAAAACTTCTGTACCTTATATTACTCACCATCAGGAAAGCGAGTATATATACTGTCATTACCAAAATAAATGGCTCTATCTTTTCCACAAATAGCAGGTCTTTTGCCATTATCACAGTAGAAGCAATTACACCAGCTGCAGCCGGAATCGGAAGCCCTGTAAAGTCAAGGTTTCTCACATCTGATGTATCCTGAACATTATATCGGGCAAGCCTTAATGCACCACAAATAACAAATAAAAATGCCGCAAGCCAGCCGATTCTGCCAAATGGCTGTAAGACCCATGAATATACCAGCAGACCCGGTGCCAGCCCAAAGGATATAAGGTCTGATAGAGAATCGTATTCCAATCCAAAATCACTGGAAGAATGGGTAAGCCTTGCAATCTTCCCATCAAGCCCATCAAAGATAATTGCAATAATAATCGCTACTGCGGCATGATAAAACTGCTGATTGAATACTGAAATTATGGCATAGAACCCGCAGAAGAAATTTCCAGTGGTAAACAAATTCGGGATTATATAAACACCTTTTTTAAGTTTCATACCTTTAATCTCCCTATGATATTTATTCCACCCTTTATCTTATCTCCCACCTTTACATTTAGTTCAGTATTAGGAGGCAGAAAAATATCCACCCTTGAGCCGAATCTGATTAAGCCGTATCTCATCCCTCTTTCAACTCTATCCCCTTCCTTTACCCAGCAAACTATCCTTCTTGCAATAAGCCCTGCAATCTGTTTAACCAAAACCTTTTCCCCGTTTTGGGATTCAATTAAAATTGAATTCTGCTCATTCAAAAGTGATGCCTTATCATCAAAGGCGGCAAGGAATTTACCGTGATTATATACAACTTTTTTTATCACACCCTCATAAGGGGCACGGTTTACATGGACATTGAATATGGAGAGAAAAATACTTATACAAACCGCATCCCCGCCATATATTGTATCATCTTTTACTGTCTGAATCTTCACCACCCTGCCATCAGCAGGTGATACAACTATCCCCTTACCCTCTAAAATCTTTCTCTCAGGGTCACGGAAAAAACTAATTATAAATATAGTCAATATGCTGAGTACTATTGAGAGGATTAAGAATTTAAAATATATAACTATAGCTGATAGAATGAGCAGGGGGATTATAAATCTAAAACCATCAGAGACTATAGAAATTCGCATGTCAACTTTAAGTATACTGCTGCAAAAACTTTTTCTGAACGACTTCTTAATTTTTCTTTTTGTTCCATAGTGTAATTTGAAAAATAGAGCAAAAGGAAAATTAACGGAAGTGAGAAAAAAGTTTTTGCAGCATTGTAGAATTTAGCTTATCTTTTTCCCAATCCACCCCATCATCTTCCTCAACTTCTCTCCGACCTCTTCAATCTTATGCTCTGCACCTTTTTTAAGAAGGGCGTTGTAAACAGGGCGGTTAGCCTGATTCTCCACTATCCATTCTTTTGCAAATTCCCCTGATTGGATTTCTTGTAAAATCTTTTTCATCTCTCTACGTGTCTCATCTGTTATAACCCTTGGACCCCTTGTAATATCACCGTATTTAGCAGTCTCACTGATGGAATATCTCATATTACTGATGCCTCCTTCATAGATTAAATCTACAATCAGCTTCAATTCATGAAGGCACTCAAAATAGGCAACCTCTGGCTGATAACCTGCCTTTACAAGAGTATCAAAACCTGCCCTTATCAATTCTGAAGCACCGCCGCACAAGACTGCCTGCTCTCCAAATAAATCAGTCTCGGTCTCCTCTTTAAATGTAGTCTCAATTACTCCTGCCCTTGTCCCGCCAATGCCTTTTGCATAGGCAAGTCCTATATTTTTTGCCTTTCCTGTGGCATTCTGATGGACTGCAATGAGACATGGGACACCTTTACCCTCTGTATAAACCCTGCGGACAAGATGCCCTGGACCCTTTGGTGCTACCATGAATACATCTATATCTTTTGGCGGGACAATCTGACCGAAGTGGATATTGAATCCATGGGCAAAGGCAATTGCATTCCCCTTTTTTAGATTCGGCTTTATATCGTTTTCAAAGACCTCTCTCTGTTTTGTATCGGGAATCAGCATCATGATAATATCTGCCTTTTTAACAGCATCAGATACGGTTTCCACTTTAAGACCCGAACCTTTTGCCTTATTCCAGTAATCACTCCCTTTTCTTAAACCCACAATTACATTTTGTCCACTTTCCTTTAAATTTAGAGCATGGGCATGCCCCTGACTCCCGTAACCAATAACCGCAATTGTCTTACCTTTCAAATACTTTAAATCCGCATCCTTCTCATAATAAATCTTTGCCATTAAATTTCTCCTTTCAAATTATAATATTTCCAAAATAAAATCCCAAATAATGGGGTCTATAAACAAATTTTATTTATTTTACCACAGAGCCGTGGATAAGAGAATAAAAAAATCCGAGGTATGATATATTATAAATGTGGGAGAGGGTATAGGACTATTTAATCAAAAATTATCTTCCAGACTTTTTCCATAAATGGCAACAATAGCAATTCCACCCAAAGATCCCTGAATAAGACCATGCAGCCAGCCTGCGATAACAAGCATAAAAGGTATCGGGCTCATAACATAAAAGAATATTTCTCCTGCAAATCTTGCAACAAGCCAGAGTATTAATCCAAATATCAAACCCTTTTGAATCCCTGTACCGGGAATACCTTTATATAAAATAGCAAAGGCAAGTGCCACCATCAGACCGCTAAAAATATCTGCCAACGGCATACCTATTCGCATGTGCAGGCTATCCATCGGTCTCCAGACCTGATGAGCCTCTGCCATCCACTTCATGAATAACACCCCATAAATAACCCAGCCAAAAATCTCGCCGATGATTCCAAAACATACACCGCCCAAAATCCCTCTCAATATTTTCATTTTTTCACCTCCCAGATATAAAATTATCTTAATATTTTCAATCCCAAGAAGCGATATTTTTCATCAAAATCAAAGATAATTGGAAAATTTCTACCGATAAAGTCCATACTTTTAAACAGATTTTTTAACTCCTTTTCACCCCTTCAGGAGTTAATCTCCACCCATCGGTTTCTTTGCTTGCCGATGTAGCACCTGCTCTTCCTTTAACCAATATAGGACCCTTATTTTTTTTGCTTTTCAGGTTTTTCAATGTAACTCGTGCAATTTCTTTATCTGGATATTGTTTAAAATATTTTGACTATGTCCACGAAAACTTTTCTGGAGATAACTTAAAGCATTCCATTGCTATATCTTCTGTATGGATTTTTTTCTCTACGCCACCCAACTTAAAGATAGCATAAATAACGATATCATTATTTGATAAATCTTGAGCCATCGTTTTCTCCATATTCTTCACAATTTAAACCTCTCCCTTTTCCCAGCCAGAAATTTAGCTTTGGTTAGTTTGAGCTGCTTTTCAATCTCGGAGAAAATTTTATTTACCTCTTCCTCGGTATATTCATAAGAACTCTTATTGGAGCAGTTTCCGAGTATCCTTATTTTTTCAAGAATTTCATTTGTTCTCTTTGATGCCAACCTTCTAAACCGTTCATTTCTGCTTTCCTGTTTCATAAATCTCCCAAATAATAAAATTATGTTTAAAACATAGCACAACTATATATTAATGTCAAGTAAATATTTTAACTATTTACATAAATACTGAAATATAATTTTACTATTTAGATATAATATTAAACTTTTAAGATTAAATTCTCCCTATATTGATTTTTTGTTATTGACAATACAACCTTATGGCTGTAACATTTATTGATGAAAGTCGCTATAAATTACTGGCGTAATCCTTCAGGAAAAGCACCAGTCGAAAAATACATTGATTCTATCGTTAACAAAGAGGAGAGAGCAGAGTTATTATCTGCCTTAAATGGAATACAGGAAAGTGGCACTGATGTTATAGGTGTTGAATTCAGGCATATTGAAGGCAAATTATGGGAATTAAAAATAAGGACACATGGAACTCAACACAGGATATTTTATGTTGTTCTTAAAGGAAATGAAATGATTCTCCTTCATGCATATTTAAAGAAAAGCCAAAAAGCACCTTTAAAGGAAATACAGGTTGCTAAACAAAGAATGAAACAATTAGCAGGAGGATAAATTATGAAAAGCGATCTTGATAGACATATTGAAAGGAATTTAAGAGATAAGAAATTTAAAATCTGCTTTGAAAGGGCAGAGGCAAAAAGGAAAATAGCACAGGAGATAGCAGCTTTGAGAAAGGCACATCATCTAACTCAGACACAATTAGCAAAGGAGATAAAAACCAAACAACAGGTTATCTCAAGACTTGAAAATCCAGCAGATAAGCGTATGCCTTCTTTTGAGTTTCTTGACAGAATAGCAAGAGTTTTTAATAAAAGACTTATTATTTCAATAGTTCAAAACTCGTAAAAAATCACCAGGAAGAGAAAGTCATTCTCTATGCAAGACTTAACGCTGTTCTTAAATGTCAGCCTAAGCATAATTAGGCTCATCATATTTTTCTCCTGTCCCTTTTGAATAAAAATATTAATTATGGGCTATAAGCATTCGGTTGACCCGATTTTGTTGGCGGATTTTGTTGAGGCAAAGAAAGGGGATAGAGTAATTGACCTCGGAACGGGGAGTGGTGTAATTCCAGTCTGTCTATCAAAGAGATTTAAGGATATTGAGATAGTTGGATTGGAATTGCAGGAGGGTCTTGTAAGGGTAGCAAGGGAGTCGGTTCGACAAGCTCACGATGCAATTCTGCAAGATCACCATGATCATCCTGAGCAGTGCCGAAGGATTGAGATTATAAAAGGTGATATTCGGGATGTTAAATCCCTTTTTGATGCTGAATCCTTTGATATAGTTGTAGGGAATCCACCTTATAGAAAGGCTGACGACGGAAGGATTAATCCTGATAGAGAAACGGCAATTGCAAGGCATGAGATAGAGATTACCCTTTCGGAATTTTTGAAGGCTGGCAGGTATCTGGTAAAAAATATGGGTTCAGTAAATATTATCTATCATCCATACAGACTGACAGAACTCTTATCCCTTATGACAGAAAACCGAATCACACCAAAACGGATTCAATTTGTCCATCCCAAAATCGGCTCAAAGGCGGAGATGGTTATGGTAGAGGGCATTAAAAATGGAAGGCATGAACTTGGGGTAATGAAACCACTTATAATAGCTGATAGCTGTCAGCTTCCTTTAAATATTTTTCAATTAAATTTTCTTTGACAAATCAAAATTATTTTGCTACCTTTACTTTAGAATTTGCTAAACTCTATAGTTGTAATAAGCCGATTCAGGAGGATAAGATGGGAAAAGTTGCCATATTTAGAGGTGAATTTCTTAAGGATGGTCACCTTTCTATACCGGAGAAAATAGTAAGAACCCTGTCCCTTAAAAAAGGTAGTAAAGTAAGGGCTATAATCGAGACTGAAAAATTTGACAGGGAAGGCTTTTTAAAACTCTTTGGTATCTGGAAGGATAAGAGCAGAGAAGAAATAAATATCTACAAAGAAATCTTGAAGGAACGGGAAGATTTTGGTAGAGGAGAGGTTAGCTTTTGATTTTCTGCCTTGATACAGACATCCTTATAGAGTATTTTAGGGGTGACGAGAATATAAAAAATAAGCTCGCTATCCTTTCAAAAAATGATAACATTGGCATTACATGGTTAACTGTCTATGAATTTTTTAAAGGCATTTTTCTAAGTGGAAAATTAGACGAAGAAAATTTTTTAAGGAAACTTTTTAATACTTGTTTAATATTAGAATCATCATACGAATCTGCAAAGATAGGCGGTGAGATATATTCTTCCCTTAAAAGAAAAGGACAGCTTATTAGTGATGCAGATATTCTGATAGCCAGTATTGTAAAAGCCCACAAAGCCACCCTTATATCAAATAATGTCTCCCATTTTTCAAGGATTGAAGGTCTTAAAGTAGAAAACTGGCTTTTGTCAAATTCAGTGCCATAAAAAACTCGTCGGAATTCCAATGCACCAAACCCCTCCCCCTGAGCTTGTCGAAGGGTTTAAATTGAACCTAAGATATTTCCCATAAGTCTATTGAATCCATAGGAGTCCCATCCCTAAGCTCTATTAAAAGAATATCAGCTTCCTTTGAATATTTTATCTTCATATTGTATAAATCTCACCCTTACTGTGAGTTTGCTTATCTATAATTTTAATTGTTATCAATCCCCTTTGATTTATTATATCACTCTACTTGCTTTTCTTCCTGGTATGTTATCTGCTGTTACGGGCAATCTTCCAAAAGTCATATTTCAGGACTGTCCTTTTTTCTCCGCATTAAAAGAATACAATGCTAAAATATCGCAAGAAGGATAATAATTATTCCTGAATTCTATTGCTTTTTGTGCATCAACCGTCCATACCAGTTTCACGCCGCTTAAACCTTTACCTGTAATGGTCTTAATGGATACTGGTTTACCAAACAGTTTCGCATCAACTTCAGATTCGGTAATTGGTATTTCAGTTTCAACATTAGCCTCTCCGAACTTATAGATAAGCAGAGTCACTATTATCCTTTCACAAACCGAGCCGACTTCTATTTCTATTTTGCCAGCCCGAGAACTTTCTAATTCAGCAAGTTGGAATAAATAGGGTAATCGTTTCTTGATTTTCTCTACAAGGTTTTTATCGGTGAATATCTCTATCAGTTTACCAGCCATTTCTTACCTCGTTTTTCTATTTATATATCAGCTATTTTTTAAATTTTATCTATTTTATTCATCATAACGCTCGCTTTCACCTTCCGGTGGCCCGCCGCGGGTCACCGGTAAGGTGCGAGGCGTGGTTTGGTCTTTTCCTATTCTTTAGGTATTTCAGATTCTATTACAGGGGGTCTCCATTTGCGATCTTCATCGACATGAGCCGCTTTTGAACGCCCGATGATATGGCCGGGAATAACTCCGGCATAGTACCAAGGAGAAAGCGCGCCGCCCCCAAACATCCCCCCGACATACGTCCCCATCGCAGGATAGAGTATTAGATAAGCTTCCTTCTCCTTTTCAGCAGAACCGTGGGCGTATAAGTAGCTTACCGCATCGTTTGATGCTCGCCCCTCGGCATAAAGCGTAAAGACAGGCAAGATATATGCAAGAGCGTATGTCCCCTTCAAGGTCTTCCCCGAGAAGTCCCTTGCGTGCCCACCCTCGTGGAGTGCTACAGCCGGGACATCAGAATAGAGACTTATAGTGTCGGTGTAGGGGTTATAGTTGTCACCTCCGAGAATACGACCCGGGAGGATTGTCTGATAAAGCCAAGACAAAATGCCGATGGTGTACCGCCAGCCCCATGCAACACCCTTATTGCGCACAAGTCGTCGGAATTCCCTGTGGGGTGCATATTGGTTCAGCCGAACCTTGACATCTGAGAGCCCATTATATTCGAGGTATGCTCGAAGAGCATCTTTGGTACCGCTGCTGACGCGATGATTATTAACCCTCCTGTCCCAGAGAATAATCTTTGATGGCACACCAACAACCCAGCCGACGGAATCTAGAACTGCGTTAGCCTTCCCGCACTCAAACTGCACCTCACCCTGAGGGGTGGTCGGAAATGTGTGAGTTAAAGACGCTCGGTCAAGGCGCTGGTACGGTATTGATACGCAGGATGCACAGCCCAGTAAGATGCTGACCAGCGATAGACTGCTGAATAATCTCCAGAGCACAGGCCTCTCCATATTCAAGGGGGCGGCTGGAGTTCCTGCCCGCCCCCCTGTGTAGAAAACTAACCCTGTGGACGCGGGAGTTGAGACCGCGTCATTGCCAGCCCATGTGTAGTGTCCTTCTCGTAGATATAGCTGAATTTACCCGAGGCATTGATTCTCTTTACTATTTCCTGTGCGATGAATTTGCCGAGCGGGTTTTCAACCTTTTCGCTGACGAGCGGTGTCACCGACTCGTCGTAATTGATAAACACGAGTCCCCCGACAAAGGCAATGGCGGAGACCTCGAGCCAACTGATTTCCGTCCATGTACGATTGATCGCCGCGTGTCGAATATCGAGGGCAATCGGAATCCGAAATTCATCGATGGTTTCCTTCGTGCCCCCCTTCGCAAGCCTGCAGTTAATCGTGTATTTGACCTCGTATACATACCCATTCCACGCTGGAGTCCAGATGAGAAATCCCGGCCAATTGATCAGGAAATTCCAGCCCGAACCCTTGTGCTCTGTTTGAATGTCAACGTGCGCGATGAAATCTACTTCCTTTTGGCTGTTCGCTTGGTACGGCATAACGACTTGCGCAGAGTATCCGCCAAGCGCGTTGGCAATGCCGTCCATGAGTCGCTTTTGTTCCGGCTCAGTCGCATCTGTCGCAATGCCGATTTTCAGTGGCTTTTCAAAGCTCGATACGCCATAAGCGCGATACGAGTCGAGGTTCTTGATCACCAGGGGATGGGCACACCCGCCCATGAGTATCATGCCAACACATAGCCATGTGGTAACAAACAAGGTCGTCCTCTTTTTTGCTTCCATTTGATTTTCCTCAATAATGTGGGTTTGACTTCATAAAACGCGTGGACCGCAATCAGCATCACGTCATTCTGATATCTCCTTTCATTGTGACCGAACATTCTTTTTTATGTCTACATGAATTTTTTATTAAATTTTAGGTCAACTTATGCGGATAGTCAAGAAAAAATCCTAAAGAAAAAATCCTAAAATTCGTGGGAAATTTGGAATTAAGTGCAGTATAATAGGGATAACAAAACAGGCATCTGTCCATACATTGCGTCACAGCTTTGCAACACATCTTCTTGAAAAGGGGTATGACATCAGGACGATTCAGGAGCTCTTGGGACACACCAATTTGCAGACCATGATGATTTATACTCATGTGGCTACTAAAAACATCCTCGGGGTTAGAAGTCCGCTGGATAAATGAATAAAAACCTTATAAAATGATTGAGATTCCTTTAATAGTAATTGCAGGTCCTACGGCAGTTGGGAAGATTGAATAATAGACAAATTTCTCTATCTTGCAGCCTCTAAAGGAGCCATTACACTTATATCTTCAAGTGTTGCTATCTTGGAAGCATCAAGTATCTCAATCTCAAGTGGTAAGCCCTCATCATCAAGATGAAGAATAACCCCTTCCTTTAAGTCTATTGAATCCATAGGAGTTCCGTCCCTAAGCTCTATTAAAAGAATATCAGCTTCCTTTGAATATTTTATCTTCATAAACACCACCTCCCTTAAAGTAACGACCTATGTATGGGAAATATACTGTAAGCAATACAGGCAATTTTTCTTCATACTCATAGACAGCTCTGACTAAATGATTGCCATATCTTCTGTGAGCAATATATCTATCCCTATGACCAATTATTACTTCCTCCGGCATAAGAAGAGTCTCAGCTACCATTTCTTCTCTGATATTCCATTTCCTGATTCTTTCAATAGCATGGGCAAGGAAAAGAATTCTTACATTTTTATCTTGAATTCTTATTGTATAAATCTCACCCTTACTGTGAGTTTGTTTATCTATAATTTTAATTATTATCAATCCCCTTTGATTTATTATATCACTCTGCTTGCTTTTCCTCCTGCTATGTTATCTGCCACTGCGAGCAGTCTTCCAAAAGTCATATTTCAAGACTACCTTTTTTCTTCCGCAGCAAAAGAATACAATGCTAAAATAATTGCGTAACAATTTAGGTATGTAACATCAAATCCTCTTTAGATGAGTCAGGCTCAGCCCCTGGTTTAATGTTGAACACCTCTTGAACATGATCTTCCCCCGATTTAACGGACACAAAGTTAAGTTAGGCTACCATAGTCTCCAGCTCAAATGATACCGGAGATTTATATCCCAGGGCTGAATG
>MHDO01000100.1 GCA_001805005.1 Nitrospinae bacterium RIFCSPLOWO2_12_39_16
CTTGTTTCCCCCCAATTGTGCATGTAAAGACTTTTGTCAGTGCAATGATATACGGGCAAGGGTTGTGTTATCTCTGAATACGGACCTCTATAACAAGGCCCACAAGGAGAAAGAAGATCTGGATCTTCTTCATGCCATGAAGTCTCTCTTAAGGATTCCGAATGATCATTGTTTTAGAGAATACCAGGCAGATGCCTATCCCCTCTGGCTTGTTGAGCAAGAGCTCAAAAAGAGAGATGCAGAAAATCACTTTAAGATTGTTGATCGCCTTGTTTGGGCGCTCCTTCGCCTTGGCAAATCCTATGAAGTCTTCTTTGGAAGTCCTGAAGCAAGCCTCAATGAAGCCATTGATATGATTTTAGGAAACAACCCCTTAAAGACAAAAGTGATTGATTTACAGAATGCGGATTACCTCTGTGGAGAGAAGGGGTATGCAGCCTGTTTTAAAAAGTATAAAGCCGTCTGTCATTTTATCGTGGCTTTCGAGTACATAAAAAAGAAGGCGGGACAAGAAAATATTTCTTTTTTCTCTTTATCCGTTCCTGATGAGATAGAGCATTTTTTAAGCCTTTCTCATTGGTTTCAAAAGACCCTTTCTGTTCTTGAGACGCAAAATGTTAAAGAAAACATTTTCTTTCCAAGAGGAACCCTTTTGCCTCTTCCTAATTGGGTAACGAGCGATGAGGTAGACATCCTCTTGGAGCCCTATCAGGATATTATTCAAAGAATACGGGCTCAAGCCGACGATCCCAATAATTGGATCATTCCTGGAGAAAAGAAAAAAACAAGCGCAAAGCTTACGGCTGATGCTTGCTAATGCCTAATTGAGTTGGAGTTTATAATTTTGACGAACGAAGGGATGTAATCCTTTAACAAATATTTTTTCTGTTAATTGATAAGTATCATTTCCTGGAACAACAATTGTAATTGTCTCTAGTTTAAGATCTTCCATAGCAATGTACATAGAACGCGTAACCTTTGGAGAATCGCTGTGTTTAAACTCAAATCCCAAACGCTGACCATTTTTAAAAACCAGAAGATCAAGCTCAGCTCCTTTTTCCGTTGCCCAAAAATAACATGCATTTTCTTTTATATTTAACGAACGGAGAACTTCTTCAAGAGCATACCCTTCCCATGAAGCCCCTATTTTGGGATTTAAAAACCAATCCTGAGGGGAAAGATTTAAAAGACTATGGAGAATTCCACTATCCCTTATATAAATTTTGGGGGCCTTTACTTGTCTTTTAGAAAGATTTTCATGCCAAGGTTTAAGAAGGCGAACCATAAAGGAGCCACAAAGGATTTCTATATAACGCTTAACTGATTTATCCGATAAGTCCAAGGAACGACCTATTTCAGAAAAATTTGCGGTTTGGCCATGGTAGTGGGCGACCATTGCCCAGAGTTTATGCATTAAAACAGGATTTATTGAAAACCCTAAAGCCCCAATATCACGTTCAAGAAACGTTGTGATATAATCTGCCCTCCAGCGCTCACTTTGCACATCTGAAGAGGCCAAATAAGATTTTGGGAACCCACCCCTTAACCAATGGGTTCGTAGATCGTCCACTTCATTTAAGGAAAAGGGTGTAAGCTCTATATAAGAAATGCGTCCAGCAAGTGTTTCTGAAGACTGATGAATGAGGTCCCGAGAGGCACTCCCTAAAATAAGAAATTTTTTGTCTGAATAATCACAGAGATACCTGAGATAAGGGAAAAGATCGGGTCTCCTTTGGATTTCATCTAAAATAATTAACCCCTTCAAAGGCTCAAGGGCTAAAGCCGGAGAAGAGAGCGCATTTAAGTGCCGGATATTTTCAAGATCAAAAAAATGTATTTCCTGTCCAGAAGAGTTCGCATATACATCAGCATAATGACGGGCAAGGGTTGTCTTTCCACACTGACGGGGACCTAAAAGAGCGCATGCAGGATGAATTTCTAAAACATCCGTAATTTCTTTTTCAAAAAAGGGCCTTAGCTTCATAACATCGTAAATCCGAATTTAAACTCCGAAAATACGATATTATAAGAGGGAGGGATTTTCAATCTTTTTATACTTTTGAAAAAAATTCATATTCCTTTGACGACTATTACAAACTTAACTGCGGCAAAATTTTTGCGGAGGTATTGTTGTTTTAAGCATCATAAGTTCTCAATAGTTCTCGATATACGCTTCCATATAACTTACCTTAGAAATATTTTTGCGAAACTTTTATTCATTCTTCTTTATTTATATCTTTATAGAAAGAGGCCTGTTTTTAGCCGTGTTCTTTTATATTTGTCCATAGCTACCAGGCTTTACAGCTTAACGAAAGGAACAAAATCTATGACTGAATACAACCCAAACCGCCTTTTAACCCGCAAAGAAGCTGCAGATTTCTTAGGGGTGAAAGAAGTCACCCTTGCCATTTGGAAGTCCAACAAACGTTATGACATTCCTGTGGTGAAGGTAGGCCGACTTGCTAAGTATCGTTACTCTGATCTCCTTGAGTTTGTGGAGAGACGAACAGTGAACAGGCCCGCCAATGATAACAAAGATGTTCATTAAGGGAAAATATGTACCAAACATACCAGCAAGCTCAGGGCCAATCGTGTGTGGCCTTTATCTCTCCTCCTGTTCAAAGACACGAGGACTACAGGAAAGACTTCATCTCTGCCATACATCATGTGGGGATTTCCTTTAAAGGGGAAATTATTGCTGATGGCGCTATCCATCGCTTTGCCCCAGGAGGGAAAGGAAACAAGGATGGGTGGTATGTGTTTTACGGCATGGCGGGTGCCTTTGGAGATTGGAGCCAGGATATCCACGAGAAGTGGAACTTAAAGAACAAGGATGTCCCTGGTCTAGATAAGGAACAGCTTTTTAAACAAATTGAAAAGGCCAAACAAACAGCTGAAGAAGAAAGACTTTGCAAACAGGAGGAAACAGCAAGTCTTGCTTTGGAGAAGTGGACTTCTTTTGTTGAAAGAGGTGAGTCTCCTTATCTCATCAAGAAGAAAGTTGAGCCTTTTGGGGTTCGGTTTGATAATGATTCTCTTGTTATTCCCTTGCGGGATACGATGGGAAAGCTTTGGAGCCTTCAATACATTTATCCTGATGGTACCAAACGTTTTCTGATAGGCGGCCGCAAAAAGGGGTGTTTTCATCATATTGGGAACCTAGAGGACGGAAAACCCATCATTATTACTGAAGGCTATGCCACGGGGGCGAGTGTTTATATGGCAACTCATCAAGCAACAGTGGTTGCATATGATGCTGGGAATTTAGAGCCTGTCCTTCAAGAACTCAAGAAAGCCTATCCCAGAAGCCCCATTACGATTGCAGCCGATAATGACCTTTGGAAAGAGCACAACACAGGTCGGATAAAGGCCGAAGAAGCTGCTCAGAGGTATGGCTGTACTGTTGTGTTCCCCACCTTCAAAAACACAGAAACAAAGCCCACGGACTTTAATGATCTCCATGTGTTGGAGGGGATTGGTATAGTTAAAGACCAAATTGAAAAGGCTACTCAACAGACAACTTTAAAAGCCATCACCATTAAAAACCTTCTCTCCCTGGAAATCCAACCCCGAGAAATGATCCTAAACCCCATTCTTCCCGAACAAGGCCTTGTCATGATCCATGCTCCTCGGGGAGTGGGGAAAACCCATGTGTCTCTTCAGGTAGCCCATACTGTTGCGATGGGAGGTCACATGTTTAATGGGAAATGGACAAGTGATAGACCCCATAAGGTCTTGTTTGTTGATGGAGAAATGCCCTTAGTGGTGATGCAAGAGCGGCTTGCGAAAATAATCAACAGCAGTGAGTCTGAGGGGGTGACGGAGGATAACCTGCTTATCATTACTCCAGACTTACAGGACAGAGGGCTCCCTGATCTTTCCACCCCTCAAGGACAACAGACGATCGAAGAACATCTGAAGGATGTGAAGCTCCTGATCTTAGATAACTATTCAGCTTTATGCAGACATGGCAGAGAAAATGAATCGGAAAGCTGGATTCCTCTACAGGAGTGGTTTTTAAAATTACGTCGGCGAGGCATAGCTGTGCTTCTGGTCCATCACTCCAATAAGAACGGCGGGCAACGGGGAACCTCACGGAAAGAGGATATTCTCGACACAGTAATAACTCTTCGCAAGCCCGACAATTATGACCCAAGAGAGGGCGCTCGATTTGAGGTTCACTATGAAAAGGCCCGGGGCTTTTTTGGGGGAGAAGCCGCTCCTTTTGAAGCATCTCTTAAAGAACAGAGTGGAAGGTTTCTTTGGCAGACACGTGCACTTGAAGAGTGTCAATTAGAGAAGGTTCTCGACCTTAAGAAGGAAGGCCTCACCCAACGAGAAATTGCCCTTGAGACGGGCTTAAGTCCGGCCACCATCAATCGACGACTAAAAGAAGCCAAAGAAAAAGGAAACTTGGATGAGTAAATCCATCAAAAAAACTCTCTTGTTTCACGTTTCATGTCCTAGGGCGTGAAACATGAAACAAAATCCCTTCTCTGAAACAAAGGATGAAACATGACTGAAACAGCCTCATTAAAAGCCTTAGCTTACAAGACCTTAGAAAGGTTGCAAAGAAACACGCTACGAAACAACCCTGAAACAAATGCCCAAAATCTTGTTTCACGGTATATCTCTCGTGAAACAAAAAATGACCCCCTAAAAAGCCCCTCACAATCCCACTTTTATTCCTCATCTCTCACAGAAGACTACAGAGAGCGATTGGCTATTGCTGAATATGATGGGAAGCAAAGTTCCCGAGAAGCTGAATGGATTGCTTATCTGGATGCCTTTATCTCTCTTTTATCGAGCTTGGCTGAAAATGACCCTCACCAAGACTGGCTTCTTCAAAAAATCCAAACAGCCCTCGAAGCTCAGCGTTTTCCGACGTTGAATTGAAATTGGATTGCTCTTGTGAATCAAGCCTCGGATAGTGAAACAAACGTGAAGCAATTTTCGATGCTTGAAAGAAAAGGCGGCAACAGGCTTTATGAATTCATTCCCCAGTATTTGAGAACATGCTGACATCTATTTTCAATAATTGCTTGTATCTTATCAAATACAGGAGAGGAAAGCCCTTTTTTCTCCAACATTTTCGAAAAAGATAGCGCTTTTTTAGGAAGTGTACTTGCAAACTTCTTAAGATCTTTCTCCATCGTGTTTTTTGCAAGCTGAGTGTCGGGAACAAGTTGAACCCAATGTCTTAAATAGACGTCTTCCGAGTTGTATTTCCCTCCTATTTTCATCGCCATTTTTTTGCTTAATTGGGGATAAACAGCTGTGCTCAAGAGATCATACGCAGGAGCCAAACGAGGTCTTCCCTTCAGATAGAGAAAAGAATAATTTTTGGCATGAGCATCTGCGTTACCAATAAGGTAATTGAAAATAATGGTATGAATAAAC
>MHDO01000101.1 GCA_001805005.1 Nitrospinae bacterium RIFCSPLOWO2_12_39_16
AATTCCTTTTTGTCTTCCTGATTTGGATAATCAAGAAGAAGTGCCTTATAGTATTTACTCTCACCCCTGCCTGATTTTTTGATGATTTTATATTTCCCCTCAGGTGTAGCGTCATCTCCTGAAAACAGCTTGTCTCTGTATCCATACCTGCCAAATCCTATATTAAAGGTTTGCAATATCTTGCCATTTTTGTATAAAGTCAAAGTTCGTTCAGCCTTATCAACTACAATTGCAGCCATCTTCTTTCTTTTTGATTCATCAATAGTTTCTCTAACAAAATTTCTCCATTTATTTATTGTATCATTTTGAGAATATCGTCTAAGGGTTGGAGTTACTAATTTTTCAGCCTCGTTTAAAAGGGCTGCGGCATTCTCTACTTTCTCCATTGCCGAATCATACCTATTGCTGTTAATGGATGCCTTCGCCTCGCTTATTGCAATGCCTCCTTTTGTAAGGAGTTTTCTTGTAGAAGCCCCGACATTTACCTTTAATGTTAATTCATTTATAATTCTTGCCTTGTCCTCCAGCCTTTTAATTTTATCAGAGATTTTTTCTTTCCTTTTGCTTTTATCCTCGTTAATGGTGATTAGAAGCCTTTTCCCATCACCAATAATATCTCCTATATTTTTCTGGATTGGTTCATAATTTCTGAATATGGAAAATTTTGATTCCTCTTGAATAATTTTATCCTTCAATACTCTTAAATTTACCTTAAACTTATTATATTCGCCGGGGGCATATTTTACCGCATCTATTTTGTGGAGTTCAAAGTCAATATTTTCTAACAAGTTAATTTCAGGTGGTGGCGGGGATGAACTGCAGGCTGAAAAAAAGAGGATTGCAAATGGGAGAGCTATTGCCCTCCCATAATTTAAAAATCTCATTTTATTTCTTGCTCTTCTTTTTTCCCTTTGCCTTTTTTGCTGCTTCAACCTTCTCTATTGCCTGTTGAACCTGGCTTGAAACTGCATCTGCCTTCTCTTTTATTGATTTTGCCTTACTGACTGCACCCTCATAGTCTTCACCATCAATTGACTTCTGGACATCCGGGAGGGAATCCTCTAAGCCTTTTACATCACCTGTCATTGCCTCTATATCTGACTTAGACTCCTTTCCTTTAGGTGCCTTTTCCAGCATTGCCTTTGCATTGGCGATTGCACCATTTGCCTCTTCCATAGAGGCTATGGCATTCCTCTTCGCCTCTTCCTTCTTTGCAGCAGTATCTGTCTTTAACTTTTCCGCACTCCCCTTAACAGATGCAAGTAATTCCTTTGCCTTGTCATATTTCCTGAATAATGGAAATTTGCCATCCTGCACCTTTACCTCATCCATTGCAGCGGAGAGTTCGTCACTTACCTTCTTTGCACCATCAGAGAGATATTTTTCTGCACCGGCAGACTTGGCAGATTCTACAGCACTATTTGCTGCATCAATATCCTCAGTTGGCGGTTTTGCACACCCTGCCATAAAAACTACAGCAATCAATAAACAGCCTAAAAATAATCTTGCAACCTTACTCATTTTTCAAAATCTCCTTTCAAAAAAAGAAACGAGGCAGTTTTGATAAAGCTGCCTCGTTTTATAAAAAATATTATTTCTTCTTTTTCCCTTTTGATGCCTTTGCCTCTTCCAACTGCTTCGCCAGTTCTGTCACCTTTGCAGTCAGCTCATCCCTCTCTCTTGTCAGCCCTTCTACCTGAGATTTTAAAGCAGAGCTTTCTGTAGTCATCTCTTTTATCCTGCTTTCAAGGTTAGCCTTCTCAACATGGAGAGAATCCACATGTCCCTTTAAAGCGGCATTCTCCTCCTGAAGCTGTTTGGATTGGCAGCCTGAAATTAACGGAATTGCAACAAATGTTAATAATAATATGACGATTGCCAATCTTCTCATTGTTTACACCTCCTTTCAATTTAACTTATCCTTCCATCATAAAAAATTAAAATATTGCATAGGCTTAAGCAGTTGTTGTTCCGGATGCAGCCCCACCTGATAAAATAGTATTTTTTAATTCCTTGCCAGGCTTAAACTTTGGAACCTTCTTTGCTGGTATATCTATTGCTTCACCTGTTAATGGATTCCTCCCCTTTCTCCCCGCCCTGCTTGTTACTGAAAATGTCCCAAAACCAGATAGTGTTACATTATCCCCTTTTAAAAGAGATTCGGTAACCTTTGATAAGAAACAATCCAATACCCTCTCTGCTGATGCCTTTGAGATATCACCTGCCTCAGCCATTGCTACAACCAAATCGCTTTTGTTCATTTTAACCTCCGATTTATAAATTATATCTCTTTCTTGCTATATTCAATACACTCAATATCATTTCATTGTAGCTCATCCCTGCCGTCCTTGCTGCCTTTGGGAAACAGGAGTTATCTTCAGGTTTTGGCAAGACTCCTGGCAAGGGGTTAAGCTCAAGTATATTTGGTTCATTATCTGAATCAAGTCTTATATCAATCCTGCACCAATCCCTGCATCTGAGGGATTTATAAGCCTTTAATGCCGCCTCCTCAATATTATCTCTTAGTTTATCATCAATGTCTGCCGGGCATTGAAATATATCAATGGGATTTTTTGAATTATCCCATATCCACTTAGCCTCATAAGAATATATGTGGTTAATATCTCTCGGAAGATTATCAAATTTTATCTCAACAATCGGCAGAACCCTTGTGTCCCCATTATTTCCCATCACTGCCACTGTAAACTCTCTCCCGTTTAGATACTCCTCAACAAGTGCAGGCTGATGATACTGAACTATTATTTTCTCTACCTTCTTTTTTAATTCAGAAGGTGAAAATACCAGGGCATCATTTTTTACCCCCTTACTTGAACCCTCATGGAGGGGCTTAACAATAAGAGGAAAAATTTTTAATTTTATCCGCTCTGAGATAGATGATACTACCTGAAAGCGTGGAGTTGAAACTTTGTAAAAAGATAATATCTCTTTGGCTCTCCCTTTGTCAAGACATAAAGATAGGGTCATGGGGTCTGAGCCTGTATATGGAATTCCAAGCATTTCCAGCATTGCAGGGACATGTGATTCCCTGTTTGGCCCATCCCGCCCTTCTGCAATGTTAAAAACAATATCAGGCTTTGAGCCTTTCAAATTCTCTACTACATTTTCATCTGCCTCAAGGGGCACAACATCGTGTTGTGCAGAAAGGGCAGACCTGACCGCATCAATTGTCTCTTCTGTATCCCACTCAGCATCCCAGTCATTTGTGAGCCCGTCTTTAACGCCCTTCTTTAAATTATAAGTTAGACCTACCCGCATAACTCCCCTTTAGAATAAAAAGCAAGAAATTTAACCACAGATTTCACAGATTTAAAAAATTAATAAGGAAGCCATGAAACCATGAATATTTTTTTAATTGCTTTTCCCCTCCCTGTCTTCCTGGTTTCCTAATAAATAAAAGCTTTAAAATCTGTGTTAATCTGTGTAATCTGTGGTTTCATTAAGTTTTTGTTCTATGAATCAAATAGCTTAAATTGTTTAACCCTGTCAATTTGCTTAAGCTGTTTTGCTGATTCATAATATTCAAATATCTTCCCTTCATAGTTTCTTAGAGTTACCCTTCCGTCAGCCTGGGATATAAGATACACAGGTGATACAGGTATCTTGCCGCCGCCGCCAGGTGCATCAATAACAAATGTAGGGACTGCATAACCTGTGGTATGCCCCCTCAGTTTCTCCATTATATTAATACCGGCTGTGACAGGTGTCCTAAAATGCCCTGTCCCTACAGCAGGATCGCATTGATATATATAATATGGTCTCACCCTAATCTTGAGTAGTTCATGCATAAGTTTTTTCATAATATGGGGCTTGTCATTTATACCCTGAAGGAGGACTGTCTGGCTTCCAAGCGGTATTCCTCCATCTGCAAGGATTCCGCATGCCCTTTTTACATCTTTTGTAATCTCCTTTGGATGTGAAAAATGAATACTCATCCAGATTGGGTGATATTTTTTCAACATCTCTACAAATAATGTATTTATTCTCTGTGGCAGAGTTACAGGGACACGGGTTCCGAGCCTTATTATTTCAATATTTGATATCTTCCTCAAATTAGAAAGTATATCTTCAAGTATCTCTTCCTTTAATAGTAAAGGGTCTCCGCCCGATATCAATACATCCCGTATCTTCTTATTTGTTTTTAGATAGGAATATACATCTTCAAGCCTGCCCCTTGATATGACATTCTCTTCAGCCCCAACCATCCTCCTTCTTGTGCAATACCTGCAATACATTGCACACTGATCTGTAACTATGAGGAGCGCCCTGTCGGGGTATCTGTGGATAAGTCCCGGAACAGGAGAGTGATTATCCTCTTCGCATGGGTCAACCATGTCATGGGGTAATTTATAAGACTCCTCTATTCTTGGGACTGCCTGACGGCGGATGGGACAATCAGGATTGTAAGGGTCTATTAGTGAAGCGAAGTAAGGGGTTATTGCCATTGCAAGCCTTCCACCCGAAGCCAGAACGCCTTCTCTTTCTTTTGGAGTTACCTCTATAACCTCTTCCAATTGCTCAAGTGTGGTGATTCTGTTTTTTAATTGCCATCGCCAATCATTCCATAATTCCTTTGGAACAGACTTTAATATTTTTTCTTTTTTAATTGTATCGCTACAGATAAATCTTGCGAGGTTTTCTGATGATGTGGGAGTAATGAGATTTAAAATACTGCTGGGAGGCTCTTCAAAACTACATTCTGACGATTCCATAATTAATAAATTTCTCCTTTTAAAAGTGTTAGTTTTTAGTGTCAGTGAAGGAAGTTATTACTAACACTAATCACTGACACTGACACAGCATTTTGAGTTTATGCAAAAATATAACCACAATATATTGTGATGTCAAGAAAAAATTTAAAAACGAAATTGCCACAGACTCTCACTGACAACATCAAAAAAACAAGAAGTTAAGAAGCTATGAAGATGAGAAGATAAGAATTCTCAACCCTTTAACTTCTTATTTTCTTATCTTCTGTTTTTTTAGTCTGTGTAAGTCGGTGGCTAAATATATTTTATTTCAACATCATTGCAAGGCGATTCCATCTGACACCAAAATTCATACTGTCCCATGACCAGTAAATAATAAACGCCCTCCCTTTAATTTTGTTTTTATCAAGGAGCCCCCAGAATCGGCTGTCCATGCTGTTTTCCCTGTTGTCACCCATGACAAAAAAATTATTTTCAGGGACTGTGACGGGACCAAAAATATCCCTCGGATGAAACGAACCTCCGCCTGCCTCTTCATGAAATGCATAAGATTCATCTATCTCTTTATCGTTTATATATACTTTTTTATCTTTTACCTCTATCTTATCACCCGGGAGACCAACAACCCTTTTTATAAAATCACGGCTCTCATCTTTTGGAAACTTAAAAACAATAATATCTCCCCTCTTTACATCCGTGAATCTGTATATAAATTTATTTACAAGTATGTGGTCGCCTATTTGCAAAGTTGGTATCATTGAGCCGGATGGTATCTTAAAAGCCTGCACTACAAATGTTCTGATGATAAAGGCAAGGACGAGTGCAATTATTATTGCTTCTGCATATTCCCTTACTATAGATTTCTTTTTCGCCTGTTCTGCCACAGATGCCCTTTCAATATTCTCAACCTTTTCCATTATAACATTCTCCTTATATTTATTTTGCCACAGATTTTCACTGACTAAAATCTTAACTTCTCAACCTCTTAATTTCTTAGCGCCCTTTATTAAGTCTGTGTAAGTCAGTGGCTATTCCTATTTTGTTTTTAATACTGCCATGAATGTCTATTGAGGTATCTCCACCTTGCCTATCTGCTTCATCCTCTTTTTTCCCTCTTTCTGCCTCTCAAGGAGTTTTCTCTTCCTTGTTATATCACCGCCGTAACACTTTGCAATTACATTTTTTCTCAATGGTTTTACAGTCTCTCGGGCTATAATCTTGCCTCCTATAGCTGCCTGTATTGCCACCTCAAACATCTGTCTTGGGATTATCTCCTTCATCTTCTCTGCCAGTTCTTTGCCGTGGTAATAAGCCTTGTCCTT
>MHDO01000102.1 GCA_001805005.1 Nitrospinae bacterium RIFCSPLOWO2_12_39_16
GGATAATATCTTCAAGGCATGTCTCTGAAAGTATGAGGAGTCTGTCTGAAAAACTGCCGAGCCTGTCACTCCTTAATCTTATCTGACTCCCCGATTCCTCCCCTGATATATAAAGGACTACACCTGCATCTTTACTTACTTTGGCAGAAGCTTGCAAGAGGAGGGTCGATTTTCCAATACCCGGGTCGCCGCCAATAAGGATTAGAGAGCCGGGCACAATCCCCCCGCCCAAAACCCTGTCAAACTCAGCAATTCCTGAAATTAGCTTCTTTTCATAGCAGCTCTCTATTTCAGAAATAGGAATGGGTTTTACTGCACCACTTTTTTCTCCCGACCATCTTGTTTTATCTTCTGCATCTTCTCTCTCTTCTGTAAATGTATTCCACTCTCCGCATTCAGGACACCTGCCCATCCACTTTGTTGATTGATAACCGCAAGACTGACAGGAGAAATATGACTTTATTTTTGGCATCTTGTCTAATAGAGATACAGGATGAAGGGGATAAATAAAAATCCTGATTATCCTGTACATCCCCTTATTTTTTTATGTGTGAAAATCTGTATAAATCTGTGGCTAAATATTATGGTGGCGGCGCAGGGATTCGAACCCCGGACATGAGGCTTATGAGACCTCCGCTCTAACCAACTGAGCTACGCCGCCAAGAAGATTTTTAGATATTATAACACATCGGTATCATAAAATTGCAATGATTTGACCCTGTAATTTCTTCTATTTTTTGTAAAAATATTTTTTAGAAGTTTGTGAAAATCTGCGGATTAATATGTCTTTATTTTTCAGCCAACAGGAGCAAAGTCAAATGTATAATCTATTGTAAAATCCTCAACACCATTCAGTTCAGAAAAATGCCACTTATATATCCGATTAATAATTGCCTCTTCTAATTCAGGCGAGCCAAGTGTGGATGAAACAACCTCAGACTTAACAACCTTACCATCCTGAGAGATAACAATTTTTACCGTTACCTTTCCTTTTAATAAGGGATTTTTTCTTAGTTCATTATTGTATAGATATTTAAGTCCCCCTACATATGTGCTAACTGTTTTATAAACCTCTGCTTCATTTCTCTTCCTGGCATCGGGAGAAAGATTTTCCTTATTCCTATTCAAATCTTCCTTTAGGATTTCTTTTTTTTCAGCTATTATTTCATTCGTATCCCTATATTTGATTTTAAATGAATTTTCAGTGATTTTTTTTGATAAATCATCAATCTTACCTGACCCGATTTTAAGTAAATCTTCTGTTTCCTTATCACCTCTCTCCTTTTCAATACCTTTTACTAATTTATCAACATCCCTAAATACGGCATCACTTGAGATTTCATCTGGGGTTGCCTTTGCCATTATGACCCCTAAAAGCCCTTTGGTTTTTACTTTTTCTCTCACTGCCTCTCTGTTAGCTGTAAGTTTCTCCGGAGGATTGAGCATAGCAACTTCTTTCTCATAATTTTCCTGATTCTGTATCTTTTCCTTAACTTTTTCTACAGTTTCACCCTCCTTAATCTCCTCTAATGGTTTTACCTCTTTTTCATCTTTCTTCTTTGTCTCCTCTTCTTTCTTATCTGTACCCTTTTCTTCTTTTTTTTCTATTGGAAGTTTGTTTACAACAGTCTTTAAAATCTTCTTTTGAGGCGGTTGAAGTATGAGTTTAGCAAACCTATGAGGTATCTTATTAATAGCATCTATCGGTTCCTCTTTTTTTATTTCTAAAGAATTAAGATAACCAACAGCTGAAAAATGAATAATTAGAGAAAGGGAAAGGATTGAAAGAAAGGAATAATTTTCTCTGCCTATAAATGATTTTTTCAGAGAACTATCTATCTTCTCAGGTTTTCTTTCTGGAATGGCTCTATCCCTATAGCCAAAGGTTATGGTATGCTCTCCTATTGTCAATCCACATTCACTTTTTTTGGGAAGCGGAAAGAGATAGCAATCACCTTCCTTTTTTAGCAAATCAAACGCTATAACATCCTTCAAGGAGAGGGATTTATTTTCATTCGTGATAATCCCATCAACTCCTGAAGGTATTCTTAGATAATATCTTCCTCCTGATTTTTTAAGTAATTGATGCCTTTCAGGGAGACCGGCTATGGAGTCTAAAATATCACAGTCGTGGCAGTTTCCAATGGTAAGATGTCTTTTAGGTATAATCTCGTAATATCCCTTACTTTTTTTATGAATAGATATAAAAAAGAGTTTCTTTTTATTCACGGGATATAACCGCAAGTGATATGCTGCTGTAACCTGCCTGCCCAGATGTATACATGACCTTTTCAAGGAGAGAAAAAGGTATTTCCCTGTTTCCCTGAATCAAAACCTCCCCCTTAAATTTTATGGAGGGATTATTCTTTGAGATAAATTCTGTTTTTATTCTGTTTTTATTCAATGTATCAAACAAGGGTTTTATAAGGAATTCTCCATCATCCATGTTCTTAGCTATTTCTGTTACTTTTATTCCATCAACCATTATTTCCTCATTTGTAATCTGAATAATCAATTTCATCTTTGACGGCTCTTTGGATGTAGAAACAGGGAGTTTAAGTTTTGGGTCAGCTGTGAGAATATCACCCTCTGCTGAATAACTCTTTAATAGGAATAGGAGAATTATTGTAAACATATCCATCATGGATGTAAGTGTCAGTGTTGTAACAGCAAGTCTTGACCTTCTCTTCTTTTTTTTAGATGGTAAAAATGGCATATTTTTAATTATTCTCCCCAAGTGATACAAGTGGAAAGAGCAGCTTTTTTACAGTTTTTCCTTCAATTACATCTGATATTTCCCTTGTAGCATCCATAACATTAATTATCAAATCATATGATACATTCGGGTCAAATAAAAGAACTACATCTTCTTCATCAGGATATTTATCTTTAAGTTTTCTAAGCTCATTTGCAAGCTGTTTAAAATCTAAATTTCCACCCATTTTGGGTATTAATATCCCATTACCCATGCCACCAAGCTCAAATCCCATTTCCATTACCTTTACAGTAAGGATTTGTGGAATTTGTGAGAACTTATTATCCTTAGCCTCCTGCCCTTCCTGAGGCAGATAAATATCTATAATTGATGTTTTCGTAAAAACAGCAGTCAGCAAAAGAAAGGGGATAATTATCATGAAGATATTTAATATAGGAATAAGATTGATATCCTCAGCTAGAATTGAATGATGTCTCCTCTTACTTGGCCTGTACGCCACCCTTCCTCCTGTTCAATATATTTATAAGTTTTACAGAAAACTCATCTATCTCGTCTATAATCTTATGTGTCTTCGCCTGAAGAACTGTATACATTATGAGCATGGGGATTGCTACTATAAGACCAAAAGCGGTGGTATATAAAGCTATTGAAATACCTCCTGCGAGGAGTGCTGCCTTTTGAGAAGGATCTGCACTTGCAACAGCAGAAAATGCCTGGATAAGCCCTTGAATGGTTCCGAGAAGACCTAATAGTGTTGCAATGTTGGCAAGAGTAGCAAGATAGGCAACCCTTTTATCTATTGATGGAATAATCTCCAATGCAACTTCGTCAATTGCATTTTGAATCTCCTTCTCAGAGTTATTTGATGCTACCAGCCCTGCATTCAAAATCCTCAGTATCGGAACAGTTGAGCCATTGCATATAACCCTTGCCTTCTCCACTTCCCCTTTTTCTACAAACTTACTGACTCTATCCCAAAGAGCCCTGCCGTTTATATTATACTTGTATATCAGAATAAATCCCCGCTCTATCATTATGGCTGCACCAATAACAGAAACTATAAGTATAAAATACATGAATATCCCGCCATCCTTAAAAAAATCTGCTAATATTTCCATAGAATTTACCTCCTTATAAATAAGAGTCAGGGAGTCATAATATCAGAGAAAAAATCTTTTGCTTTGACTTTATGACTCTCTGAAACTATTTGTTTGACACTCTGATACTTTGACGCTATTTACTCTTGCCAGGACCTTCCTCATTTATTGAAAGTTTTGGATATATAGGCCTTAATATATCCACAATAAAACTCTTTCTAAAAATATCATCTCTCCATAATTTAGACCTTGGAATAATAAAAATAACCCTCGGCTTTTCAACGCTCCCCTCTACCTTTATAACATGCTCAACTACTATAGGCTCATCCCCACGCGTTATCGGCTTATTAGCAGCATATACATGGGTAAATACTAAAGAAACCAGAAGCCAAAAACAAAAAGTCAGAAGCCAAACATTTTGCATTTTGCATCTTGCGTCTTGCATTTTATTTTTTGCTTTTTGTTTCTGCATTTAATGATTTTCCCTCTTTTTTGATTTTGCCTTTACCACATCTATCCACAATTCTATATCCTTAGCCTTTTCTCCTCCGTTCTCTATATACGCAGTATAATTCTCATATGCCTTAACCATATCTCCAAGATAAATCTCATATATTATACCCATGTTTTTATAAGACTCAAATTCGGCAGGATTTTTAGCTATTATCTTCTGGTAAACATTTAAGGCATTCTCATATTCTCCAAGCATTAAAAGAGTCTGTGCCTGATAATATAGTATCTGTATATTTTCCCCTTCTTTGGTTAATGCCTGATTAAATTCATCTCTGGCACTTTTAAAATCGTTTGCTTTATATTTCAAAATACCTATATTGGCATGAAGAGGCAGATTTAAAATATCTGCAGCCTCTATTTGATGATAGTATTTTATTGCTTCCTCTGTCTGTCCCGTATCCTGATAAATATTTGCAATATTCATCATTATAGCAGGAGACTTTTCTATAGATACCGCTCTCTTAAAATACTTAATTGCATCTCCGTTTCTTCCCATAGATTGATATGTTATTCCAATAGCATTATACACCTTAGATTGCGGTGCGTTGTATTTTAGTGCATTAGAGAATTCCTTTATTGCCCTCTCATTGTCATAAAGCTTTATATAAGTAATCCCTAAATTATAATAAGCCTCCCATCTTTCCGGCATGAGTGTTATCCCCTCATGATAAAGTGCATTTGCACTTATAGGGTCATTATTTATAAGCTGGAATCCATTATTAAAAAGTACTATTGCCTTCTTCTGTTTTTCATCATCATCATGAGTTTTTGCTTTTGCCTCAAAACTAATTTTATTTTTCAGTGAATATCCTTTGTTTTGATTAGTTACACATCCTGATAAGAATAAAAATATTGTTAAACCACAGATTCCGCAGATTTTCACAGGTTTTTTAAAAAAATATTTTGTTTCAATCTGCGGTAATTTGCAAAATCTGCGGATATATAATTTGCTAATATCCTGTTTAATTCTTGCTGTATCTCTGTTCAGCATAACCTGCCTCCATCATTACAGGTTCCGGATATATAAAAATAGGTTTTATATCTTTCAATACAAATCCCCTTTTATAGAGTACGGGTCTTATAGCGGCAAGCCTTTCCAGATTCTTTTGCACCCATTCGTCATATACCTTATATTCTCTGCCAATCTGTAAACCATTCTCATATACCTTGACAGCCTTTTCATCATAGGGATACGCCTTTTCTTCCAACAGAAAGTTGTACTCCTCCAATTCTTCTTTTGTCAAATCTGCTGGTCTTTCAGATTGCAGGATAGAATCCCTGAAATTTTCAAGTGCAGTCCCCATTGAAAAAAATATTTCAGTGAGAAGCTCTGGCACCTTATATCTTGATATATTAGAATAACTTTTAAGTATATTATTCAGAAATTCTGTTTTCTTATTTAACGTTTTTTCAAACGGCTGTGTAATTTTTAAATCTAAATAAATATTAAGTCTTTCTTTTAAGATTAAAAGTTCTGCCTTTGCAATAAATATATTATCTGTCCGTCCACCACTCCAATCAATCAACTTATTTAGAGTTTCTATACCATTTTCTTTTTTACTTAATTTAATTTGTGAATAGCCTAATCTGTATCTCGCTTCCGCCTCTCTGTCAGGTGGTATATCATCTCTTGATAAATATTTCTTAAATATTTCTACTGCCTTATTGTATTCCTTGTTTTTTTCATATATTACACCTATTTTCATTAAGGCACTTTCACCGATATCAGAATCAGGATAAACTGTAAATGCTAAATTAAACTTTTTAATTGCCTCCTCCAGTTTACCTGCCTTTAAATATTCATCTCCAATTCTATAGCGTAGCTTTACAAGAATTTCCTGCAATTCAGGGTCTTTTGAAATAGAGAACAACTTTGAATATATATCTTCAGATGAACTAAGGTTACCCTCTAATAGATAAAGTTCAGCAATCCTCTTATAGGCATTGACAGAATCCTTTCCTTTTGTGAGGGGGATCAGAATTTCTCTTGCCTTACCATAAGCCTTTATCTGGGCATACATATCAGATATTGTATAATGTGCCTTCCCTAGCTTGCCACTCAAAGAAAAATCTTTTCCATATGCTTCAAATATACGAACTGCTTTATTTATAACTGTCTCCCTCTCATTTTTAAACTTGTCAAATATTACTGCATAAGTCAAAAGGGAAGAATAGGCAATTTCTCCTCTCCTCAAAGCCTCCTGATAGAGTATGGCGGTCTTTTCATATTCTACAGCCGCTTCATTGTATTCACCGACATCAAACAGTGCCTCCGCAAGTAAAAGGTTTATCTCTTTATAATTTGGCATCTTTGGAAAGAGCAACAAAAAATTGCGGTAACCATCAATTGCCTTTTGCAGATGCTTCGCATTAGTCTCATTCTTTCCCTTCAGATGATAATCCTTAGATACATCAATAATTGTTTTGGAAATGAGACTATCAATCTTCTCTGAACCATTTGGATAATTCCTTTTATACCACTCTGCTGTGTGGTTATACTGATACACCAGCATCTCCTTTTTAACAACAGCACTTCCTTTATCACTACCCCATTCATAAAGATTTGCCATCTTTTCATATATGAACGGCATATTAGGATTGTCAGAAAAATTTTTTGTCAGATAGTCATAAATATGTATAGCGCCTTCATATCTTGTCTCTTGTATAAGCCGCTCTCCGGTCTGTTCTAATACTAATGCTGTATATCCCCTCACCCCTTTAGATTGCAGATACCCTACAACATCTTCCATATTTTTAAAACGGTTTAAGCTCATTATAAGAGAAGATACAGACTCTTCTGTTAACCCTGTCTCTTTAGACTTCCCTTCCCATGTCCTGTCTATTATTGACATGAATAAATCAGATGCGTTTTTAAAATCATCAATCTTATAATAGACCCAACCAAGCTTGTATACTGCCTTATCATAAAATACGGATTGAGGATAGTTTAATACCCTACTGTATGATTCTCTTGCCTCTCCCATCTGTCCTGTTTCAAAGTAAAACTCACCAAGTCTGAAATTAACCTCGGGCAGATAAATACTTTGAGGATAATTTCTAACAAGCCCTTCAAATATCTTTATAGCCTCATCTCTCTCCCCCTGCTCATAAAGGGCATATCCAAGTGCATAGTGTATTGCATCTGCTCCTTTTTTATAGCGGTATTCATCCGATAAAATTCTGAAAGTTCTTATAAGGGAGCTATAATCCTGTTTAGGCTGTCTCATCTCTCCCTTATCATGGTTAAAGCCTTGCACTACATGACCCTCTGACGCCTTTTCATATTCCTCCATCTCTTTTTTAAATAAAATATCTTTTGCCTCAAGATAGCCTTCAGTAAGCCTCAGTGTTGTATCAAGTGAAAGGTCTTTATATCCGATAAGATTCACATATTCCTCCCACTCTTTTATTCGTTCTTTTAATAATTCCACTTCAGAAAAAGTATCTTTAAGAACAGAGGTAGATTTTTCCACTTTTTTCCCCTCTATTGTCTTGCAGGAGGAAATGAACATTACAAATAATAATAGACAAACAAAAACCTGATTATGAAAAGATTTTATAATTTTCATACAAAATTCATTATTTTTTTGTAGGTTTTTGTTTGCCTTTCTCTTTTAATATCATTTCCATATTCTTATTTGCAGTATCCAATCCTGTAATAATGTCATCCTTAAAATCTGCAAGTTCATATTTAATTTTTTTAAATCTCTCTGCCACATTATTATCCAATCTATTCATGATTTCATCCAAAGCTTTATCTGTGTCTGCTATATTCCCATTGAGTCTATCTTTAATTATTTTTAGTTCTTCCAGGTCTTTCTCTCCTCTCCCTATCCTTTTTTGAAATATGGGTATAATCTTTGACAAGGTATTTTCAAATTCTATTTTATCATTCTTCTGTATCCTATCTATATCCCTTCCGATCTTTTCAACTGTCAATACTATCCTCTTTAAATCCTCAGGCTTATTATATCTATCCATTTTACTGTCTCCTACGAGGCGGAAAATAGGACATGTTACAGGCGAATTAAGGCACTCCATTGACTCCGCAGCCTCATAAATAATAGATTCAACAATTTTTTTTTCAGTTTCAGTCATCTGACGCTTTAGTATTTTTTGCCAGTGGTCATTCAATGTTTGATTTTTGGTAATCTCAACCCCTTTTAAAGAGTCTATTTTTTTGTTTTTATTTTCCTTGTCATTTAATGCAAGCATGGTATTTTTAATATTTTTCATATTTTTTTCTATCTTTTTCTGCATATTTTCCATCCATTTTATTGTGTTATCTATATAAATTTCTCTATCCATAATCTCATCTTTCTTTCTTAAAAAACTATTCTTCAGTATATTTAGAAGCCTATATTCCTCTATAATACCAGCTAAATCGGACTTACTTCTTAATATTGAGAGGTAATATTGCTCCTTATCATTTACCGATACTGAATCATTTCCAATAAAATTGTAAACATATTTTCCCCTTATTGTTTTATCACTAATTATCAGTTCCAGCCTCCTCTCTGTTTCTGAATAAACATTTGATAAAGATTGAAAATGCTCCACAGCCTCCTTAACCATACCTGTCTTAAGATAACAATAACCTAAAACTATCTGAATCTCCTGCTCTTCTTGATTATATGGAGAGACAGGTTTTATCTCTTTAAGAATTGGAATAGCGCTTTCAAAATACCCAAGCTTAATAAGGCTCCATGCCTGTCCAACAACAGATTCCTTATAGAATTGACTTTTTGGGGATATAATTAAAAACTCATTTAATGAATATGAGTAAGACCCCATTTCAAATAAAACCTGTCCGAGCAAGATATGAATTCTATCGGAGAGATTCTCTTTTTCTATGGCAGGATGATTGAGGATATCTCTCAATATCTTCTCTCCCTCTTTATAATTCTGTTTCATGATTTCTATCTGGGCAATAGAAATCTTTGCATAGGGATAAAGCTTATCATTTTTTGGAATCTTCAATAGCAGCCTTTTTGAATCAGCCAACCTGTTCAACCGTAAAAGACTGATTCCCTCAAAGAAGTTTGCAGTCCCCAGATTATCCAACTCCTTACTCAAAAACAGCCTCTCATATTCATTCATTTCATAAATAACATCCACTAACCTTACTCTCTCAGATACCTCTTTAGGAAAGGATTGAAATGAAAATATGGGATCCTCTCTCATTTTAGACAATCTGTTTATATCTGATTGTTTGAGGAGAAGAATTGCCTTATCCTTCATTTTGGATAATGAACTATTTATGATATTGCTGCTCAATATTGATGAAGAGAAATAATCACCGGTAAGATAAAGATAGAGGGCATTTTGATACTGATATTCACTAAACGAAATAGAAATTTCTTCCATTTCTTTACTATTAGATGAAGTCTTCAGCGATGACAGAATATCCTCTGCACTTACTATTTGCGGAAAGAACAACATAAGCCACAGTGATACAGAGATACATAGAAAGAGAAAATAACTAACCTTTCTTGACACAGATGGATACTGATTCTTTATGATTTTTATGACTTCTTTTTCTGTGCTATTCATAGCTTATCAGTATCTCTCAATGTCTTTATTTTTAAGTCTTTCTCTGCGTTGTTGTGGTAAATCAGGTTTTACTTTATATTTCAAACCATTATAGAACACTATCTAATATTATACTTAAAATGTTAGCTACTCATTAAATTCAAGTTTAGAAACTCGCAACTCTATTTTGTCTTTCCTTTTTTCAAGAGATAATTCTATATAAATATCCCTACCTCTTGGTATATTAATGGGGATAGTCATCTCACCTCTTTGCTGTGGTTTATCTTTCTCTGCCCAGAAATATACTATCCCAAGAATACGGTTTCCCCCTGTTATCTCTCTATTATAAAGCTGATGGCGGCCGCCCGAATCAAGTGCCTCATTTTCAAGAGGTGTATAAATATGCCCCTCTAACAATTTGTTATTATCAAGAATCTCTATTAAAGTTATCTTTATATCAATGTTTCGTTTTAGAATGGATATATTTAAAATTGTTGTGGGAAAATCCCAAATATTTTTTTCAAATTTTTTTAATGTCTCATCAAGGGAAAGATACTCGTTATCTAATCTAATTATCAACTCCCTTATAGATTCATCTTTGTTCTGAGACTTTACCTCGGCCAAGCAATTATCACTTAAAAAAATTATTAATAAGTTTATTAAAGTTCCAATTATTACAGAAAATATTTTAATTTTCTCCATAACAAAACAATTTTCCTGACTATGCAAAATCCTTTAGTAAATAATTATATGGCATGCTACTATATTATGGCAAGTGTAAACCTTTAGAGCCTACTCCAACTCCCCTGAACTTGATTCAGGGTCATGGGATTTGGGGAGGGCATATTAAATATTTTTTTAAATTTATGTATAATTTAGTGTTATTTTTGATCGCATTCTTTGAGTCAATTTTAGCCCTATTGTCCCTTTGAGTCAAGGGCTAACGGCAAAACTATAGGCAGGTTTTAACAGATCAAAAATAACTATTACAGATACTTTTGGCAGGATTAAATCTTTTCAGTGATATCTTAAATTTACTTCTTTTTCTCTGCGGTCTTTTCTTTTTTCTCTACACTCTTCTCTTCCTTTTCAACATGCTTTAACCTTCTCTTCGGCTCAGCAGATACATCCCTGTCCACAAGCTCAATTACAGCCATTTTTGCAGCATCTCCCCTTCTGACACCAATCTTGTATATCCTGGTATATCCGCCTTTTCTCTCCGCATATCTCTTTGCAATAGCATCAAATAATTTTCTTATTATGTCTTTATCCTTAACATATTCAGCTGCACGTCTCCTTGCACTAAGTGTCCCTTTTTTGCCGAGCGTAACCATCCTGTCTGCTACCCTCCTTAGTTCTTTTGCCTTTGCAAGGGTAGTCTCTATCTTCTCGTAGCGGAGTAATGAGGTAACGATATTTCTAAATAATGCCTTTCTATGTGAAGTCGTCCTGCCTAACTTTACACCCTGTTTTAAATGACGCATATCAAATCTCCATTAATTTTAACTCAAAACACCAGCTGATTTAAGTTCGCTCCTGTAATCATCTAAATTCATTCCGAGGCTCAAGCCCATCTCTGCTAAAATCTCTTTTATCTCGTTTAAAGATTTTCTCCCAAAATTTCTTGTCTTAAGCATCTCATGGTCAGTCTTTTGAACCAGATCGGCTATTGTCTTTATATTTTCATTCTTTAGGCAGTTGTATGACCTCACTGAAAGCTCCAACTCTTCTACACTCCTCTTCAAGTTTGCAATAATCTTCTGCTTCTTTTCATCTACCTGAGGCCCCTTAACCTCAACCTCTTCTTCAAAGTTTATAAATATCTGCAGATGGTCCTTAAGTATCTTTGCAGAGTGTGCTATTGCATCATCAGGTTTTATAGCGCCATTTGTCCATACTTCAAGGATCAACTTTTCATAATCTGTTGACCGTCCAACCCTTGTATTCTCAACAGTATAATTTACCTTTTTTATAGGGGAAAATATAGAATCAATCGGTATCATTTGTATCGGCATCCCCTCTTCTGCATTCCTCTCTGCAGGAATATATCCCCTTCCTTTTTTTACAACCATTTCAATATTCAATTTACCACCTTTATCAAGCGTAGCTATAAGGTGTTCCGGATTTAATATCTCTACATCTGCATCCGCCTTTATATCTTTTGCCCTGACCTCACCTTTTCCCTCTGCATGGATGAATATAGTCTTCGGCTGGTCAACATTGAGTTTTATCATCAACTCCTTTATATTAAGGATTATATCTGATACATCTTCCCTAACCTTGGGTATTGTTGAAAATTCATGGTATACACCATCAAACTTAACTGCCGTTATCGCTGCACCCTGTATAGAGGACAATAGATGTCTCCTGAGGGAATTCCCTATTGTTTTAGCAAATCCTCTCTCAAAAGGCTCTGTAACAAATTTTCCATAGGTATTTGTCAGCGTCTTTTTATCAGCTTCCAATCTTTTGGGTTTAATAAAACCTTGCCAGACCGTATTCATGAAACCTCCTAAATATGACTAACAACTTACAACCAATAACTAACAACAAAATACAAGTTGTAAATTGTAAGCTGTTAGTTGTTAGTTATTTTGAGTAAAGCTCTACAATCAAGTGCTCTTGAAGAGGGACGTTTATCTCCTCCCTTGTAGGTAGATTCATCACAACACATTTCATGAATGGGGAGTCTAACTGGAGCCACGCTGGAATACCCTTTTTCTCAGTTTCTTTCAACGAATCCTTTATCACCTTAAGGTTGCGGCTTTTTTCTCTGACCTCAATAATGTCACCCTTTTTCACTATATATGACGGGATATTTACCTTGCGATTATTCACCACAACATGATTATGCCCCACTAATTGACGTGACAGCTTCCTCGTAGGAGCAAAACCAAGCCTGTAAACTACATTATCCAGCCGTCTTTCAAGTAACTGCAAAAGAGTCTCCCCTGTAATGCCTTTTTTCTTGTCAGCAATCCTGAAATAGTTTCTAAACTGCCTCTCCATTAAACCATATATCCTTTTACCTTTCTGCTTCTCCCTCAGCTGTGTGCCATATTCAGATAATTTTGATCTGCTCTGACCATGCTGACCAGGCGCATAATTTCTTTTATCAATAGCACACTTATCCCCAAGACACCTGCTGCCTTTAAGAAAAAGCTTTTCTCCCTCTCTCCTGCACAATCTGCAAACTGAATCTCTATACCTTGCCAATCTTACCTCCTACAAAAATAAATTAAACATTAAAATCAAATATCAAATTTTAGGAAATATTTCTAAAACTCCTTATTTTTAATTTTTACATTTTAACTTTTTTATTTTTATTATACCCTTCTCCTCTTCGGGGGACGACAACCATTATGAGGAATTGGCGTAACATCCCTTATTAGATCAATTTCAAGCCCTGTTGCCTGAAGAGCCCTTATCGCTGCCTCTCTCCCTGCGCCAGGACCCTTTACATAAACACCTATTTTTTTTACTCCAGCATCCAATGCCTTTTTAGCAGCAGATTCTGCCGCCATTTGCGCTGCAAATGGAGTCCCCTTCCTTGAGCCTTTAAAGCCAGCAGTTCCTGCACTTGACCATGCAACAACATTTCCTGTGGAATCTGTTATAGTTACAATTGTATTGTTAAATGTAGATTGAATATGTGCTACACCATTACCAACTGCTTTTTTTATCTTTTTCTTGACAGCCTTTTCTTCTTTAGGTTTCTCTTCTTTCTGGTTTCCCTGATTTTCCTGTTTTGCATTCTCCACCATTTAATTATTCCTCCTTTTTCCTTGCACCAACAGTCTTTCTCGGACCTTTTCTTGTTCTGGCATTTGTTCGTGACCTCTGTCCCCTTACAGGAAGATTTTTCCTATGTCTTAATCCCCTATATGAGCTAATATCCATTAATCTTTTAATATTAAAAGAAGCATCCCTCCTTAAATCACCTTCTACCCTATATTCCTTTTCAATAATAGCCCTTAGTTTTCCAACCTCTTTATCAGTCAGATTTTTTACCCTTGTATCAGGATTAACCTCTGCCTTTTTAAGTATAACATTTGAGAGGGCTCTGCCTATACCATAAATATACGTAAGGGCTACCTCTATCCTCTTCTCTCTCGGAATATCTATACCTGCTATTCTTGCCATCAAGCCTCCAAATAAGTTAATAAGTTAAAGAGTTCAGGAGTTCAGGAGTTAACTCATCAACTCACAACTCATCAACTCCTTAACTCGTTACCCCTGTCTCTGCTTATGTTTTTGGATTTCGCAAATTACCCTTATTACTCCCTTCCTTTTTATAACCTTACACTTTTCACAAATCGGTTTTACTGATGCCCTGACTTTCATAATCCACCCTCTTTTACCACAGATTCACACAGATTTTCACAGATTTTAAAAACTCTTTTAATCTTTTTCCTGTTTCTTATCTGTGTTTATCTGTGTCCATCTGTGGTTAAATTTCATTTTTTTTATTTAAACCTGTAAGTTATTCTTCCCCTTGTTAAATCATAAGGAGACAGTTCCACCTTAACCTTGTCACCCGCTAAAATTTTTATAAAATGCATTCTCATCTTGCCTGATATATGTGCCAAGACCTTATGCCCGTTTGCAAGCTCAACCCTGAACATTGCATTGGGGAGAGGCTCTATTATCGTCCCTTCAACCTCAATAGCTTCTTCTTTTGCCATAACAAATAAAACCCCTTTTAAACCACAGATTCACACAGATTTTCACAGATAAAAAATTCTTTAATTTTATTATTTTCTAATCCGTGTTTATCTGTGTCCATCTGTGGCTAAGTTTTATATTTTCGTTAATATCTCCACTCCATTGTCTGTAACAGCAACCGTATGCTCAAAGTGGGCCGAGAGGCTTCCGTCTGCTGTAACAACTGTCCAGTCATCTTCCAAGACCTCAACATCACTCACCCCTGCATTTACCATAGGCTCTATTGCCAGCACCATCCCATTTTTTAACAACGGCCCTTTTCCTGCCTCACCAAAGTTTGGAACCTGCGGCTCTTCATGCAGTGAGGTTCCTATGCCGTGTCCTACAAATGCCCTTACTACCGAAAATCCCTCTCCCTCTACATACATCTGGACGGCATTTGATATGTCTGACAGATGGTTGCCCGCCATTGCCTTTTCAATTCCTATATAAAGTGCCTTTTGAGTGGCATCCAAAAGCCTTTTTGCTTCAGATGTTATTTCACCTGCGCCTACCGTAATCGCAGCATCTCCATAATATCCATCATGGTAAACACCAAGGTCAATACTGACCAAATCCCCGTCTTTTAATCTTCTGTTTGAGGGGATACCATGCACTACCTGCTCATTTATAGAGATACAGAGCGAATTAGGATAGCCCCTGTAACCCTTAAATGCAGGGGTTCCACCCTTCTTCAAAATAACCGATTCAGCCAGCCTGTCCAATTCTATCGTTGTTACACCAACTCTTATCTTTTTTTTTATCTCTTCTAAAACCTCAACCACTATCCTGTTTGAGATTTTCATCTTCTCTATCTCATGCCGGGATTTCAGAATTATCATTCTTCCAAAACACTTGCAATCTTATTAAATATATCCTCAATGCTGCCCGTACCCTTAATAGAGTGAAACCTTCCGTTTTTGCTGTAATAACTTTTTAATTGAGTTGACTGCTCATGATATACCTTAAACCTTTTATATATTGTCTCTTCCTTATCATCATCCCTCTGATACAGCTCCCCGCCGCATTTATCACATATCCCTTCCTTCTTTGGCGGATTGAATGATAGATGAAACCCCTCGCCGCATTTCCTGCATGTCCTTCTCCCTGTCAGCCTCTTTATGAGATCATCATAATCCACATCTATATCTATGACATGGTCTATCTCCGCTGACATCCTTTTCAAATTTTTGGAAAGTGCCTCTGCCTGAGCAGTTGTGCGGGGGAAGCCATCAAGTATATATCCTGATTTGCAGTCACCCTCCTTTAATCTATTCTCAATTATCCCTATAACAACCTCGTCAGGAACCAGCCCGCCGGCATCCATGTATGATTTTGCCTTTATTCCAAGCTGGGTCTTATCTGCTACAGCCTTTCTTAAAATATCCCCTGTGGATACCTGCGGGATACTATATTTTTTTGTAATCAATTTTGCCTGTGTCCCTTTACCTGCCCCTGGCGGCCCCAATAAAATTAACCGCATCTTTATGCCCTTCTGCTCCTCAATCTTCCCTTCTTCACAAAACCCTCATAGTGTCTCATCACCAAATGTGATTCTACCTGCACCATGGTATCCATTGCCACTCCAACAACAATCAGAAGACCTGTTCCTCCAAAATAAAATGGTATATTAAAATATTTTATAAGGTAATCAGGCAAAACACATACCAGTGCTAAATACGCTGCACCTCCAAATGTAACCCGTGACAGCATCTTGTCAATAAACTCAGATGTAGGTTTACCCGGTCTGATGCCCGGTATAAATCCGCCGTGTTTCTTCATATTCTCTGCAACATCTGCAGGGTTAAAAATAATAGCCGTATAAAAATAACAGAAGAAAAAAATCATTACTACATAGAGCAGTGTATATACGATTGTCCCCGGCATAAGGCTGTTTGATACTGTCTTCATCCAAGGATGAGATACAAAATTAACCAGGGTTGCAGGAAACATTATTATTGAAGATGCAAAGATAGGCGGTATAACGCCTGATGTATTCACCTTCAGAGGCAGATGGGTGCTCTGCCCGCCGTACATCTTCCTTCCAACAACCCTCTTTGCATACTGCACGGGAATCCTCTTCTGCCCGCTCTCCATAAATACTATGGCACCTACAACCAGCACCATTAATGCAAGAATACCCAGCAATACAAAAAACTGAATCTCACCTGTATTCATGAGTCTTACTGTATTTTTGATTGCCGACGGTATGCCTGCAACAATTCCGGAAAAAATTATAAGTGATATACCATTTCCGATACCCCTTTCCGTTATCTGCTCTCCAAGCCACATGATAAATGCAGTCCCTGAAGTCAGCGTAAGAACAGTCATCAGCCTGAAAGACCACCCCGGGTCTGGAACTATCAATGCACCCCCCGGGCTCTTCATTGCCTCGAGTCCAAAGCTTATGCCAAGACCCTGGATACAGCTCAATAATATTGTCCCGTATCTTGTATACTGCGTTATCTTTCTCTGCCCATGCTCTCCCTCTTTTTTAAGCTTCTCCAGAGGAGGGAATACAACTGTCAAAAGCTGAAGAATAATGGAGGCGCTTATATAAGGCATAATTCCAAGGGCAAATATTGTAAGCCTCTTGAAAGCCCCGCCAGAAAACATGTCAAAGAACCCGAAAATTGTCCCTGCCGCACCTTTAAAGAACTCACTCAATGCATAGGCATCAATTCCAGGTGTTGGTACATGTGCACCAACCCTGTATACAGCCAAAATCACCAGAGTAAAAAAAATCCTCTTTTTTAATTCAGGGACATTGAATATATTCTGAAAACCTGCGGCTATCATAATTACGAATTCCAAATTACAAATTACGAATTAAGGAATTATTGATTTCAATTCTTAATTCCTAATTCATAATTCTAAATTACTATCGCCTTTCCACCTGCATCTTCAATCTTTTTAAGTGCAGATTTACTGAACTTTGCTGCATGAATGGTCAATGGTTTTGAAATGACACCGTCACCCAGCACCTTTACATTTTTCACCGTCTTGATAATACCCTTTTCCTTCAATATCTGTGGAGTTACCTCCCTATCAAACTTTTCAAGTGTCTTAAGGTTGACAACAGTATACTCTACCCTGAAAGGGTTTTTAAATCCCCTCTTGGGAATCCTTCTAATGATGGGCATCTGTCCACCTTCAAACCTTGGGTCAGGATGTCCACCTGACCTTGCCTTTTGCCCCTTATCTCCCTTTGTGGAGGTTTTCCCATGCCCGGAGCCGCGTCCCCTGCCTACAACCTTCCTTCTCTTATTAGAACCTGGCCTTGGTTTTAAATTGCTTAAATTTATCATATCTTTTCTATTTAGACTCTTCTAAATTTTTATCCTCTTTATCTGATCTTGCCCTGAGATGTGCTATTGTCTCTGCATTTCTCAATCTCGTAAGGCCATCAAGAGTTGCCTCTACCACATTATGAGGATTGGCTGAACCAAGAGACTTAGTTAATATATCTTTTATACCTATAACCTCCATAATAGCCCTTACTGCCCCGCCGGCTATCACACCTGTTCCTTTTGATGCAGGTTTAAGCATTACCTTCCCTGCGCCAAAATTGCCCTCTACCTGATGAGGGATTGTCCCTCCATTCAGCGGAATGGTGATCATATTCTTTCTTGCCCTTTCCAGCCCTTTCTTTATTGCATCAGGCACCTCGCCTGCCTTTCCCTTTCCAACTCCTATGCTACCCATTCCATCACCGACAACCACCAAGGCGCTAAAGCTGAATCTTCTCCCTCCCTTTACTACCTTTGTAACACGGCTGATGTTTACAACCTTATCAATTAACTTTGTCTCTTGAGTCTCCTTTTTATTCAAAAAATCCTCCTAAACAAATTTTAATCTTAAACAGTAATCCCTTTTTCCCTTACCTTATCCACTATTGCAGCTATCTTTCCATGATAGATATAACCATTCCTGTCGAAAACAAGTTTTTTAATGCCCTTTTGAATCGCCTTATCAGCAATAATCTCGCCAAGCAGTTTTGCTGCTGCAAGATTTTTAGCAAACTTCATCTTGTCTTTGAATTCCTTGCTTAAGGTTGATACAGATGCCACAGTCTTCCCTTCAGTATCATTAATAATCTGGGCATATATATGCTTGAGACTCTTATATACTGTAAGCCTCGGCCTCTCCGAATCCCCCTTTATTTTTTTCCTGATTCTCTCTTTTCTTGCCAGTCTGCTTTTAGTTCTTTTCTGTTCCATATATGTATATTAAAATTTCCTAAACTCCAAGATTGTAAATTTACTGCTATGAACTGCTCGCCGTTGCAGCAGCCTTGCCAGGTTTCTTATGGATAACCTCATCAGAATATCTTATCCCCTTGCCTTTGTATGGATCCGGCTCCCTGAAGCCTCTGATATTTGCCGCAACCTGCCCTACCAATTCTTTGTCAACCCCTTTTACAATTATTTCAGTATTTTTCCCAATTTCAGTATTTTTCCCAATCTCAATATCTATCCCCTTCGGAGGGTCAAAATTTATCGGGTGCGAATATCCGAGGGTCAATACAAGTTTCTTAGCCTGAACTGCTGCCTTATAGCCTATACCCTCTATGATAAGCTGTTTGCTGAACCCCTCTGTAACCCCAACAACCATATTGTTGACGATTGTCCTTGTCAACCCATGTAATGACCTATCAAGCCTTGAGTCGGATGGACGTTTAATAAGGAGCTTCCCCTCAGCAGGCTCAACCTTCATATTAGGATGGATGGCCTTGCTTATGCTACCCTTCGGCCCCTTTACCTCTATCCTGTTTACATCAATCTTAACTTCTACCCCTTTGGGTATATTTATCGGTTGTTTACCTATACGAGACATAATTTTTTACCATACATGACAGAGAACCTCACCGCCAACCTTCTGCTCCCTGCAAACCTTATCTGTTATTACACCTTTGTTTGTTGAAAGGATTGCTACACCCATGCCATTAAGCACCATCGGTACATTTTCCTGTGTTGCATAGATTCTGCACCCCGGCTTGCTTATCCTTTTCAATCCCTGAATTACACTCTCTGTCTCATTTTCGTATTTGAGATAAATGCGAAGTATCCCCTGTTTCCTATCTTTTATCAATTTGAAATTTTTTATAAAACCTTCCTCTTTAAGGATAACGGCTATCTCGTTCTTCAATTTTGAGGCAGGTATATTGACCTTCTCATGCTTTGCCTTGATAGCATTCCTTATTCTCACCAACATATCCGATATTGGATCAGTCATTGACATTTTTAAAACCCCCAATTTGATTTATGATTTTGGATTTACGATTTTGGATTTAAAATCATAAATCACAAATCCTAATTCATAAATCCTTTTACCAACTCGCCTTTATAACTCCAGGTATCTCCCCTGCCAGTGCCAGTTTTCTAAAACAGATTCGGCACATTTTAAATTTCCTTAAATAACCCCTTGAGCGGCCGCAGAGCGGACACCTGTTATACTGCCTGACCTTATATTTTGCTTTTCTTTTTGCCTTAACAACTAATGATTTTTTTGCCACTAAACCCCCAAATTAAGTAACGAGTGATGAGTGAGGAGAAAACTCATTGCTCATTGCTCATTGCTAATTCCTAAAGGGTATTCCCAATAATCTGAGCAATGTCTTCCCCTCTTCATCCGTCTTTGCTGTTGTAACTATGCTGATATTGAGCCCCTTTACTTTTTCAATCTTGTCATACTCAATCTCTGGAAAGATAAGCTGTTCTTTTAAACCGATTGTATAGCTCCCCCTCCCGTCAAAGGACTTGGAAGAAACCCCCTTAAAATCCCTTATCCTCGGCATGGCTACATTAATAAACCTGTCAAGGAACTCATACATATGGTTGCCCCTCATTGTGACAGCACACCCAATCGGAACACCTACCCTCAATTTAAAGTTTGAGATTGCCTTCTTTGCCCTTGTAACCAGAGGCTTCTGTCCGCTAATCTGCGACAGGGTATATACACCCGAGTCTATCAATTTGGCATCCTGAAGTGCCTCACCCAGACCCATGTTTATTACTACCTTTTTGAGTCTTGGTATCTGCATTACATTCTTGTAACCAAGCTCCTTTTTAAGCTGGGGTACAATTTCTTTTAAGTATTTATCTTTTAAAACCGGTCGTGCCACTCTCTCCTCCAATCAATTGAAAACTGATAATTGAATGTTGAATATTCCCACTTGTCAATTTTCAATAGTCAATCTTCAATCCATCAATCTCTGTCTAACATCTCTCCACAATGTTTACAGGTTCTGATTTTTTTCCCGTTCTCAAGTATCTTCATTGATACCCTTGTTGTCTTATCGCACTTATTGCAGACAATCATTACATTTGAGATATGTATCTTCGCTTCCTTTTCTATAATACCGCCCTGCCTCATCTGCTGGGTGGGACGTGTATGCCTCTTAACTATATTAAGCCTCTCAATAATGATCTTTTTCTCCCTTGGGAACACCATCAGTATCTTCCCCTTCTTCCCCTTTTCCTTGCCTGTCATTACCTTTACAATATCGTTTTTCTTTATCTTTAAATTTGCTAACTGGTTCATAATACCTCTGGCGCTAAAGAGATAATCTTCATAAATTTCTTTGCCCTGAGCTCTCTCGCCACAGGGCCAAATATTCTTGTCCCAACAGGCTCCAACTGTTCATTTATAAGAACGGCGGCATTATCATCAAACTTAATATATGTGCCGTTGTCCCTTCTCAATTCCTTCCTGGTCCTGACAACCACAGCCTTTTTTACTTCCCCCTTGTTGATAGGACTATTTGGGGTTGCCTCTCTTATACTTACCACAATGACATCCCCGATACGGGCATACCTCCTCTTGCTACCAACAAGCACCTGTATACACTGTGCCTTTCTCGCCCCTGAATTGTCTGCTATATCTAAAATAGTTCTCAGCTGAATCACTGTAAAATTTCCTCCTGGTATAATTCCAAAATAAATACGTCATCAAAAAATTAATTATTAATTATTTTCCTGCCCTTTCAACTATCTCCATCAGCCTCCACCTCTTCTCCTTGCTCAAAGGCCTCGTCTCTACAATCTTTACCTTATCCCCCACAGAAGATTCATTCTTCTCATCATGCACCTTAAACTTATTTGAACGTCTTACTATCTTTTTGAATTCAGGGTGTCTCACATGCCTCTCCACCTTTACCACAATGGTCTTATCCATCTTGTCACTGACAACAACCCCTGTCCTTATTTTTTTGTTTTGTTCCATAAAACCCTTTACCCCGTTAGAAGTTATACTGACTGAAAAGTAATGAAATAACCGCCCGTTAAATAACTCCAAATATGGAACTTCTAACGGGGTTTACTTTAAATTTTTACCCTTAACCTGCATCTGATTTTGTGCTGACTTTTTTTCACCCAATAGTGTGTTGATCCGTGCAATATCTTTTTTTACGATGTGAACCCTCGTAGGATTCTCAAGCACCTTTCTTGCCGCCTGAAACCTTAAATTTAAAAGCTCAGACCTCATCTCTTCTGATTTTTTCAAGAGTTCATCCACTGTCATATCTCTGAGTTCTTTTATCTTCATATCAATCCCTTAGCTAAAAATCTTGTCTTTATCGGAAGTTTGTGAGATGCAAGACCTAATGCCTCTCTTGCCACATCCTCAGTTATTCCTTCCATCTCAAATAAAACCTTACCCTTTTTTATAACCGCAACCCACTGCTCAGGGACACCCTTTCCCTTACCCATCCTTGTCTCTGCAGGCTTCCTGGTAACCGGCTTATCAGGGAATATCCTTATCCATATCCTCCCGCCCCTTTTGATATGCCTTGTCATTGCAATTCTCGCTGCCTCTATCTGCCTATCCGTTATCCATCCGGGGTCAAGTGCCTGCAATCCGTAACTGCCGAAGCTTAAGTCCGAGCCTCTGGCTGCAGTCCCAAACATCCTTCCCTTTTGTCTCTTCCTATATTTTACCTTTTTGGGCATTAACATAAATTATTTTCCCTAAACTACTGCTCCCCCCTCTACAGGCTGTGTATCCTTCTGTTTCTTTGAATTCTTCTCAGTCATTATTTCACCGTTAAAAATCCATGCCTTGACGCCTATTACACCGTAAGTTGTCTGTGCCTCGGCAAAACCATAATCAATATCAGCCCTTATCGTGTGAAATGGAACCCTGCCTTCCCTATACCACTCTCTCCTCGCTATCTCATTACCTGCAAGTCTGCCGGAGCAGGCTATCTTTACACCCTTAGCACCGAATTTAAGCGCTGTCGCTACTGCCTTTTTCATCGCCCTTCTGTAAGAGACCCTTCTCTCTAACTGAAGTGCAATGTTCTCTGCCAGAAGCTGGGCATCCGCCTCGGGCCTTGACACCTCTTTTATATTTAAGAAAATCTGTTTGTCAGGCAGCTTCTTCTG
>MHDO01000103.1 GCA_001805005.1 Nitrospinae bacterium RIFCSPLOWO2_12_39_16
CGATTGTCTTATAAATGCCACTGCCATAGTCAAAGGGCATAAAATAGCAACCAGAAATAAAGCTCATTACCCGGATAAAAAGATAATATGGAAACATTCGTAGAGATGCACTTGATAGCAGATTGATTGTAAGGTTGCAGAATAAATGAGCGTAAACATTTTCAGGAGAGGATAGCTCCTGAATTAGAACCCCTGTTTATCTATTGATAGACAGGGGCTTCATAACTGCTAATTTATCCAATACACGAATTGGCTGTTAAGATTTTGGAAAGAAAATAGTAAATACAGGACTCACTATTTAGAATATTGGTCAGGGAAAAAATACCTTGACAATATTTTTTTATCTATTAAAATACGCTCATGTTTATATTCATACAAAGGAGGGTTAAATTATGGCATATAATACGAATACCATTATCAAGATAACAGGGCTTACACAGAGGCAGGTTGATTACTGGGACAGAACACACTTTATTAAACCATCTGTCAAAGAGGCATCTGGTTACGGAACTGCAAGGCTTTACTCATTTCAAGACCTTGTTCAGTTAAAAGTAGCAAAGACACTTATTGACAAAGGGGTATCACTCCAGAAGATAAGGAAGGCTATCACATACCTAAAAAAGAATTTCCCTGATATAGAGAAACCATTAGCAGAGATGAGGTTTTTAACTGATACTGAAACTATCTTTGCCTTAACAGATAAAAAGGGAGTTATCCTCGATACCCTATCAAAAGGGCAGATGGTCTTTGCTGTAGCTATAGGGGAATTGATAGAGGAGCTAAAAGGAGAGGTAAATAAAATAAGTCAGGACAGGAGGTATAAAGTATCTGTGAAAGGTAAGACCTATGATGTTATCCTGCATCCAGATTTAGAGGAAGGTGGCTTTTGGGTAGAGTGTCCAGCACTTCCCGGCTGTGCATCACAGGGAGATACAGTAGAAGAAGCCTTAATGATGATTAAGGATGCCATAATAGGACACCTTGAGGTAATAGCAGAGAAGGGTAAAAAGAGAAAGGCAGCAGCATAATGGCTGGACTGCATAACCTTAAGCCTGACAGAGTTGTAAAGGCTTTTATAAGGGCTGGCTGGAAACATGAAGGGCAGAGGGGCAGCCATGTAAAGCTGTCAAAAGAAGGAAACCCTAACATTCTTTCAATCCCTGTGCATAAGGGAAAGTCAATAAAGCAGGGGTTATTGAGAGACCAGATAAAGAAAGCAGGCTTAACAGTGGATGAATTTTTAGAGTATTACAGATAGAGAAGTTAGCACACCAGAAAAATCATAGCTCTTAACAACTTTCACAGGAGGCTGTAGAGAATATATTAACAAAATGGAAAAAGAAGATTATTTTAAATGGTTTTCAAAAAAAGATATTACAATAGATGAAGCATCATATCTTTGGTTTGGTGTAAATCCATATAATCCCGAAGGATTAACCCCAGACCTCATTACTAAAATTTCTATAATAAAGAAAAGACTTACAGAGGCATATGAATTAGGCAAAATAGGGTTATTGAATCTACATCAGCTTACTAATAGTAAATCAAATATAGGGGTGCAGTCCACCCAAATTGAGATAGTTGATAGTGCTTTAATCCATTAATAGATAAGGGTTTGGAGGATGGTAATATTTAAAAGGCTTGATAATATTAAGTTTGAAAGATACGAGGGTTATAAACCCCATAATATATTAGGCTTAAAATGGGGTGAGCGAAGGGGCTTGAACCCTCAGCCTCTGGAGCCACAGTCCAGTGCTCTAACCAGTTGAGCTACGCTCACCATTGATTTAAGCTAATTTATCCAATTTTAGCCTGTCTGTCAAGTTCAGAGTCACTTATGATTTTTATAAGTCTTGACTATAATACCCTCATTCTAATAGACTTCTGTTATGAATATTCTTCTCTATCTGGCAAAGAGGTTTATTGCAGGGGAGACCTTTGAACAGGCAAAAGAGGTTGTAAAGAGGTTAAATGACAGAGGATTTCTCGTCACGATAGATATTTTGGGTGAGAGTGTTACAAATAAAGAACAGGCTGAGAAGGCGAGGGATTCCTATATTGAACTATTGAAAAATATAAATACACTTGGATTAAATTCCAATGTCTCTCTAAAACTGACACAGATGGGGCTTGATATTGATGATTCATACTGCCATGAAAATGTTATTAAGATTATAAAAACAGCAGTTGAATATAAGAATTTTGTAAGAATAGATATGGAGGGTTCCAGATATACCCAGAGGACTATTGATATATTTAAAGAGGTTCATAGGGTCTATCCTCAAAATATAGGGATGGTAATCCAGTCGTATCTCTACCGCAGCAAAAAAGATGCAGAACATGCAATAGAAAATCAACATTACATAAGGTTATGCAAAGGGGCATATAAAGAGCTTCCTGATATTGCCTTTCCTGATAAAAAGGATGTGAATAAAAACTTTGAAGAAATGACTAAGGAGTTACTTTTAAAGGGGAATTATCCTGCAATTGCCACCCATGATGAAAAATTGATTGATATTGCAAAAAACTTTGCAATAGAGAATGGCATATCAAAGGACAAATTTGAATTTCAGATGCTCTACGGCATAAGGAGAGATCTACAGGAAAGATTAATTACTGAGGGATATAGAGTCAGAATCTATGTCCCCTATGGGACATACTGGATACCATACACCATAAGAAGAATCAGGGAGAGAAAGGAGAATCTCTGGTTTGTCCTTAGAAATATTTTCAGGAGATAGGGAAGATACTATTAACCACCGATGAACACAGATAGACACAGATATAAAGAAGAATTTAAAAATAACTTATCTGTGAAAATCTGTGTGTATCTGTGGTTGCAAATTAGTTTCTTAGCCTTTTCATCGGCTGCAGTTGAAGTATTTGCAGACGACGAGGATAGTAAACTTGCAATACCATTTAAGTCTATTCCTGCAAAGGATAGAGATATGCTTCAAAAGATTATCAATAAAGAAAATGTATTCCTCAAATGGAGAGACGAAGATATTGAAACCAGCACTACTATCTTTAATTATCTCCTTGACAGACCCGTCCTGATATCAACAATTTTAACTGAACTTGTCATTGCCAGCTATCAGATTGAAAAGAATGATGGCCTTTTTAAATATGATGATGGTCATGGTTTTACAGGCGGCTTAAAGATACTCTATAAAAAAGATAGAGAAAAAATATATCAAGGAAATTATATTTATACAACAGGTGTTGGAGTGCCAGTCAGATTATCAGGAGAGTGGGTATTAATATTAAAATACGAAGAGAAGAATGAGTTATTAGAAATTGATATAGACCTCTATTTAACCCAGGGGGATGAAGGTGTTGGAAGGATAGCAAAAGACCTCCCCTTTATTTTAAAATCTATTATGGCTGAAAAAGTAGATTCCTATATTTCGTCAGTAAGGGAACTCTCTGAGTTGATTCATAGCGACCCTGAAGATGCATATGATAGGTTAAAGGAGAGTGGCGAAATAAAAGATAGAGATTTAAGGGAATTTAAGAAAATAATTTTAAACAATAACAGGTAATATCCTCAAATTCTTTGATTTTCATTAAGGGATACTATAGAATGTGTCTCTAAATTATTAACTATGAATAAGGAGATAAAATGGACAGGAGAAAAAAGATATATCTTCAGTATGCAGCAATTTTTGTTTTAATCATGGTATTGGGCAGCATAAATTTTATAATCAAGACATCAGATGTCTGGCGTGGCAATCTGACAAAATACGAGTACACCACATTAATGCCTAAAGAGCTTATGGATTTAGTGAATCAAAATTTAGAGCTTATCATTATTGATACAAGGATTAAGGAATACTTTAAAGAAGGGCATATCAAAGGCGCCTTAAACCTCTCCCATACAAATATGAAAACGATGAATAAAGTATTAAGAAAAGATATGTCAAAAGATATAGTCGTCTATTCTGAAGATGGCGAAATGGCTAAAAAAATCTGCAATATCCTGGCAAATCTTGGCTACAGTAAGATTAAGAATCTGCATGGTGGAATAAAGAATTGGATAGATTCAGGGGGAGAAGTTATCAAATAGGTTACTCAATCTTTTGCCCCTCTGAAAAAATAGAAGATACATTCAGAATAAAAGTCCTTTCGGGTATTACCACAATCTCCTTTTCAATAAAATAATTAAATTGATTTGTATCCCTGGAATCCCTCATTTTAATTTTAATATAATGCCTCCCCGGGGAAACAGGTATCTCCTCATAGGCAAAGGTGGGTATATCCTTTCTAAGTCCTGCGGGATAATAGGTCTTAGATAATATATTTTTATTATCCAATTCCAACTCTACATAAATAGGGAGCCTCTCCCTCTTCCCTATCATCCTCATTTTTGAAAATGGGGAGTTTGTTCTCCTCATATGTATGAGTATGTCTTTCGTCTCCCTCTCTGTTAATTCTCTTTGTTCTGTTCTATGTTTGCCAGAGTACTTAAATGTAAATTTTATTAATGACATGCCTTTATTGTAAAAAGGATATTTTGGCATCTCTGATAAAAATAAGATACTGAACATAGATGCAATAATTACAAAAGAAATTACCGCTCCCCTTTTAAAGATGCTTCTTTCAACTAAAACTGATTTTCTAAACTCTGATTTCTTTTCCTCCAATCTGTAGGTATTAAGTTCTTTCTCAAAAAGGTTTATCTCTTCTCTGAGTTTATCTGCATGTATAGATGAGAGCCAATATTCCCTTATTCTACTGCGGTCAATGTCCTTTTTTAATATCGGAGGCCTTTTGCCGTCAAACCTTGACTGAAGCCATGTATTGCCTTCACGATAGTGGCAGTCACCATTTACACAACTCCAAATAAAGACACCATCTGCCCCTGAATCTAACCCATACTCAACAAATGAGGGATGAATCATGCCGATGCATGGGAAAGAGGTTGTCTTTACATTCGGCATATCTTTGAATTCAACCTGTATCTCTCCTGTATTGATACTCTGTTCGCATATCAGCCCTAAAATCTTTGGTCTTTTGGTATCTGGAATTCCAGATAAAAGGCGGGTTATTTTTTCTTTAACCTGTATATCGGTTATACCATCCATCTTTATTGCATTGAAGTCACATGAACCCAAACAGATGCCGCATGCAGCACACCTTTCTATTTTTACAACAGCCTCCATTTTATAGGGGGAGTTATCTGTCCTCGGCTGCATATAGATAGCCCCGTATGGGCAATCCTTATTGCACTGGTCGCATCCTGTGCAATTTTCCAATATTACCTCAGCAGGTGAAGGCCTATGCCTCTTTATCCACGGCATTACAAAAAGTATCACTGTTAAACCAATAGTAAATGACCAGAATATAGTCTTTGGAAGGAGAGCTTTTATAGGAAATAAGAAAAAATAGAACCAATCAAACGGAGCATCTATCGGTAATCTGCTCAGGTCTGCAGGCTGGACACTTACAGCAGGCTTAATTACAGACATGACGAAGAGTATGACTAATACAGAAATTGTGATTACTTTAGGAGGCACAACAACAGGGCGTGAGCATCTCATAACATGGATACCCACAATGATAATCATTCCAAGAGGAAGGCTCAGGTGTAAAAAGTGCAGGACAAAAAATAGTAATTCACTCAATGTCTCATTACTGAGAAACGAGATAGAAAGGGGCTCTACAAAAAGATGGATATCATTCAGCAGTTCTGCTGTCTTTACGGCAACAAGTTGTCCCCTCTCATCCCATACAAGCCAGTAGCCGGTAATTCCAATTATGAGTGTGACAATAAACAGCACAACACCCGAAACCCACGCCAGCCATCTGTAATGTCTGTATCTGCCGTTAAAATATTCCCGCAGTGTGTGGAGTGTGAGAAAGATTATCAAACCATCAGAGGCATATCTGTGGATACTCCTCATTATACCACCGGCATACCATTGGTCTTCGGTTAGGTATTGGATCGTCTGATAAGGATTAGCGGTTCTGAAAAAGATAAACAGGTATATACCGCTTCCTATCAGGACAAAAAAGAGTATAGTAGATATTGCCCCGAGATAGTAAAGCGGATTATAGGCAGGAGAGAAATACCTGTTTGCCCAGTCTTCAATATAAAGGAATATCTTCCGCCCTGACAGGTAGCCTTTGTGATACGATTCTAATTTTTGGCGCTTTGCTGGAATGAAAATAAAAATCCCTTTAAACCTTTTTTATATTTACAGACCAATCCTTTGGGCCCTTCTGCTCATATTCCCATTTAAACTGGTTTTTAAACTCAGCCTCAAACTGATAATACAAAGGCTTCGGGTCATGGTCGTTTATAATCTTTAAGGTCTCACCTGATTTTAACTCATCCCATAACTGGAATATTTTAGCATGTCTTTCATAAGGCGGCATAGTCCTTAAATCAAGTGTATGTATCCCGTTAGACAAATTTATCACCTCCTTCAGATTGTTGCAAGAATATCTTCACTTTTATAAATACACTTCTTCTCATTGATATGAGTCTCAAATTCGCTCCTGAAATTCTTAACAGCACCCTCTACAGAAAGCGTCGCCCCCATTAAAAGATGACAGTAAACAGACTGGTTCTTTAAAAGGCTGCATGTATCTTCAATATCTTTCAAGTCACTCATATCTCCGTTGCCATCCTCAACTTTTTTAATGAGTCTGAACAGCTTGACAGTCCCCATCTGGCATGACGGACACTGCCCGCATGACTCCTCCATAAAAAATCTTGAAAATTTCAGAACAGTGTTGACAATACATGTGCTGTCGCCAATGACAATTACAGTTGCAGAACCAAGCCCTGAGCCAATGTCTCTCAAGGAATCAAAATCCAGCAGGGTATCAAGCTGTGCCTCTGTAACAGGTGAGTTTGAAGGGCCGCCTGGGAATACAGCCTTAAAAACCATCCCATCATTTAACCCTTTACCGCAGTCGTATATAATTTTTCTCAACGGAGTCCCCATTGGCAATTCATAGATACCAGGCCTTTTCACATCCCCGCTGAGTGTAAATACCATAGTCCCCGGACTCTTCGGAGAGCCAATTTTTGAGAACCAATCACCCCCTTTAAGAATAATATGAGGTATATTTGAAAGTGTTTCAGCATTGTTTACAAGTGTAGGATTTCCGTGGAGCCCCCTGCTGGAAGGATAAAATGGAGGCTTCTGCCGAGGCTTTGCAGACCACCCTTCAATTATCTCCATCATAGCAGTCTCTTCACCTGTAACATATTTATCAGGGCATTTTTTGATTTCAATATTCAGAGAAAATTTACTTCCAAGTATTTCTTCTCCCAGATACCCTTTTTCTTTTGCATCTCTTAATCCCTTCTCAAGGATTGCAGTCTCCTCAGTATATTTCTCATTAATATATATGTAAGCATCATTCGCACCAACAGAATAAGAAGCAATAGTTATCCCTTCTATCAACTGATGGGGGTTTGAGCGTATGAGTGAACGGTCTTTAAAAGTATTGGGCTCTCCTTCGGCAACATTGCAGCAGACATATTTCTTATCTCCGGTTGATGAGTCTACAATCTCCCATTTTTTCCCTGTTGAAAATCCTGCCCCGCCTCTGCCTCGTAGTCCTGCCTTCTTTACCTCTTCTATTATATCAGCAGGCTTTAACTCACTTATTGCCTTTGACAATCCCTTATAGCCGCCCTTAGAAATATATTCATCAATTGAGAGTGTGGCTATTGAGTGAAATTCACTCATAGGAATATCATTTGACAACAATATCCTCTGCCCTGAAGAATTATTCATTGTTCCTCCAGCAAAGTTATCTTATTACAGAATTCACCCTTCTCTTCATCAAAATCAATCACAGTAATCTTTCCTGCCTTAAACTCAATCTTGTCCTGATAGACATAATCAAAGTGTCCTTCTTCCTTTGAATCCCTCATCCTGACCCTGATATCGTGTGCCCCAGGGGAGATAGCTATCTCCTCATAGGCAAATGTGGGGCCGTCATTCTTTAATCCTGTCGGATAATATGTCTTAGACAGTATATTATTATTGTCTAACTCTACCTCTACATAAACAGGCAATCTCCCCCTGCCGCCTTCTTTTCTAATCTTTGAGAATGGCGAGTTTGTCTTCCTCATGTGCTTTAGTTTGTCCTCTGTATCTACCCTGGTTAATTCCCTCTGCTCTTCAGTATGCTGGCTTGAGTGTTTAAATGTAAACTTTATTAATGACATATCCTTATTGTAAAATGGATATATCGGTTTCGCTGACAGAAACAATACAAGAAGTGCAGGGAACAAAAGGACAGGAATGGCAGAAACTCTGATAGCCTTTTTCAATACCATTTCTTTAGGTATATTCAAATCTGTAATCTTATATGCAGTTACATTTGATTTATTTTCCAGTTCTTTTTCAAAGATGCCAATCTCGTTTATAAGCTGTCTTGTCTTGAGCGGGGATAACCAGTATGTACGGATATTTGAATAGCTGACCTCACCTCTCAAAACCAGTACAGGCGCCCTTTCACCCTTTAACCTTGCCTGCGCCCATTTTGACCCTTCGCGGAAACTGCACTCACCTGTCTGACAGCCAGCTACAAATACACCGTCAGCACCTGATTCAATGGCATGTTCAATAACGGAATGGTTAATCATGCCTGCACAGGGGAATGTAACAACAGATACATTCGGCATCCCTTTTATGCTGCTATTCTTTATATCTATAAACTCTCTTTGATTAACACTCTTTTCACAGACCAGACCTACTATACTTGCTCTCCCATTCTCCTTTCTTGACAGATACAGGAGTTTTGTAATCTCTTCTTCTATCTGCTCCATTGTCCTGTTGGGGAGACTTGGTGCGTTAGAGCCACATGCACCGACACATGTCCCACAACTTGCACACCTGTCTGTCATCACCTCTGCCTGAAAGAGATACGGTCTTCCGTCCTTTCTCGGAATCATCCTGATTGCCTCATAAGGGCAATCGTTGCGGCACTGCTCACAGCCCACACATTTCTCCGACGATATTTGTGCTGTTGGCTGTCTCTTCGGCCTTCCAATCCATGGTGCTATAAATAGAATGACGGTGCCTCCAACGGCAGTAGCCCAGAACATCCCTTTAGGCAGGATAGATGCCAATGGATATATAAATAGATAAAACCAGTCAAAAGGCACATCAACCGGAACCTTTGTCATACTCACAGGCAATGCATTGGTTGCAGGTGCAATTAAGGATATTAAAATCAGTATAGCCAATACAGTAATGGCAATAGCCTTAGGAGGTTTTACTGAAGGGCGGGCATTCCTTGATACATGTATGCCTGTTAATATGCCCATACCTAACATTGATATCATTACATGTGCAAGGAGCAGGACGAAAAACAGCATCTTGCTCATTGTGGCAATACTCAGGAATGTCCTTGGTGGGGGTTCAATAAAAATAGGTATATCATCAAGCAACTGTGCGGTTCTTATAGCAATAAGCTGTGCCCTCTCATCCCATACCAGAAAGTATCCAACAATTCCCATCGCTATTGAAGCTATAAGAAGTGCATTTCCTGAAACCCATGATACCCACCGCCAGTGACGGTATCTGCCAAGTGAAAATTCCCTCAGAAGATGCAGGATAAGAAATACGATTAATCCATCAGATGCATAGCGGTGGATACTCCGCATGATGCCGCCAAGATACCATTGATTGACAGTAATACTCTGCATCGTCTCATACGGGCTGCTTGTCCTATAAAAGAAAAAAAGATAAAGACCGCTTATTGCTATCAATACGAGGAGGAACGCACAGATTGTCCCAAGATAATAAAATGGATTATATTTTGGTGTGAAGAGCCGGTCTGCAAAACCTTCAACTGTATATACGATTCTTCTCTTGATGGAAAGGTTTTTGAAATTCATATTGAACAAAACCTGAACACGAATGTCACGAATGGACTAATTACACGAATTAATTCATAGAAAAGATAATTTAATTTGCTTCTTATTCGTGATATTCGCTAATTCGCTCAATTCGTGTTCCTCTATTAACTCAGATTGTTTTAAACATTTTCATTATCAGTCCCTTGCACCCTTTGATGAGTGACAATATCTCTCTCCTCCAGAGGAGGATAATCGGGACTATAAAAAATAATATATTGCCCAGTATGAATTTTGTCAGAAAGTAGTAATAACTAAACTTATATGCCTGAGTTGACGGGTCATACTCAGAGCACATCAGCTTTATCTTTTCTATTAAACCGAGAGACTTTGATACCTCTTTATTGTTATTTAATAAAAGCCTCTCTAACGACCCGATTATTTTCTTTTGGACATCTTCCGCTTTTTCATCTGTATTATATGCAATATTATTATATACGCCCCCGCTTAAGTCTATGACTGAAATCATATTCAGGTGGTCAAAGCTGTCACCTGTCTTTTTATAATAAAATCCGAGTTTGGCTGTAAGCTCACTTATCGTATTTTTGTCTCCTGATGCAAATTTCCAGTATTTAAAATCTTTCGCAAATGCCTCTCCGTATTCCCTCATCCTCTGAGGTGTATCCCTCTCAAAATCAAAGCCAATAGTTATTACATCTACCTTTTTACCTGAATCCTTATCAAACTTTTTTATGGCCTCTGAAACGATTGCTGTGCTTACGCCGCATGTATGGGGACAGCTTGTATAAATGAAATTTATGATAAATGGCTTCCCGCGATAGTCCTTAAGATTAAATATATTCCCGTCCTGGTCTGTTAAGGAATAATCTCCGAGCTTTCTCCCGATGGTCTGCTTTGAGGCGAGGAGTGCCTTCATCTGCTTCAACTGGTCCTGATATTGTCCAAAGGCAATAGAATCAGAAAAGAGGAATAAAAAACTAATGAAACCACAGATTACACAGATTTTTATAAATTTTTTAACCCCCCTTTCATCCCCCCTTTTATAAGGGGGGAAAGAGGGGGGTATCTGCGGTAATCTGCGAAATCTGCGGATATATAATTTCTTTAATATTAAAAATAATGGGGCGATAAAAAAAGAAAGGAACAGCAGCCTCTTTCCCATAATAGGTAAATTCACTATCTGATGCTGGAGTCAATGATTACAGCCGAGAGGATTAAAAAGAGATAAACCATTGATGCCTTAAAGTTTTTCCAGGCTATTTGTTTGGAGGTATCAAAGAGTAACTGGATGTTTCTTATGATGAAGAATATCCCGACGGCAAGTGCAACAGCAAGATAAAATATACCCCGATACCCAAAAAATGTAGGGAGGAGGGAACTGATAAAAAGGAAGATTGTATTTAATAAAATATAGACAGCCGTTTTTTTGTCCCCGACTGCCACAGGAAGCATGGGGACACCTGCATTCTTGTAATCCTCTTTATGGAATAGTGCAAAACTCCAGAAATGGGAGGGTGTCCAGAAAAATAATATAATTGCAAGGAGCATTGGTGGGAGGCACATTTCAGGCCTTGCAGATGCACCACCTGCAAGGACGGCAAAACTCCCTGCAAGCCCTCCAATAATAATATTCAGCTTGCTCCGCCTCTTAAGCCAGACGGTATATATGACAACATATACAAATGCACCGAGAAATAAATGTAAGGCAACCATCAGATTTAATGTATATGAAGAAAGTATTACAGATACCAGAATTAATATACTTGCAATCATTAATACCTTAGATGGACTTATATTGCCGACGGGGATAGGGCGGTTTCTTGTCCTGCTCATTACACTGTCTATATCCCTGTCAAAGTAATGATTGAATGCACTGGCACCTGCCGATGCCATAATAGTTAATATTGTAATGAGAACTAATTTTATAAAACTAAACTCATCTCTGGAGGCTGTGATTATATAGCCTGCAATTGCACTAAATGCAATTAATATATCTATGCGGAGCTTTAAGATATGAATGTATGCCTTAATTGTTGTCATTACTGATGTTTCTGGGTATATAAGGGCGATGTCTCTGTTCATATAAAAATTAGGTTATAAGAATTTTAATTTTAGGGCAGGGCTATGGCTTAATGACCATAACCCTACCCATTTATTAATTACCCAATATTCCACACCATAGACAACCACTTCCAATTAAGGAAGTAGAACATAATAAAAGCAACAAAGAAGATGATGATTATAATCCCTGTGCCTGGTGCCGGAAAATCCTCATGTCTTTCTTCTGCCATAAACCCTCCTTTAATAAACTAATTTGGCTTCGTTTGGAGCCAGTTTTCTGCCAAGGAATACTGAAAGGACTGATACACCAACATACATTGCCCCGCCTACAGCAGCTAAAATTCCGCCTAATGCTGCTATGGTTGTAAAAAGAAGTACTGTCGGGTCAAATGAGAATGGGATAATGGAATCTGCAAATGTAACATCCCAATGTCTCCTTGGTGAGCCAAGTATGCCTGCACCTGACATCCCTAAAATCAGGAGAATCAGTCCTATGGCATATACATATGGCTGTGCTGATGCCCATTTCTTACCTATTATTTCACGTCTGAATATAAGCGGGATTACATAATAGGTCAGCCCCATAAAGGCAAGGGTTGTTCCACCTACAACTGTAGCATGAAAGTGGCCTGTCAAAGCCCATGTGTTATGGGATTTAATAGACAACTGCTCTGTCCCATATACGACACCTGTTATCCCGCCTATGAATCCGAATATTAAGAGGGAGAATATCATAGCAGGGAAACCAGGTTCACCCCATGGTGCCTTAGTCAGCCACTCAAAAAGCCCTTTTGTATATCCCTTCTTCCTCTGTGCAACCTCAACTGCCATTGGAATTGCGAGGGCATGAATCATACTGGCAAGAACAGCCATATACATAAAGTAACCTGTGTTCCAAATCTTATGCGCAGGGCTTAGTGTGGGGTCTGTTAAGAGGTGATGTTCAGATGCCAAATTGATGAACAATATATACAGCACAAATGCACTCCTGCATATTTTCTCATTGACAGGCTTTGCCCCAACAGTTAATGCCCCTAAGAGATACCAGATGGAGACCATTGCCGTTACATTTATCTGCTGAGATGAATGCCCGAATCCCCAGAATATCAACCTATACATTGCCGGGTCCAAATTCTTTATAACCCCAAGAGACCACAGGAATGTAGGTATATAGATTATCGCACCACATGCAAGTGTAAATACTGCAATGATTGCTGCAGCAGACAAACCAAATGTAACGAGCGGTAAAGACCCTTCATAAGTCTTATCTGCCTTTGCTATTGCAAGGGTTCCAAAGAAAATCCCACATGCGGTCAAGGCGCCTACTGCAAAGAGTATTATCCCAAGATAATAGAGTGGATGTGCCTGCAATGGCACATAAGAGGAGAACATAACAGTTGCATTATCTGTAAAGACCATCACATCAACCAAAACCGAACCAACGAGCATCAGTATATAGGCAAGCCAGGCGACCTTCGGTGCCGCAAGTCTTGAATTAAGCAGGACAGATGAGCCAAAATACAGCCCTGCCACCTCAAAGAATATTATCCAGAATACCAGCATATTCAACCCGTGTGCAGTCAATGCCTTATAAAACCATTCAGGTGATAACAGGTGAACTGCAGGCAAGCGGGTTAATGCAACAAGAAGTGCCATTATACCGCCTATCAGGATGAAGACCACTGCAGTTACTGCGTTTATCCACATTAGATTCTGGGTAGTGGCATAAACTTTTTTCCCTGTGATAGGACAGGTTCTAAACTCCATTTCATTTGCCGCCATTTTAAATCCCTCCTTTTAAGAATCCCTTCCTTTTTTCCCTCTCCTCTATAGGGAGAGGATAGTGAGGGGTAAGTATTAATCCTTTACAACTATCTTGCCAACCATTGTATGGTGGCCAACGCCGCAGAACTCATTACAAATGATGTGATATGTGCCTGATGCTGTAGGTGTGAGATTTAATATATTGTCATGCCCTGGCACTATCTGAAAGTTCATATTCATCGGCTGAAGTGAGAATCCATGCATCAGGTCAACTGACGATATATGAAACTTATAGTTCACACCCTTCTTAAGCTCAAGTATCGGAATCCAGTTCCACATCTGCCCCTTAAGATAGACATCAGCCCCATCAGGCGGTTTTACAACAGGTATCCCGGACTCTTCCCCAATCTTATATTTTTCTATAAAGGCACCGGTAACCTTATCAAAATCATCAGGTCTTATCTTCATAGGCTCAACTGAAGGATTCTGACCACCAACAAAATGCCAAAGCGGCATCATCGTAAATAGTATAAGACACCATACTATTGCTACCGAAATCCATATTTTTTCTTCCTTATCAGCCGGTTTCCACCAATAAGTTTCAGGTGATGTTATAGGCATATTATCCCTCCATTCAAATTACGGTCCTGTAATGACAGCAGTTGGAGCATTTGCCAGCTCCATTACTCCCCAGATTACATAGAATATTGTTGGTATTGCTACCCCCAGAAAAAACAGCATAGAAATATCATCAAAAAAAATCTGCCAGTTTGATATCTTCCCCTCCTCTTTCATACCCCTTCACCCCCCTTCAAATAAAATAATTAATTAAAAGAAATTTCAATGTAGGGCAACCTTTAGGCTTGCTTATGCAGGGCTAAAGCCCTGCCCTACAGTGTGTTGCTGCCGAAGGCAGCCTAATTAAAATGCTGCATTGATCTGTAAATATACAAAATCTGAGGTCTTATCCTTGTCAATTGTTCTGGCATAATAATCTGAAGTTCCACTCGCCTCTCCCGCACTCCTTCTTACCCAAGAAAGTTCACATTTAACATTTGAACTTAAACTCTGCCTCGCCATGATATTGATCTCCGAGCCTAAATCATCTTTATTATTTGCATCCTTCTCAGCCAGACTGTATTTCCAATATTCAGCACCTATCCATAGAGTTTCTGTCGGCTTTAACCCTGCATTTAAAGACATGGCACTCATATTTGACCAGCTTATGTCATCAGTGAAACCATAAAGAGGATGGTTTGTGGGATAGAGATTCTGGAATGACTCTATTTTATCTGATGTTGAGGATTTATCTCCTGTTGCAGTGTCATACTCGGCGCCAATCCTTAAACCCATAATAGCCTTTAAGGTATAGCCGGCTTTTACAGCAAGGGCGTTAGACTCCTGAGAGATTGTAGTCCCCCCTGATTTCATGTTATCGCCCCCCTGCAGGGCATATTCTGCAGTATAGTCTGCATCTGCAAATTTACCATTGAGCCTTGCTCCATATGTAAGGACACTCCTGTCAGTCGAATCATTCTTATCCTGAAGTGCATAAATGTCAATGGTGTTGTTCTGGATAGCCTTAATAATTGCGTAGAGACCGGTGAAGGTATAATCTTTATCATCTGTTGTGCCGTTTGTCTTGAAATCAGTTGTATCATTTGTAACAGATTCCTTTATTTTTGAATAAAATAAATCCATACCAAAGGTATCTGTATTATACATAAGCTTTAGGGCATCAAAGCTCCTTGCATTATTTGACCACTCAAATCCACCAATAAGCCTGTGATCTCCATAAGCCATAACCTGACGGCCTAACTTCAATGATAATGGCTGTTCTGCAATACCATCAAACTGGACATAAGCCTGTTTTATATCGGTTGATTCAGAGTTGACTGTTGTTGTTGATGTGGTTGTTGATGTTGAAGCATTGTCTTGTGCTGTGCCGGTGCCATCACTTGTTCCGTCACTCCCCCATGCCCTGCTATCCTGTATCTGGATATATGCCTTCGTCTTTTCATCTATCTTTGCATCTACATTGAGCCTTGTCCTCTGTATTATCTGCTCCTGACTCTTTGCCCCTGTTGTATTATTTGAAACACTCTCACCCCTGACCCTTATTTCTCCGCCTAACTTAACATCTGATGCCGATGCCTCTGCAATGAAAAAAACAAGAGACAACAATACTACAACGAAGCCGCATCTTCTCATGAACCGCCCCCTTTTATAAAATGAATTTTAAAAGTCCTTAAAATAATAAATTTAATAATGATATCAATCTATGACTTAAATCATAAATTGTCAATAGATAAAATAAAAAAATTGATAACCCCCCTTTATCCCTTTCTTAAAAATAAAGGGATAAGGGGGATTACCAATACATTTTAATGCCCCACCAGTAAAATAAGTGGGGCATTTTTACGGCTATATTTTAATGACCGGCATCTGCACCACCAACCTTCAGAGGCTTAAATATTTGTGGTACCTCCGCACCCGTAACCTCAAGTATTCCTACAGCACCCTTATCTATTGCACGTGATATTGCATGGTCAACAAGTATATACGCAGCAGGGACATCAACCTTAAATTCAACAATAGCTGCACCACCTGGTGGAATTAATGTGGTTTGGACATTCTTTGCAGGCTCAGAGCCTACAGCACCCTGCTGATATACCGTATCAAATATCTCACCTATTACATGGAATGCAGATGTAAGATTCGGACCTCCGTTTCCTACATATAATCTCACTGTCTCACCAACATTTGCCTTTAGATTTCCTGGTGTTGCCATCGCATTAAATTTTACATAGGTCGGCTGCTCAGCCCTCATCTTTTCAACATCAAACGCTTGTGCCCCCTTCTCACCTGTCTTCCCCTTTGTATAGTAATCACCCTGAAATACATAGTATTCCCTGTCAACCTTTGGAAGACCCTTTTCAGGCTCTACCAGAATGAGACCATACATGCCATTTGCAATATGTGTTGGTATATGGGCTGTTGCACAGTGATAGACATATATACCAGGGTTCAATGCCTTAAAGAAAAAGGCAGTCTTTCCACCGGGAGGCGTCTGTGTAGCCTTTGCACCTCCACCCTGACCTGTTACGGCGTGAAGGTCAATTGAGTGAATATTTTTACTTGTCCCGCTGTTTTTCAGATTAAATGTAACATTATCCCCTGCCTTGACACGGATGAATGGACCTGGAACGGTATCACCAAATGTCCAGAATGTATATTCAACACCATCTGCCAGTGTCCCCTTTTTTTCAGATGTTTCAAGTTCTACCGTTACATTAGCCCCACCCGCCCTGCTTAGTGCAGGCGGAACCTCCGGGGCTGTTGTCAATTTTGCAACCTCATCTGCTGCATTGCTGATGTTACTGATAGCAAAGCTAACAAATAACCCTGTCAGAAACAAAATCCCCAACCTGATTTTCCTATTCATTAAATTACCCTCCTTCATTCAACTTTAATCTTTTATAGACAATTCTTTTTTATCTTAATTGCTTTTGTTTGCAACTCCGCCAGTTTTTCCAAGTTCTCTTATATAATTAACAAGTCCCCATTTTTCTTCATCAGAAAGCATATCTCCAAATGGAGGCATACCGCTTTCTGTCCCATTTGTAATAATCCAGAATATCTCACCGTCTGTCCTTACCTTCTGCCAGACAGGGATTGTAAAATTTCTTGGTTTTGGGTCAAAAGAGCTTGCCAGTTCACCGTCTCCCATCCCCTTCTCGCCATGACAGTTAAAACAAGTGCCTTTTCCTCCATATATAGCCTTAGCCTCTGACAGAGATTTTTCATCTGATGCGACTAAATTTTTAAAGGCTCTAACCTCTGCCAATTTGCCTGACGGAACCTTCGTCTCAAGTGCCTCGTGGTCAGGGGATGATTCTAATGCCATATGTTCAGCAGATTCATGGTTATCGGAATCTGCCTGTGCAGCACTACCATTTAACATTGTAAAAACAAGGTATAAAGGTATTAACAAAACCACCATGACTAAAGATGTCTTCAGATTTTTCACAGCTCACCCCCTTTCAATTCTTATTTTTGTATAATAAATTACCCGGCTCCTTATGTGAGGAGGAGGTGAATCGATATGGATTCGATTACCACCAATAAGTAACCGGACCAAATTATTTACACAATCAGTCTATTAGATATCAGCAAAAGGGATGCCACTATTCAAAGATTCTGAATATTCTTATTTAACAATTTGATATTATTGATGTTATTAATTCTTTACACTAATGATAAATTAGGGGAGAAAAAATGGCACTGTTACAGGGAGGTAACAATAAAAAATCTTATATTTAAAACCAATATGGATAATCAAATGATTAGATAAGAACAAGAGATGTTACTGTACAGTAACGGCAGACTACTTTTTGACTACTTTGCATTTTAGCAATTATCTATCTTAATCCTATTTTCTTTGAGTTTATATCGGCAATGCAAACAAAAACTTTGCCCCCTTCCCCTCTTCACTCTCAACCCAGACCCTTCCACCAAGATGCTTTATTATATATTTTACAATCGGAAGACCGAGTCCTGTCCCCCTTTTAACCCTCTCCTTACCATTCTGCACCTGAATGAACTTCTCAAATATCTTTTCATGATATTCCTCAGATATGCCGGGTCCCGTATCTTCTACACATACTTCCACATACTTACCCCTCTTTTCAGCAGATATAGTAATGGTCCCGCCTTTTGGCGTATATTTTACAGCATTGCTCAGAAGATTTGATGCAACCTGTCGCAACTTTCCATCGTCTGAATTAATAGTCGGCAAATCTGATGATATAGTAGATTTTAAGTTAATCCCATATTCCATTGCCTCTCCATAATATATTGCCAATGATTTATTGATTATCCCTTTTATATCCACAGGCTCACTTTTAAATATCATCTGCCCTGCCTCTATCTTCGCAAGGTCAAGGTAGTCATTTACAAGGTTCTCAAGCCTCATCCCCTCATGCCTGATTACTTCAAGGAATTCAACAAATATCTTTTTAATTGTTTCAGGTTTATCCTTATGCATGAGAAGCATATCAGTATACGACCTGATAGATGTCAGAGGTGTTCTTAAATCGTGGGCAACTATGTTTAAAAATTCTGTTTTTTGTCTGCAAAAAAACCTTTTCTGCCCCTTTCTTCCAGAAGTCTATCTCCTTTTTATTTTTAGAATTTATTGCCTCTATTAACTTATTCAGGGTAAAAGACTGTCTTACAAAATGTATATTTTTTGATATATCATCAACAAATATCTCGCTTAGCTGAATTGCAATCCTCTCTGTAACAAGGCTCTGCTCCTTGTTAAACTCTTCCCTTATCTGATTTTCTATTGAACTCTGAAGATGGGAAAACATGGACAAAAAAAGGTAGAAAAGAGTGGATGTCAGAACTATACCTGTCAGAAAGATATATCTTTTTTTCATATTTTATCACCGCCCTAAAATACATCCCCTTCATAGATTGTCCGACAATTCGTTTTTATCATTCTGAATGGAGCATAGCAGATGAAGAATCCCATTTTTAATGCGTTATAAAAAGCGAGATTCTTCGGCTAACACCTCAGAAATGACAATTATCGGACAGCCTCGTTAGAGCGAAGTCTTTTACTGAAGCCTCTGTCTCAAAATCTCATAAAAAATAATTGAACATGCTGCTGACACATTAAGCGAGGATACCTTCCCTTTCATTGGTATAGATACTATAAAATCACACTTTTCCTTTGTCAATCTCCTCATCCCCTTTGATTCACTCCCGAATACAACTGCTATCGGGTCATTATAGGACAATGAAAAACAGTTCTTTTCTGCACCCGCCTCAACACCTACAATCCAGAAACCCTTTTCTTTTAATTCCTCAATTGTATTGGAAATATTTGTAACCCTGACAACCGGGATATGTTCAATTGCACCTGCAGATCTCTTTACCACTACAGGGGTAACACCTGCTGCCCTGTCCTTTGGAATAATTACACCACCAATACCGAGAGCCTCTGCTGACCTTATTATTGCCCCAAGATTTCCGGGGTCTTCTATTCCGTCTAAGATTACAATTACAGGCTTACTATCTTTTCTATATAACTGCTCTACCAACTCATGGAGTTCAATCTCTTTTTTGTGGGATACAATCGCCACAACACCTTGAAAGTTCTGTGTTGGGAGTTTGGAATTAGGAGTTATCTCTACCTTTATTCCTTTTGATTTTGCCAGAGATTCTATTTCAAGAATCCCCTTCCCGCTCTTTCCAGCGGCTATTTGTATTTTAACAAACTCCCTCTCCCCTGACCTCAATGCCTCAAGGACTGGATTGATACCGTATATAACCTCGCTCATTTTTCTCCAAAATTATATGGTAACCATTTACAGAGTAGGCAGTAAGCAGTAGGCAGTAGGCAGTTTTTTTTATTATTTACTCCATACTCCTTACTGCTTACTCCTTACTTTCCATACAGTCCCCTGCGGTGAGTCCTCAAGGATAATTCCTTTTTGACTTAATTCATCCCTAATCTTGTCTCCATCTTTCCATCTCTTTTCTCTTCTCGCCTTTTCTCTCTCATTTATAAGCCTCTTTATCTCATCTTCAGATATACCAATGGAGGCAAGTCCCACTGATTTTTCCCTCTCAAAATACTCATTAGGATTTTGACCGAAGAGACCAAGCACATCCCCAATCTTTCTAATGTTTGCAACTCCCTTCAAGAACTCTGAACTTTTACTCCTAATGCTATTTAGATGATGCAATTCAGTATTCAAATGCCCTATCGCCTGTGCTGTATTAAAATCGTCACCCATCGCATTCTCAAACTTTTGCATTAATTCCCCCTCACCCCACCCCTCTCCCGCAAGGGGAGAGGTAATTTCCCCTCCCTTGATGGGAGGGGATTGAGGGGAGGGTGATACCCCCTCTGCAAACAATAAAAGGTCATAAAAACGGTCTAAGTTAGTCTTTGCCTCATTTAGATTCTGGTCGGAAAAATCTATAGGGCTCCTGTAATGGCTTGAGAGGAGAAAATACCTTATAACCTCAGGATTGAATTTCTTTAAAACATCCTTTATTGTAAAAAAATTGCCGAGGGACTTTGACATCTTCTCTTTATTAATATTGACAAAACCATTATGAATCCAGTATTTCACAGGAGGATGCCCTGTTGCCGCATGAGACTGGGCAATCTCATTCTCATGATGGGGGAATACCAAATCCCTCCCGCCTCCATGAATGTCAAAATATTCCCCAAGATATTTCTGCCCCATTGCGGAGCATTCTATGTGCCAGCCGGGCCTCCCCTTTCCCCAGGGGCTATCCCACCACGGCTCTCCGGGCTTGCTTGCCTTCCACAGGGCAAAATCAAGGGGGTCTTTCTTCTTCTCGTCTATCTCAACCCTTGCACCGCTTAAAAGCTCATCCGTATTTTTCCCTGAAAGACTGCCATACTCTGTAAATTTTCTTACAGAATAAAAGACATCTCCATTTGCCTGATATGCATACCCTTTTTCAATGAGTTTTTTTATCATCTCTATCATCTCAGGGATATGCACTGTCGCCTTTGGTTCACAGTCTGGGATTTCAATACTGAGTGCATTCATATCAGTATAAAATTCTTTTATATACCTCTCTGCAATCTCCTCTGAAGAGACCTTTTCTTCGTTTGCCCTCTTTATAATCTTATCATCCACATCTGTAAAGTTTCGGACATAGGTTACTTTATAACCAAGATATTTTAAATACCGATATATAATATCAAAGACAATTGCAGCCCTGGCATGCCCTATGTGGCAGAGGTCATAGACAGTAACACCGCATACATACATCCTGACTTCACCCTCTACAATGGGCTTGAAGGCTTCTTTTCTTCTTGTAAGTGTATTGTAAATGTAAAGCGGCATAAAAATTTTTAAAGGTTAAATTATTACGCTACATTATGTTTTAAATTTGAAAGGTAGTCAATTGTTTATTATACTGAAAACATAAAGGAATGCCACAAAGACACGAAGACACAAAAAAAATAAATTATCCTTTTATTATCCCTTTGTGCCTTTGTGCCTTGGTGGCTATGTAATTTGCCGTGAAAAAAGAAACAATTAAAAAACTCACAGATATTGTTGGCAAAGAAGCTGTTTTAACCTCTGATGAGGACAGGATTTGCTATTCCTATGATGCAACAAGAAAAATTGCCCTCCCTGATGTAATTGTCAAACCTAAAAATGCAAATGAAATATCTTCCATTGTAAAAATCGCAAATCAGGAAAAGATACCTGTTGTGCCTCGTGGCGCAGGTTCAGGATTCGTCGGCGGCTCAATTCCAATAATGGGCGGTATTGCACTAATTCTTACCGATATGAATCGTCTGATTGAATTAGATGAAGAGAATATGGTTGCCGTTGTAGAGCCGGGAATGGTGACATATAATCTCCAGCAGGAGGTAGAAAAAAGGGGGTTATTTTATCCACCCGACCCGGCGAGCCTTAAGTTCTGCACTATAGGCGGGAATGCCGCTACCTGTGCAGGTGGACCGAGGGCTGTTAAATATGGTGTAACAAAGGACTACATACTCGGTCTTGATGTTGTCCTGCCTGATGGAGAAATCCTCAATACAGGTGTCAGGACTACTAAGAGTGTAGTTGGATATGACCTGACAAAATTGATAGTTGGCTCTGAAGGGACACTCGGTGTAATAACCCGACTCACTTTAAAACTCATACCCCTTCCTGAGTCAATAAAGACAGCATTGGCAGTCTTCTTGAAGATTGATGATGCCTCAACAACAGTATCAAAGATAATTGCAAATAGGATACTGCCCTCATCATTAGAGTTTATGGATCAGTCCGCTGTCCGATGTGTTGAGAATTATATTCATGCAGGACTCCCTGTTGATGCAGAGGCATTATTATTAATAGAAGTGGACGGGGATGAAATTTCTACCAAAAGGCAGATAGAGAAAATTGGGGATATATGCAGTAAAACAGGTGCGAGGGAGGTAAGGATTGCAAAGGACGAAGCAGAAAGGGAATCTCTCTGGAAGGCGAGGAGGGCTATATCCCCTGCCCTTGGACATCTCTCACCGACAAAGATAAATGAAGATATAACAGTGCCGAGAAATAAAGTTCCTAATATTATCAGGAGATTAAGAGATATTGCAGAAAAATACAGGCTCAATATTGTAAACTTTGGTCATGCAGGTGATGGAAATATCCATGTAAATATAATGACCGATAGTAAAAATGAAGAAGAAATGAAAAGGGCGGATGAGGCAGTTGGGGAGATATTTAAGGCAACACTTGAACTTGGAGGCACAATCTCAGGAGAGCATGGCATTGGGATTACAAAGAGTAAATATATAGTTGATGAACTCGGAGCTAAGGGTATGGAAGTAACAAGAAAAATTAAAAAAGTCTTTGACCCAAATAATATAATGAATCCTGGGAAGATATTAAGCTAAATTGACATTCGCCGCAGATTATAGTAAACAATATTAATTATAATTAATGAGCATAGAGTCGCAGCATAAAAATAAATATTAAAAAGTATGCTTATGAATACCGATTTATCATTCATAATAAACGAAAAACATCAAAGCCTGAAAGACAGGTTTGAAGTCCTGATAAATGACACCTCGTTTTTCGACTGCCTTGTGGGATATTTCTATACCATAAGGGATAATGGAAGGGGAAATGGTAAATAAATCCCCATTATCTTTCATTATCTATTATCTTAGGAAAAAAGGAGTTCTCAATCGCATCGGTCCGGACAAGGGCGGTTACTGGAAAGTGGTGAAGAAATGAAAGGCGTTAAAAGGACGCCCAGAAAAAAGGTAAAATAGGGTTGATTAAATATGAAACTCTACTTTGACAGCAATCAAAAGAGTGGCGGAGGAAAGCGGGATAGGAATTAGGGATGGTGTTTCTATAATTCCCTGAATATAGAGTGCGGGAGCTTATTAGAGAGAAGCAGATTCGTGCTACGAAGATAGGGCAGTGGCATATGAAGCCTGAGGATTTGGAGGAGTTTGTCAGGGTGAGGATGAATGAAGAATAATGAGACTTAAAAATTTTAAAAACAAGATAATAAAAAGAGATAATAGGCTGCTTGGCGAAAATCGCTATTAAATGCACAGAGATTAGGTACAAGACAACATCATTAAGCGAATATACCCACTGTATTCTCGCGACTCAATAC
>MHDO01000104.1 GCA_001805005.1 Nitrospinae bacterium RIFCSPLOWO2_12_39_16
AATGGGCTGGTATCTGGACGGGAGGGTAAGTGCTGTAATCGGGACGCATACGCATGTCCAGACTGCGGACGAAAAGATACTCTCAGGCGGCACTGCTTATATTACCGATGTGGGAATGACAGGGCCATCCAACTCGGTCATAGGTATTAGAAAGGAACTTGCGTTAGAGAAATTTCTTACAAAGATGCCTAAGAAGTTTGAGATGGCAGGCGGCGAGGGGCAGTTTAACGGGGTTGTAGTTGATATAGATGAGAATTCAGGACAAGCAAAGGGAATTAAGAGATTACAGTTGACAGGATAATAAAAAATATACTGCAAGAGCTTTTTTCACTTCCGTTAATTTTCTCTTTGCCTTATTTTATAAACTATTACATTATTGACCAAAGAAAAGTTAAAAAGTCGTTCAAAAAACTCTTGCAGTATTAGCTATATAAAATGACACATAACAAAAAATTCTACATAACCACACCTATCTATTATGTAAACGATATTCCTCACGTAGGGCATGCCTATACCACTGTAGCGGCAGATGTCATGGCACGATATAAACGGCTCTGCGGTTATCAGGTATTTTTTCTGACAGGGACAGATGAGCATGGGCAGAAGGTTCAGCAGGCAGCGGAGAAAAGGGGGGTTGCCCCTCAAAAACATGCAGATGAGCTGCATATATCATTTAAGAATCTCTGGGAAAAACTAAATATCTCAAATGATGATTTCATAAGAACCACGGAGGAGAGGCATAAAAGGGCGGTTCAGAAGGCACTTCAAATATTATTTGATAAAGGGGATATATATAAAGCGAGCTATGAAGGATGGTATTGCCTTTCAGATGAGAGGTTCTGGATGGAGAAAGACCTCAAGGATGGTAATTGTCCTGATTGCGGCAGGAAGGTTGAATATATAAAAGAATGGAACTATTTTTTCAGGATGGGCAAATATCAAGATTGGCTTATTCAATATATAAAAGATAATCCACGATTCATAATGCCCGAAAGCCGTAGAAATGAAGTTCTGGGTTTTCTTGGAAGACCATTAGGAGACCTCTGTATCTCCCGTCCAAAGGAAAGGTTGTCATGGGGAATACCACTTCCATTTGATGAAAATTATGTTACCTATGTATGGTTTGATGCCCTTGTTAATTATATATCTGCAATAGGTTTTGAATACGATAAAGACAAATTTAAAAACTGGTGGCCCTCTAACCACCATCTTTTAGGGAAGGATATACTCACCACTCATTCAGTTTACTGGTCAACAATGCTCAAGGCATTGGGACTGCCGCTACCGGAAAATATATTTGCGCATGGGTGGTGGACTGTGAATGGCGAGAAGATGTCAAAATCCAAAGGAAATTTTGTAAATCCTAATGAATTGATAGATAAATATGGAGTAGATACCTTCAGGTATTTTTTGATGAGAGAAGTCCCCTTTGGTCTTGATGGGGATTTTTCACAGAGGGCATTGGTTGGAAGGATAAACAGCGACCTTGCCAATGACCTTGGTAATCTCTTAAGCAGAACACTCAATATGATAAAAAAATATAGAGAAGGCAGGATTCCAGATACAATTGATAGTAAAGATAGGAAATATGAGCAAGATGTTAAGAATTGGCTTATTTTAAAAGAATATGCCGATTTGATGAATGAATTAAATTTTAGTTATGTACTAACGCGACTTTGGGCTGTTATCAGACACATGAATGAGTATGCTCAAAAGTCTGCACCTTGGAGTGAAAAAGATGAGGGGATACTATCAAATATTTTATATACTTTAGCTGAAGGTCTGCGTATTGTTGCAGTTTATATTTATCCCTTCATGCCAGAGACAGGGCAGGAAATCTGGAATCAATTGGGGATTAAGGATAAAATAGAAAATTGCAATTTTAAAGAATCAATAAAATGGGGTGGACTTAAAGATGGCATTGAAATTAAAATAGGGAGGCAGCTTTTTCCGAGGGTGGAGGAGAAAATGGAAAGCGTTGATAAAGTAACAGCAACAGAATCGGCAGTGGCAGCAGCAGAAGTAAGGCAGTTAATAGGTATTGATGAATTTGCAAAAGTTGATTTGAGGGTTGGAGAGATAAAACAGGCTGAACTGGTTGAGAAATCCAAAAAACTCCTGAAATTGAAAGTTGATATAGGGACTGAGGAGAGGCAGGTTGTAGCAGGTATTGCCGAGCATTACAAACCTGAAGAATTAATAGGCAAAAAAATATTATTGGTAGCAAATCTTAAACCTGCAAAGCTGATGGGTATAGAATCTCAAGGTATGGTATTAGCAGCAGGTGGGGATGGAAGGTTGGTTCTTATAGGATTTGACGGGGAAGTAAAGTCAGGGACGAAGGTGAAATAGAAGGTGAAATAGACAGAAGGTGAAATAGACACGAAGGTGAAATAGACTTGACACAATTTAGTGTTAGTGTTAACTTTAGTGTTTAGTGATAATAATACTAAACACAGGCACTTACGTTAACATGGGGCTGTAGCTCAGCTGGGAGAGCGACAGGCTGGCAGTCTGTAGGTCAGGGGTTCGATCCCCCTCAGCTCCACCATTTAGTTTATTAACTTATTTATGAACCCAGTAAGAGACCGAAGGTCTTACGGGGTGAAGGGAGAGTATTGTGAATAAAAAAGTGAAGGGTTTTTTGATGATTTTAGCTATAGGCGGGTTTTTGTTGTCTTATCAGGATGGTTATGCTGAAAGTGGGAAAGGTAAAGGTTCGCCGGATGTAAAGATGGCAGAAAAGAGTGAGAAAGTTCCTGATGTGGTAGCCACTATAAATGGCGTAAAGATTAGTGGTGTTGAGTTCAGTAAAGGACTGCAGAATTATAAGAGAAGGCTGGCAATGATGGGGCAAGAAGTTACTCCAGAACATTCAAAGGAGATAAATAAGACCATTGTTGATGATTTGGTGAATAGGGAATTGCTTATCCAAAATTGTGGCAAGACAGGGATAAAGGTATCGGATGATGAATTGAATAAAGAAATTACCTCTATCAAGTCAAAATTTCAAAATGAGGAGCAGTTCAATCAGGCAGTAAAATCCCAGAACCTGACAATTGATGAGGTAAAGAGTGATGTGAGGAAGGCTTTAGCCATAAAGAAATTAATGAGAAATGATATAGAGGATAAGATAACTGTTGATGAGAAGGCAGTTAATGAATACTATAAAAATAATCCTGATAAATTTATTGAAGGTGAATCTATCAAGGCAAGTCATATTCTTATAATGGTTGACAAGAATGCAGCCAAAGATGCGAAAGAGACTGCAAAGAAGAAGATTGATGGGCTTTTAATCAGGGTGAAGAAGGGTGAGGATTTTGCAAAACTTGCAAAAGAAAATTCAGATGATAAAGGAAGCGGTCAGAATGGTGGCGACCTTGGATTTTTTAGCAAAGGTATGATGGTGCCAAATTTTGAGAAGGCTGTATTTAGCTTAAAGAAGGATGAGATTAGTGAGGTTGTGGAAACAGAGTTTGGTTATCATATAATAAAGTTAACCGACAAGAAACCTTCAAGGACAATACCACAGAGTGAGGTGCACGACAGGCTAAAAAACTTTTTAAAATCAATGGAAGCAAACAAGAAAGTATCTGAATATCTGGCAGATTTAAGAAAAAAAGCAGATATAAAGGTTGTAGAATTTTAGTTGATGGGGAGGACTGTATGACAAAGTTAGATATAATAAACAGGGTTGTTGAAAAGGCTGGTTTGCCTAAACCTCAAGCAGAGGAGGCTGTAGAGCTGATAATTGAAAAGATAAAGGAGACACTGGGTAAAGGTGAAGCGGTTGTCCTCAGGAGATTTGGATCGTTCTCTGTAAGAAATAAAAATACAAGGATTGGAAGGAATCCAAAGACTGGTGAGGAGGCAGAAATATCCGCTCGCAGTGTGGTCAGGTTTAAATCAGGAAAGTATTTTAAGGATGCGGTAAACAAGCAAATAAATAAAGTCAAACCCTCAGAGGGGTGAGGGACATTGCATTAAATATAGCTGTTTAATATTTTATATTGTTTAGTTCTCTAATCCTGATTGACAGTTCCTCAATTTCGTCTTTCATTTCTTTTTTTCTCTTTTCAAGCGTTTCAAGTATTTTTATTTTTATCTCTTCAGGCGGCATGGCGTTTGGCACCTTGAAATTTTCTAAAAGTTTATAAAGCCTCCTGCTTTCCTCATTCAACATCTCCAGTCTAATGCTTATGCATTCAAGTTCGGTCTGTATATCTTTCATCTTATACCCCTTTCACAGATTCACCCCAGATGTATTTATGTATCTGGAGATTCAATCTTACATTCAGATTATCATTAAGTATCCACTCTGACAATTCTTCAGCAGTCAAATTATCATAGACAGGGGACATTAAAATATGACATCTATCAGCAAGTGAATATTTTTTTATTATCTCTTTTGACCAGTCATAATCTCCTCTGCTGTTTATAACAAACTTCACCTCGTCATTATTATACAATTTATCTAAATTCCCCCAATTCATCCTTTCTGACATACCACTGTCAGGGCATTTGATATCCATGATTATTTTGAGTCCTTGAATCCTTAAACCCTTGAACCCTTGAACCCTTTCAATGTCAATACTCCCATTTGTCTCAATCAAGATAGATTTACCTGTTTTTAATAAGGCACTTATCAAAAGATATACACCATTCTGAAGGAGAGGCTCGCCCCCCGTTATTTCTACTAAATTGCATTTGTAATCATCGACTTTTGAGAGTATATCATCTATTGAAAGCCAATCGCCGCCTTCATATGCATAGACTGTATCACAGTAGCGACATCTAAGGTTGCAGCCTGTTAACCGGATGAATACACAGGGGGTTCCTGAGAGTGAAGATTCCCCCTGAATGCTTTTAAAAATCTCTGTTACCTGTAATTGCATAGTTTGCAGCTGTTGAGGAAAGAAATTCTTTTAAAACCTCTTTTCTTTTAATATGTATTTTTTTAAGGCTGTTGTCAAATTCAACCTCTCCTGATTTAAGCCTGCTGTCAGGCTTCACATCAACCTTAATATCAAACTCAGATTCTATTTTTTTTATAACTTCCCTTTTCTGTCCTATGAAGTTGGATAATTCAATGGATGGGATAAAAAAACTACCATGTTTTAACTTCTGACTTCTGTATATTGCATACCTCATCATTTCATAGGCTATCGCTGATTCTACTAATTGTCTGAAAGCAGGATGAAATGGCCCGTCTAAGATGACATCCTTTTCTAATAATGATGAAGTAGGCTGGAGTCCTATTCGGATGACAGGAATATTATTGACCTCAAACCTGACAAGCAGATTTTTAGCCAGCCTTACAGCATCGCCAAGGCTCAAGGGTTTAAAAGAACCACTTAGATACAAATCAGCAAGCCCTGTATTCTTTATAACAACTGCCGGGTATATCCTAACAAAATCGGGTTTAAGTTTTATAACCTCATCCGCAGTATATAATGAGCTTTCAAATGTATCACCGGGAAGACCCGGCATAATCTGGATTCCTACTTCAAAACCGTGGGATTTAAGGAGTTTGCACGAACTCCTCACTTCATCTGCTGAATGCCCCCTTTCCGACACTGATAAAACAGAGTTATCCATTGACTGAACACCAAGTTCAACAGTCTTGACTTTATATCTCTTTAAGAGTGCAAGATTTTCAACAGTTATACTATCAGGCCTTGTAGATAATCTTATACTGTCAATTACTCTATTGTTTAAATAGGGTAATATAGAAGAAGATAGGAGACTCTCCTGCTTTTCTAATGGAAGGGCAGTGAAACTTCCTCCATAGAATGCAACCTGTCTGCTGCCAATAGCGGATAGCCGATAGCTGACAGATGATAAAGAGAGCCAGTTATCAATAGTTTTACTTATTGTTTCTGTATTAAAATATGTATTTTCTCCAGCAATCTTCTTTTGATTACAAAAGATACAGCGGTGGGGACAGCCTAAATACGGAATGAATATTGGAATTATATACTGTTTCATAGAAAAATACTAAAGATAAGTTTATAGACTGTCAATTTCATGAATATTTGTGTAGATTAGTGGCTGAATATTCTTTATTTTTTTGAATAGATATAGTCGTAAACCTTTCCGTCTTTATCAAACTCTATCCAGAGGGATTTTAGATTTTCATCTTTATAGAAATACTGCTCCTTTTCATCTACATCTATTATATTTAGAGGCTCTCCAAAAATATTTATTATCTCCTCCTTAGTGGTAACCTTGACTTTTATAAGACGGACCTTTTCAGGTTTTAGCAGGTCTGTCTTAATCAGGTTTATTCCGCCTCCACATCCGATAAATAAAAGCATTATAAAAATTATTATTACTATATTTTTCATCATATTTTTCAAAGGTTGAAAACCATTAATTTTAGCTCAGTCATTTCTCTTATGGCAAACTTGATTCCCTCACGGCCTGTCCCGCTTTCTTTGACTCCTCCATAGGGCATGTGGTCAACCCTGAAGGTAGGGACATCGTTTATTATTACCCCACCAACATGAAGTTTCTTAAATCCATTAAACGCCTTATTTATATCTCTCGTAAAAATACCTGTCTGAAGGCCATAAATTGACTCATTCACCATGTCAAGTGCCTCATCAAATTTTCTGTATTTAATCAATACTACCAGGGGTGCAAATGCCTCGTTGCATACAACTTTCATATCCTTTTTTACCTCTGTCATAACTGTTGGTGTTATTATATTACCCTTTCTCTCTCCACCGCACAGAATCTTTGCCCCTTTACTAACAGCCTCTTTTATCCATTCCTCTACCCTTACAGCCTCTTTCTCCTCTATCATTGGTCCATATTCTGTATCATGTTTCATAGGATTTCCAACCTTTAACTTTTTTACTGCCCTTATGAATTTATCTTTAAACTCATCAAAGACTTTTTCATGAATATATATCCTCTGGAGTGAGATGCAAACCTGTCCTGAATTGGAGAATGCACCCATGATACATCTCGGTATTGCCATATCAATATCAGCATCAGGCTCTATTATTGTTGCAGAGTTTGAGCCGAGTTCAAGTGCCACCCTCTTCATCCCAGCCCTTTCCTTAATCCTCCTCCCAACAGAGGGACTGCCTGTAAAGGAAATCATTGCTAAGTCCTGACTCTCTACGAGCCACTCTCCAACTGTTGACCCTCCGCCAAAGACAATATTCAATGCACCATTAGGAAGTCCTGCCTCCATCATTATCTCACCAAGTTTAATAGATGTAAGTGGTGTATAGCTTGCAGGTTTTAGGATTACAGAATTGCCGGAGGCAATTGCAGGGGCTACCTTATGGGCGACAAGATTTAAAGGAAAATTGAAAGGCGTAATAGCACCTATAATGCCAATCGGGAATGGTTGATAAAATGCAAACCTCTTTTCTGAGTTTGGTGATGCGTCCATCGGGATAGTCTCACCATGAATCTGTTTTGCCTCCTCAGCGGCAAATTGAAATGTCTGTATTGAACGCTCTACTTCGGCGAGAGAATATTTAATCGCCTTTCCCGATTCCTTTGTTATTAACTCTGAAATCTCTCTTTTTGTGCTTTCTATAATTTTTGAGGTATTTGAAAGTATAACTGACCTTTTATAGGCAGGCATTTCTGACATAGTAGCAAAGGCATTTTTAGCAGATTCTATTGCATCCTCTACATCCTTTTTTGAAGAGAGGGGCACTAAATCTAAAGAACTATCGTCATACGGATTTTTTACATCAAAATATTCTTTACCTGCTCTCCATTCACCATTAATAAGCATAAATTTATCTATTTAAAATCTTTGCTGCGTCTTTGGCAAAGTAGGTTAGAATCATATCCGCACCTGCCCTTTTAATATTTAGAAGAATCTCCATCATAATCTTTTCACCATCTATCCAACCCTTTTCAGCAGCAGCCTTTACCATAGAGTATTCACCACTCACATTGTATGCAGCAACAGGTATGTTGAATTCATCTTTTACCCTTCTTACAATATCAAGAAATGCCATTGCCGGTTTTACCATGATAATATCTGCACCCTCTTCAATATCAAGTGCTGCCTCTCGCATTGCCTCATTGCTGTTTCCAGCATCCATCTGATACGATTTTCTGTCTCCAAATTTTGGCGAAGAATCACAGGCGTCCCTGAATGGCCCATAAAAAGCTGAGGCATACTTTGCGGCATAAGACATAATCGGTATATCTGTAAAACCTTTTTCATCAAGTCCCTTTCTTATTGCACCAACCCTTCCATCCATCATATCAGATGGTGCCACCATATCAGCACCTGCCTTGACATGGGTTAATGCCATCTTTGATAGTAGCTCAAGTGTGGGGTCATTCAATATCTCATTTCCTTTTACAATACCGCAGTGACCATGTGATGTATATTCATCTATACAGACATCTGTTATGACAATTAAATCAGGAGCTATAGACTTAATCTCTTTTATAGCCCTCTGGACAATCCCATTAGGGTTATATGCCTCAGAACCTACATCATCCTTTTTCTCAGGTATTCCAAAGAGTATGACAGCAGGAATGCCAAGCCCATTTACTTCTTTTATCTCTTTGGAGAGCATGTCTATGGAAGAGCGAGCCGTCCCCGGCATTGAGCCAATCTCATCCTTTATACCTTTCCCAAATGTAACAAATAGTGGGTAAATCAGATTATCCACTGAAAGAGTGGTTTCTCTGACCATCCTTCTTAGATTCTCATTTTTTCTTAACCTTCTCATTCGTATAACTGGAAATCCCATTTTTTACCTCCCATTTATAGTGTCAGTGTTTGTGACAGTAATCAGTAACTAACACTAACCACTTACACTAACACTATTTCAATGCATTGTTTCTGGTGTCTTCAGTATTGGCTGAGCTGCATCAACCTTTATCTCACCGAAAGACTGCTCATATTTAGATATATTGTTCTGAAGTGCTATCAATAGTTGTTTTGCATGGAGAGGGTTTGTAATTATCCTTGATTGAACCCTTGCAGCGTTTTTACCCGGAAGGATAATGGCAAAGTCAAATATAAATTCACTTTTGCTATGGATGATATTTGCCGCATTACTGTAAACCCCGCCCTCTATCAACTGACTAATCTCAAGCATCAATTCTCCTGCTACAGGCTCTTCTTTTTTACCCATTTTCTTTCCTCCCAAAATATTCAATTATCTTTTCAGTAAATCTCTCAATTGTGTGCTCATCAGATACAATATTATTTTTTAATCCAAACTCCTCAACTGTCTTTGCAGTAATTGGTCCTATACTGGCAATTGTTATATTTTTAAGCATTTTTCTGTCATCTCCTCTATCAAAATTAGACCTCCCCTTAATCCCCTCCTTGCGAAGGAGGGGAGGGGGGAGGTTGAAATAAGACATGAAATTTTTTACAGTAGATGATGAAGTAAATGTTATCACATCTATTTTTTCTTTTCTTATCATATTTTTTATATCACTTGCCTTTTCTACAGACTTAACTGTTTTATAGGCATCAACCACATCTATCTCTGCACCCATTTTCTTTAGCTCCAGCGGCAGAATATCTCTTGCAACAGAAGCCCTCGGGAGGAGTATCTTCTTCCCCTCTATTCCATGTTTTTTCATCTCCTCTATTACACCCTCTGCTATATACTTTTCAGGCACGGCATCAACCCTTATCCCGAAGGACTCTACAGATGCCGCAGTCTTAGGACCTATTGCACAGATTTTTATACCCTTAAGCTCTCTTATATCTTTTTTATTAGCCTTAAGCCTTTCAATGAAAAATCTCACACCATTTGCACTTGTGAAAATGAGCCATTGATATGTATCAAGCCTATTTATGGCATTATCAAGTGCATCCCATGAATCAGGGGGGACGGTTTCTATTGTAGGCATCTGCATGATAATTGCACCTTCATTCTCAAGGAGTTCAACAAAACTCTTTGTCTGCCCCCTTGGCCTTGTTATAAGTATCCTCTTGCCAAAGAGTGGTTTTTTCTCAAACCAGTTTAATTTTTCTCTTAATGCCACAACACCGCCTACAACTATAATGGCAGGAGGTCTTACATTCTTGGCTTTTTCAGTAATATCATTCAATCTCCCTACTATTGTCTCCTGTAAAGGGGTTGTCCCCCATCTTATGACTGCAATAGGTGTATCAGGTTTTCTCCCATTTTCTATTAATTTTTTAACTATATTGGTGAGATTCTTCGCTCCCATAAAAAAGATTAGATTTTCTATACAGGTGGAAAGTCCCTTCCACTCAATCTTTGAGCCGCCTTTTGACGGGTCTTCATGCCCTGTAATAAGAGCTATAGAAGAATTAAAATCCCTGTGTGTGAGTGGTATCCCTGCATAAGCGGGGACTGATGTGGCGGCAGTAATTCCGGGTATAACCTCAAAGGGTATTTTATGGCTTACAAGCTCCAACGCCTCCTCTCCACCTCTCCCAAATATAAAAGGGTCGCCCCCCTTAAGACGGGCTACAATCTTTCCCTCTTTTGCCTTTGTTACAAGCAATAAATTTATCTCCTCTTGAGATTTGGTATGTTTCCCGCCTACTTTTCCAACATATATTATCTCAGCCCCATCCTTAGCAAACTCAAGTAATTTCTTATTGACCAGATGGTCGTATATAATTACATTAGCCTCCTCAATACACCTCTTTCCCTTGAGTGTGAGTAATCCCGGGTCACCAGGCCCCGCACCTATAAGATAAACCTTTTTAGATTTCATATCCCCTCAAAACTCAATACTTTTCTCAGGCATAACCATTACTATTTCATTTTTATTTAAAATCATTATCTCTACTTCTGTTGTATCCCTCTTCATATCAAGAGGAGACAGTTTTGCCTTTATAATAGGAACAAACTGAACATCCTTATCATTTAAAAAATCAGATAATCTTTTTCTATAGCCTTTCCTCGTGATAGCAACCTCACCCACAATCATAAACCTTTCTGTATAGATTGTTACCTTCTCAGTATCCATATCCCCACCTCCCTTAATTACAGATTTTTTAAAAATAGTTTGTTTTAATCTGTGGTAATCTGCGAAATCTGTGGTTAATGTATTTTTAGGGTTAAGGTTCTTTTTGATGGGCGCCGACAATCAATGTTATCTCCCCTTTTATTATCCTTCCCCTTAATTTCTGCATAACCTCCTCCACACTCCCCCTGATAACCTCTTCATAGACTTTTGTCATTTCTCTTGCCACTACTATAGACCTATTGCCGAGTATATTCTTTATCTCCTGTAAAGTTGCAAGGATTCTATATGGCGACTCATATATTATAATAGTTCTATCCTCATTTATAAAGGATTCTAATCTTTTTAATCTCCTTCCCGATTTCCTTGGCAGGAATCCCTCAAATATAAATTTATCTGTAGGAAGTCCTGATACTGATAGTGCAGTAATAACACCAGCAGGACCAGGGATAGGGTGAACTTCTATATTATTATCTAAAGCCAGTTTTATTAGGGAATAGGCAGGGTCTGATATGCCGGGCGTTCCTGCATCTGAAACAAGTGCTATATTTTCTCCATTCTTCAGTTTATTTAGCAGATACTCGCCTTTCTCTTTTTCATTATGGCTAAAATAACTCGTTAATGGTTTTGATATTTCATAATGATTTAGCAGTCCCTTTGTCCTTCTTGTGTCCTCAGCCGCTATCAGGTCAACCTCTTTTAAAACCTTCAACGCCCTTAATGTGATGTCCTCAAGATTTCCTATAGGTGTGCTGACAATGTATAAGATGCCATTCATAGAGTTAATTACAAATTACTCAATATCTTGAGTGATTTTACTCAAAATCAAAAGAGAGTCAAGTATTTAATTAAAAAGACGAAGTTAATTATGTAAACCCCGTTACACCCCATCCTGAAGGTCGGGGCATTTTTGAGGAAGATTTTTTAATTTTCCATGCATCCCCACTCTGACCTGTCTGCGTGTGGACACACACAGCCAGGAGGGTAGGGCATTCTGGGTGTAACGGGGTAAATCTCTTGCGGCAGAAGATAGAGGGATGCGAGATGGAAGTGGAGATAATTTGCTCAATTTATCATTTCAAACTGTACTTCTGCAGTAGAAGTAGATATGTTACTCAGATTCGTTACATCTATTTTGATTTCTACAGTTATATTAAATACCCCATCAGTAATCAGTAAGATTATGTCTTATCTAAATCTCTCAGTTTTCAAAAGCCGGCTGTTTTTAACAATAGTATCGGAAGACATATAACTGCCGATCATTTCCACAATCCCTGCAATTTTCTCCGGATCATGCTCGTCCCTGCAGTATATGCGGACTATATAGGTCTCCAATGTCTCCATGACGTCATGCTCTGTAAAATTCCTTTTCCATATCCAAAAGTCTTTGAAAAACATGCTCCGATATTTTTCTCCAGGTATTTTTCTCGTTCGGCATCTCGTAGAACCGGCGCAGGTCTATCGGTTTGCCGATCCAGACGGAAACGGTTTGAAAGGGAGAAAGCTTCGTGGTGCCTACCGGCAGGATTTTTTCCGTTCCGTTATGATAGAGGGGGATTACCACGGGCTTTGCCTGATAAATAATGTAGCCTGCTCCAAATTTTGGATCGTCAATCATTCTCTCCGTTATTGTTCGTGTCCCCTCCGGGAATATAATCATCGTACCTTCTCTTAATTTATTGGCGAATACATCGAGGGTTGCGAAGATTTGCTTTATCCGTGATTCATCGGCAACCTCCCCTTCATGAATGATGAATTCACCCTACGAAACGGTCTTTTTCTGCATGACGGAAATCAGTTGGATAAACTGGCTTCCGGAGAGTTCCCGGAAAAAGGGATTCTCCTTCAGAAGGCGCGCCGTATGCGGGTCGAGCTGCATGTTCGTCCCGTCAGACATTTTCAGATAGATAGGAAATTGCTTTCATGGGTGAATTATAAAATCAAAAAAAATTGCTGTCAACACAATTTTTGGAGAAATTTAGATTTATAAGTTACTGATGTGATAAAATATTTTTAAATGGTGAGTTGCTAAGAATTATTAGGTATAATATTTTCAAAAAAGTGAAACAATAATTTTTATTGGCTTGTATTGACATGCTAAAATTACAGTGCTACTCTTTAATCGTATTTATATATTTAGGAGAATAATAGCTATGCATACACAAAAATTAACTTTATATTTACCAGATGAACTTATTAGAGAAATAGAACATTATAAGGAAAATGCCCATGAATCATCTTACTCTAAAGCAGTAGTAGACCTTTTAAAATATGCCCTTACCCTTCCTCCTTATTTCAGAAATTATGATTGGGAAAAAGCTGAGGCTGAGGCAGATGATGCCATCTCAAAAGGCAAGGTCAAATCGTTTGACAATGCCGGAGAATTAATTGCAGACCTCAAAAAATGAGGATTATTCATACAGACCCATTTAAAGAGGATTATAAAAAACTTCCAAAGACCATTCAGGATAAATTTGATAAAAAGATTCTCCTCTTTGAAAAGAATATTCACCACCCCTCTCTTCGTGTTAAAAAGATGAAAGGTCACAAAAATAGATGGGAAGCCAGTATTGATATGTTCTACCGCTTTACTTTTGAGATTCATAATGATTACTATCTCCTTCGCCGTATTGGACCACATGATGATGTTCTTAAAAAACCATAAAACCAAAAATAATATCAAATGAATAAAGGTATCTTCATCACAGGGACAGATACAGGGGTTGGGAAGACTGTTGTATCTGCCGGACTTGCATTATCCCTAAAACAAAAAGGGCTTGATGTCGGTATTATGAAGCCCCTTCAGAGTGGGAGGAGGGATGATACGGATTTTCTAATAAAGACATTAGGTGTAAAGGATGAGATTAAATTAATCAATCCCTATTATTTTAAAAAGCCATTAGCTCCATTAACCGCTTCAGAGGTTGAAGGGGTAAAGATTGATATTTCCTCCATAAAAAATGCCTTTGAGGAATTATGCAAAAGGCATGATATTGTAATCGTAGAAGGTATTGGAGGTCTCCTTGTCCCTTTAACTGAAGATTACTTTGTCTCTGACCTTATTTTAGAACTTGATATTCCTGTCATTGTTGTTTCCCGAGTAGGTCTTGGCACCATAAATCATACTCTCCTTACAATAAAGCATGCAAAAGAGTCTGGTATAGATATAATTGGCATTATTTTTAATGAGACAAAGAAAAGGAGGAAAGGGCTGGCAGAGAAGACAAACCCCTCTATTATAGAAAAACTCTCTGGAGTTCCTATTCTCGGCAACCTGCCTTACATACAATTGGTAAGCATTACAGATTGTAAGACAGGAAAACTAAAAAACACTTTTTTAAAAAACATTAAAATAGATAACTTGCCTACTGCCTACTGCCTATTGCCTACTGCCTACAAAAAAAAACTGGAGGAGATTGATAAGACACATCTCTGGCATCCCTTTACACAGATGAATGATTGGGTGAAAGAAGACCCTATTATTATTGAGAGAGGCAATGGTGTTTATCTTTATGATACTCAGGGCAATAAATATCTTGATGGAAACTCCTCCTACTGGGTAAATATTCACGGATACAGGAAGAGAGAAATAGACGAGGCTGTTGCAAAACAAATAAGAAAAGTAGCCCATTCTACACTTATTGGTTTATCAAATGTCCCTGCCATTGAGCTATCGGAGAGATTAATTAATATTGCACCTGAGGGCTTAAAGAGGGTCTTCTATTCTGATGACGGCTCTACAGCTGTGGAGGCAGGGGTAAAGATGGCATTCCAGTATTGGCAGCAGAAAGGCTGGAACTTTAGGAACAAGAAGAAATTTATAGCCTTTCACAATGCCTATCATGGAGATACAATCGGTGCAGTCAGTGTCGGCAGGATTGCCCTCTTTCGCCGCATGTTTAAATCCTTGTTATTTGAAACAATATTTGCACCTCCGCCTTACTGCTACCGTTGCCCTATAAAAAAGACATATCCCGAGTGTAGTCTTGCATGTGTCAATGAACTGGAACGGATTGTTTCTGAAAATAGAGATAAGGTCGCAGCACTGATAATTGAGCCAAAGGTAATGATGCCAGGAGGGATTATTACCGCACCTGAGGGCTTTTTAAAAAG
>MHDO01000105.1 GCA_001805005.1 Nitrospinae bacterium RIFCSPLOWO2_12_39_16
CTCAATTGATATGGCATCACCTTCCACATCAATAATTTTTCCGACTAAATGCTTTTTATTATTAACCGGAGAATATAAATATATTTTTGCCAGTTTTCCTTTAAACCTCTCATAATCCTTTAACTTTTTTAACGGCCTCTCAATGCCAGGTGATGAGACCTCAAGTGTATAAGAATGAGGGATTATATCCTCCACATCCAATAATTTTTCTATCTGATAGCTGATATTCTGGCAGTCATCAATCTTAACACCTCCATCCTTATCAATGAATACCCTCAGATACCATGCCTTCCCCTCTTTTTTATATTCAACATCAACAAGCTCCATCTTTTCTGACTCAACCAAAGGCTTGACCAGATTCTCAACTGCCATTGTTACATCAACCCGCTGCATCTATTCTCCAAATAAAAAAAGTGGGTACCTTTTCCGAGTAAACCCACTTTTTTTGTAGAAACTCTAATTCAGCTTAAATTCAGTGTAAATTTTTTATGTCTTCATACTGAATGATTTGTAAATTAGCACAGTTATTTTGCAATTGCAAGTCATTTCACATAAAAAATTGTATGATAGCTAATATTTATAAACTTTTTCTATGAACTCATAAAGCATAAATTTCTGGACAATTATTTCTCTTTAAGTATAATACTTCCCAGTAGAAAATAACTTCTCATGAAGAATAATCCACCAGCCTCGGGTAAAAAATAGGTCTGCTTTTTATAGGAGAAAAGATATGATGACAAGAGTTTCTTTTTTTGTTTTAACTTTTTTTGCGGTTATTCTTCATCCAGCTATTTCTTTTTCAGATACAGCATTAGATATTAACAGCTTACTTGACAGAGAGTGCATAAACTTAAAAAAGGAAAAACTCTCTAATCTAATATTAACCGGATTCTCTTCTGAATTACAAAAAGGTCTTGACCCTGACCTTCATAAAATCATGGAGGGTGTTATAAAGAGGACAGATTTTGATGGAATCTCTGAGGAAAAGACATTTGAGATAATAAGGCTGGTTTATGGAGCATTTAAAAAAGGTGCATCTCTGGAATATCTTGACGAGATATTTGATGTGGCATATTCAAAGGATATTAGTGTAGACCAGCTATTTGCTGCAGCAAATGCTTTAAAAGAATTTTATAACTCCGATGTCCCGCAGGATATATATGAGGAATTTGTGTATCACTTTATAGAGGAGAAATGGGACCCTTCTGTAATGCCAACACTTACAAGGGGGCTGATATATGGTGTTGATAGGGGGCTTACGGCTCAGAAGGTAGCACTGGCAATAATTATAGATGTTGACCAGAACGGACTAAAGAAGAAGAGTGCTGATGAACTGGTGCTGGATGCAATAAAATTTGTCAGGGGGAAGGAGCCAGAAAAGTGGAAACCAATGAAAGATGTAGAGAGGGAATTGATGATGAAGCTGGCGAAAAAGAGGGAATTAGAAAAATTGAGGCAGGATATTGAGGCAAAGAAAATGCAGAAAGAATTAGAGGGGCAAACGGCAGAAGAGGACTTAAATAAGAGGCTTGAGGAAGAAAAGAGAAAAATTACTGAAGATGAGAAAAAAATTGCGATGGAGTTGGCTGAGGTGGAGAAAAGAAATTATGAGGATATTCTGAAATATGAACTTGAGCAGGAGAAGGTGAGAAAGAAGGAGGATGAGGAAATACTTAAATTTGAGCAGGAGAGGCAGAGGCTGTTAACGCTCCAGCAGGAGGCTGAAAGAAAAAAACTTGATGAAGACGTCTTAAAATATCAGAGAGAGCAGGAAGAGATGAATAAAAGGCTTGAAGAGGAAAATAGAAAACTCAAGGCTGAAAGAGACAGGATTACAAAGGAAGCTGAAGCTAAAAGGAAAAAGAATCTGGAAATGGTAACAAAATATAAGGATGAACAGGAAAATATAAAAGATAGGCTTGAAAAAGAGAAGATGATGTTTGCAAAGGAAAAGGATCAAATTGCCAGAGAGATAGAAAAGATGGTGAAAGCCTATCAAAATGAAATCTCTAAATACCAAAAAGAGGAATCTGAAGTTGATAAGATGGTAAAAGAGCAGACAAATGAAATGGAAAGGGAAAAAGAGAGAAAAAACAGGGAGAGGGAGGAAAAGAGGAAAAAAGAGCTTGCCATGATGGAGCAGAAGATTGTTGAATATGGCAAGAGAGGCAATCTTGATATAGACAGATTATTCTCTGCAATAAGTAAACATATCGGCATACCTTATAGATTTGGGGGTGATTCAGAAAATGGGATTGACTGCTCTGCATTTACAAGAAAGGTATATAGAGAACAGGGGATAGAACTCCCCAGAGTTAGTTATGAACAGGCAAAGATTGGAAGGGATGTAGAGAGTAGCTCCTTACAACCCGGAGATTTGGTATTTTTCAATACATCTATCATGGGAACCATATCACATGTAGGGGTATATATGGACAATAATACATTTGCCCATGCCAGCAGCAGCCAGGGTGTAACAAAAAGTAATTTAAGACAGAAATATTTCTCAAAGAGATATGTAAGGGCAAACCGAGTCTTTGATTGATTTATTATGCCATTGTCTCAGCCGAAGGCATATATCTCTTTACAATATCCTCTGACTCTGAGATATGAGAGATTATGATTAAGTCTTTAGCCTTGTCAAGCTTGATATCAACGAGGGAGCCTTGATGCAGGTTTAGATATTTTGCATACTCATCAGGAATCTGAAGCCCTAATCCCTTTTCCATCTTTACAATATGCCCTTTCATAAAATCACCTCCTGATTCAGCCACAAACTTTCACTGACACTTATTAGTCAGTGGCTAAATTTAATATGTTTATCATTTCCTTATGTATTAATCCATTGCTTGCAAGCATCTCACCTTTATATATACTAAACTCACTGCCCTTGAAATCTGTTATCATCCCCCCTGACTCTTTCACAATGAGGCTTGATGCAGCCATATCCCACGGATAAAGCTTCAATTCCCAGAATCCATCAAATCTACCTGCTGCCAGATAGCAGAGGTCAAGGACTGCTGAACCGGGTCTCCTTATTGCCTGTGCCCTTACTGCAAAGTTGCAAAAATGATTAAGGTTATTCTCTTTGCTCTCCCTTATATCATAAGGGAAGCCGGTGGCAAGGAGGCTCTTATTTATATCACCGATTTTTGAAACCCTTATCCTATTACCATTCAGATATGCACCCTCCCCTTTTATACTTGTAAAAAGCTCATCAATCATTGGATTATAAACAGCACCAGCAACAATCTCACCATCTATCTCCAATCCGACTGATGCACAGAAGCATGGATAGCTATGGGCATAGTTGGTAGTCCCATCAAGAGGGTCAATTATCCATTTGTATTTTCCCTCCATCTGTCCCCCCTTTGTAAGGGGGGAATGTGAGGGGGGTAGACCTTTAACACTGCCAGCCTCCTCAGTCAATATCTCATGCTCAGGATAATGCCTTTTTATAATATCAATAATTACCTTCTCACACTGGTAGTCAACCTCTGTCACAAGATTTATCTCCCCCTTATGCTCAATCTTAAAATTCTCCCCAAATTTTTCCTCCTGTATCTTCCCTGCTTCTTTTACAGCCTCTATTGCAATTTTCAGAAAATTTTTAAGTTCAAGGAGCATAATAAATCACACTTTTTATATAAACAATCTCTCTTTCCCCTTTGCAACAATATTATCTCTAAGTCCTCTGCAAAGAGGCACAAAAGCCTCAAATGAAAGACCCTTATTATCCTTATATAAGCTTTCTGAAATAATCAGATATTCCCATTCTTGAGGCTGGCTCATATATTCATTACATGGCACTAAAGATGCCTGCTCACACCATGCAGTTGCAGCCTGAACCTTCACAGCAATATTTGGAGAATCAATATCTTTATCAGCCTTTGTTTCTACGAGATATATTTTATCTGGCGTCTTAACAATAAAATCAACCTCATAGTTTCTAAGTATTCCTGTTTCATCCCTATATGTAACCTTTAGTTTATGCTTTCTATCCAATTTTGCAAAAGCAAGGACATCAGCAGAATTGTTAAGGACTTCCTGCATAAAATCTCTTTCAAAACCTCCACCCTTTGGCTGATAGCCATTTCTTGGATAGATACTCCTTTCTGTTACAACAGATTTGCTTTCCCTCACCATAATTCTTGGGACATCTGAGAGCTTCCCCCATACGCCCTTTTTGACTTCAAATTTGTATCCCTCAATAAGTTTGATTATTGCCATGCTTATGGTTTCCACAATATGGTCAAAAACTGGCTGATAATTGAGGATGTGATAATTTTCCGGATTGATAAAATCTATATGTTCTCCAAAACAATATTCGGAAACATAGTCATCTATAATCCCAGCAATCTCAGCCTGTTTTGCTGAAAGGATTGGAGTCTTTCCTCTTGTAGAAACTGCTTTTGACGCCTGCCTCAGGAAATGATTGTAATCAAAATAATCATTATCCAGCTTCCATGTCTTTGTCTTTGCCCCTGTTTCAACATGGGTCTCCTGAATAATGAGTTTTGAAAGATACTTTTTAAGCTGATTAAAATCACCCTGATATTTTGGAAGGGTTTTAATATCAATCCGTGAAATTTCAGGCATCCTTCCTTCATCAAAAATCTGTATAGGCCATGCAATGTCATAAAGAGGGATTCTCGTAGTAACAGCATCAACCGGTATAATATCGCCTGTTGTTGGTTCACCGCTCGTATCGCCAATACCAATGACATACCCCTGTTCTTTGAGTTTGTTATAAAACTCAACAAATCTTGGATGTTCTACAACAAAAAGAAAATCAAAGGAATTTGAAGGGTTTTTCTTTCGCCTTATTTCCTGATATGCTTCCACTTTCGCATCCTGCAATTGAGGATATTCATAAGATGGAAACATCAGACGGAGGCCTCTGCCGACTATCTGTTCAAGTAATAAATCAGCCTCCGTTGCCCTCAAAACCACAGTTACGCAGATATTATTTTTATCAAACCCTTCCCTGAGCATTAAGACAGAAATCACAACCCTTAATGGGTCGTCATCCATATCTATCCTGTCAAGGTCTTTTCTTGTTTTATCAAGTTCCTTATCTGAAAGGGCAGAGTGGATAACAAGGACTTTATTCTTGTCATAATACTGCCCATTTTCATCCGTAAGCCTTGCAAAATGTTCAGCAGTTAAATCGGCAACCCTTGTATCCTCGCACAAGACCATCATCACAGGCTTTTTATCTATGTCCTTCTTTTTAAATTCAACAGTTAATTGCTCAAGTTTTTTCCTGCCAATATCAAGCAGTAATTTCTGCCCTGCTGAAAGGGCTTTTATCTCACCCCTTTTATGGCTGCCTTCCGGCTCGTGCCTTTCAGCCCTGAAATCAAGTTCCTCTAATGATTCTCCTGCTATAGCCTGTCTCTGCTCAAGGAAAAGCTGTTTTACAAGCATTTCCTGCATTGCATTTAAAAGGTCATAGTCATAAATAACATGCGGGAAATACTCCCTTTTTTCAGCGCTTCCATAAAACGGAGTGGCAGAAAAATCTATCTGTAAAAATATACCCCTTTCATCTTTATGCCCTTCATCTAACCTTTTATACAAAACATTCATAAACTGCCGCCAGACAAGCTCATCACCAGTGGCAGACTTTTTGCCATGAACATGATGCGCCTCGTCATTCATTATAACAAGGTCAGGATACTCTGAGAGAAAATCAGCGATTATCTCGCCCCTCGGCATCTCCTCAACATCTGCACCTGTAAATTTATCCCATAGGTTTGAGGTAGTGGATTTAAGTCTGAACTGCTGCCAATTAGTTATAAAGACAAATGGGCCATCAGGCGGGGTCGTATTGGATTTAACAGCATCAGGCTCAAGAATATCCAGATGGAATCTGTCTCGCCAGTGTGAGCCTTCACGCATGAACAGTGAACGTTTATAATCAGATGTCTCAGGCATTCTATTGTCTGTCTTTAAATCTTTTTTGCCTTTAAAAGAATCAAGGAGTCTGTTTAATACCTCATGCCCCGGTGTTACAACAAGAAAGCGGAAG
>MHDO01000106.1 GCA_001805005.1 Nitrospinae bacterium RIFCSPLOWO2_12_39_16
TTCGCCATGCTTCGGTTATGTCTCTATCGGTAACTTGAAGTGCTGTCGTCATTATAGGGTTAAACAGTTCTTCGCCGATTTCTATTGCATGATAATGACCAAGTCTTTTTTTAAACAGGTTCAAGGTTTCAATCACTACAAGGTTAGTTGTTATCGTTGGAAATGTATTTGTTTTAACAAACTTGAGAGCATCGGGATGAAAGGCATCATCTTTATCTTTAATAGCATAATAAGCAGATGTATCAACCAAAACTGCCTTGGTAAATATCATCTATTTTCTCCCGCAAGGCTCACCATAAAGATATTTATCATGATTTCTACTTACATCACTGAGTCCACTGGATGCAGTCCCTGCAATTTTCAGAAAAGCCTTTCTTTGCCTCTCCACAAGTCTTTTAGTGGCTTCCTCATCTTCTTCTATAGGTTCTACTGGCTTAGTCGGAGAGATGGTAAGTTTAACTCTCTTATGTTCAGGAAGTTTTACTTTTTTGACAGGTTTAAAGACGCCATTTTCATATACTGCCTCTATTGTTTTAGTCATAGAATTAGCCTCCTTTCAAAGGTAGGGTATCAAAATGGGCTGTTAAAGTCAATTTTGGGTAGATTTGTCGGGGTTAATTAACTTCAATTATCTCTATCCCAACCTTGCCGATGTAATGGAGTAGTTTTAACTGCTCTTCCCAGCCGCCTTCAACTAATTTTATATGTGTTGCATCTACTTCATCCTCGCCAAGTGTAGGGTCAAGGGCAATCCATTCTCCCATATAGACCTCAGGCCAGGCATGATACAAAAAGCCATTATAGTCTTCTGAATATACAATTCCGGCTACAATCTTTGTAGGAATACCTGATGCCCTTGATAGTGCAGCAAAAAGATTAGAGTGTGACTGGCATTCCCCCTCTTTTGATTTTAGGGCATCAACTGCAGAAAATGTATCTACAGGTTTCTTATCAAGATAATCATAGACCCACTTATTAATCTTTAGTGCCTTTGATAATACATCCGTTTCTCCAGCAGTTATTTTTTCAGACCTCTTTTTTATTTCTGGATTATCAGATTGAATCTCCGGCGTCTCCTCCAAATATTTTTCAAGGTTTTTTTCTTCTAACTTCTGACTTCTGACTTCTGATTTCTGACTTTTTACCTCCATCTCCACATCATAAAATTTTCCTGCCTGATTCTTGCTCAATACCTTCTGTCTCTGGTCTTCAATAATAATATTGGGATTACTTATATTTTTCAGTTTCAATCTTAATCTCTTAACAGTGTGCGGTTCTTTTATCTCTTTTTTAGGCTTAATAAGGCTGAATGTTATCAGACTGCTGACAGGAATTATCTCCCTGTCAAATTTCAGTGCAGTATCCTTATTCTCTTTTCGGGATTCCAAGCCTTCAAGTGATACCTCTTTTATAACCTCTCCATCCTCTGTAACCCATATACCTGCCGATAGTTCTTTAAATTTTTCTTCCAGATAAAAGACCTCTTTCTCTATCCCCTCAATTTCAATCTTTTCTTTCTTTTTTATTTCTATCTGTAAAGGGACTATAGCCTGAATAGGCTCCATGAATGTTTTTATATTGTATTTATTTCCCACCTTCAAGCCGAGTTTGCTGATTACAAGCTCAAGGGCACCTGCCAGATGTGTATCATTATCAAAATCTATTGTCCTCTTTGAGACCGCACCTGCAGAGGCAATCTCCATGTGCAGCTTATTACCCTTTACAACACCTGAAATCTTCTGTCTATGGCCTGCTATCTGATTGAGCGATTCAAATCCCATTGTCCTCAAATCTTTTGTAAGATAACACTCCTGACTGAAGGATGTTTCCTGAACCTCTCCCAGAGCCTTCATCTTTATAATTGCCTTTGATATAATTTTATAGCCGTCCTTCCCCTCAAATATAACCGAGTTTGTAAAACCGAGCTTACTTCCCTTAAAATATATCCCCATCCACTTGTCACTTATAATATTATTGTATTCAGAATTTATAAAGGTAGGGTTGTCTGGCGGGGCTTTATTTTCTTTGCAAGAGGAGAGGTTGATAGGGAGAGAAAAAATATAGAAGCAAGATGTCAGAAGTAAGAAATAAGAAAAAATCTTGCCTCTTTCCTCTTTCCTCTTGCCTCTTGTTTTTTGAATCATGTTTTTAACTGTTCCAGAGCCTTTTCTGCTGCAGATTGTTCAGCCTCTTTTTTTGTCCTCCCCATGCCGATACTGCAGACCTTTCCATCAATGATTAACTCTATTTCAAATATCTTTTCATGTGGCGGTCCAAATTCTGAGGATACCCTGTATTGAGGAATTGAATACTGTTTGTTCTGAATAAACTCCTGAAGCTCGCTTTTAAAATCCCTGTGGAGCTCATAACCTGCCACCTTGTCTATCTTTTCATTTAATATATTTATGATTACTTGAAATACCTCTTTGTATCCGCTATCTAAGTATATAGCAGCTAAAACTGCCTCAAATGCATTGGCGAGGAGGGATGTCTTATCCCTTCCGCCTGTCATAATCTCGCCTTTTCCGAGGAGGAGAAATTTCCCGATTTCCATCTCCCTTGCAACGAGGGAGAGATTCGCCTCACTGACAACTGCTGCCCTTATCTTGGTAAGGTCTCCCTCTGAACCGTCTGCAAACTTATTTATTGAATAATCGCTGACTACAAGACTCAGGACTGCATCGCCTAAAAACTCCAATCTTTCATTATCCTGCAGGTTTTCACTTATATTTTCATTTACATAGGATTTATGGGTGAGTGACTGATTGAAGAGGTTTATATCTTTAAATCTGTATTTGAATTTTTCCTGCAGGTCTTCTAATTCCCTGAGTCTTTCTTCAGAAATCATAAGATTAGGGGTTAGGGGTTAGTTTTTTGCTAATCCCTAATTCTTGTGTTTTTTGAATATTATCGTAGCGTTTGTCCCTCCGAATCCGAAGGAGTTTGACATTGCTACATTTACATCTGATTTTCTTGCCGTATTGGGTACATAATCCAAATCGCATTCAGGGTCTTTTGTCTCGTAGTTGATAGTTGGGGGGATGATGCCCCTGTCTATGGCAAGTATTGAGAATATCGCCTCTACACCACCAGCTGCCCCGAGGAGATGACCTGTCATGGATTTAGTAGAGCTGACTGATAGTTTATAAGCATGTTCATTGAATACGGTTTTGATAGCCTGTGTTTCAAGACTGTCTGCGAATGTGGATGTGGCGTGTGCATTTATGTAATCCACTTCAGCTGGAGATATTCCGCCGCTCTTCAGTGCCATCTTCATGCACCTGACAGCCCCTTCTCCGCCAGGCGGAGGCGATGTTATATGGAATGCATCTGCACTCATGCCGTAACCGACTATCTCACAATATATCTTTGCCCCTCTCTTTAATGCAGATTCCATTTCCTCAAGTATTAATATGCCAGACCCTTCACCCATGACAAAACCATCCCTGTTTTTATCAAACGGGCGGCTTGCCCTTTTGGGTTCATCGTTTCTTGTTGATAACGCCCTCGCAGCACAGAATCCGCCGATGCCAAGAGGCGTTATTACAGATTCAGTTCCGCCTGCAATCATAACATCTGCATCACCCCTCTGGATAATCTTATATGCATCACCTATTGCATTTGTTCCTGTTGCACAGGCAGTAACCACGCATGAATTAGGTCCCTTTGCACCAAATCTTATGGATATCTGTCCTGATGCAAGGTTTGCTATGAGCATTGGGATAAAGAAAGGTGAAATCCTTCTTACGCCTTCCTTGAGGTATATATCATAATATTTTTCAATGGATGGCAGTCCGCCAAGTCCGGCGCCAACGAGGACACCAACCATGTCGGCATTTTCATCCGTGATTTTTAACCCGGAGTCATCCACTGCCATTATGGCACCTGCCAGTGCATAATGGATAAAGATATCCATCTTCTTAATCTCTTTCTTGTCAATGTAATCGGATGGATTGAAGTCCTTCACCTCTCCAGCAATCTTTGTAGGGAAATCAGCGGTGTCAAATTTTGTAATATGCCCTATTCCTGATTCCCCTCTACAGATTGCTTCCCATGTCTTCTCCACACCTATACCGAGAGGTGTGACCATTCCCAAACCTGTAACAACAACTCTTCTGTTCATCATAATGATGGAGGTGTAAGGATTCGAGGGTTCGAGTGAAGGCATTTACCTTTGATCCCTTGACCACTTGAATCCTTGAATCCTTGCCTTATTTGTTTTTCTCAATATAATTTATTGCGTCTTTAACCGTAGCGATTTTTTCGGCTGCCTCGTCTGGTATCTCTATGTCAAATGCCTCTTCAAATGCCATTACCAGTTCAACAATATCCAGCGAGTCAGCCCCGAGGTCATTGACAAAAGACGCTGTGGGTGTCACCTCACTATCTTCAACTCCTAACTGCTCTACAATAATCTCTTTTACCTTTTGTTCTACTGACATAATCCCTCCCTCATTCTAACTAACAACTAACGACTAACAACTAATAACTAATAACGAGTTGTAAGTTGTAGGTTGTAAGTTGTTTACATATACATTCCGCCATTTACATGGATTACCTGTCCTGTTATATAAGATGCCTTTTCAGAGACAAGGAAACATACACAATTGGCTACATCCTCAGGAGTCCCGAATCTCTCCATTGGAATCAGTTTTGTTAATTCATTTCTTGCATTCTCCGGTAATGCCTCTGTCATATCTGTAATAATGTAGCCGGGTGCTACTGCATTGACATTGACATTGCGAGAGGCAAGTTCTCGGGCAATAGATTTTGTAAATCCGATTATGCCTGCCTTTGATGCAGCATAGTTTGCCTGCCCCGGATTTCCCATTGCACCGACAATAGAAGTTATATTTATTATATTCCCCCCTTTCTGTTTTATCATATATTTTGACGCTGCCTTTGTGCAATTAAAAGTCCCTGTAAGATTTATGCCTATAACAGAGTCCCAATCCTCTTTTTTCATCCTTAAGATAAGCGAATCCTTGTTTATACCTGCATTGTTTACCAGTATATCTATTTTGCCAAACTTTTCAATACATGACTCTATTACTCTGTTTGCATCTTCAGGATTTGATACATCTGCCTTTACCACCAATGCACTTCTTCCTATAGCCTCTATCTTCTTGGCGGTATCAGATGCACTCGTAACATTTTCGGTAATAACAAGGTCGGCACCATCCTCTGCCAGTGCTATGGCAATTGACTTTCCTATACCCTTCGCCGCCCCTGTGACAACTGCAATCTTTCCTTTCAGAGTCATAAAAATAATTTTTTGCCACTGACTTTCACTGACTAAAACATTCTTTTATATTTTTATTTATTTAAAGTCTGTGTAAGTCTGTGGCTAATTAGTTAATTCTTTCAGCGTTTTCTCAAGGCTCTTCATGTCTTCCACATTGAGACACTTTATCTCTTTATTCAGCTTCTTCATCAATCCTGAAAGAACCCTCCCAGGCCCTAATTCTATTACTGTATCAATTCCATTATCAAGCATTAACTTCATCGACTCAACCCATCGGACAGGATTACTGACCTGCCGCCTTAATGAACTTCTTGCATCATCTCCGTTTCTTATTTCCCTTGCATCTACATTTGTGATGACAGGAAAGTTTAGTTTATTGAAATTTACCTTGTCAAGTTCAATAGACAGTTTTTCTTCGGCTGGCTTCATTAATGCAGTATGAAATGGGGCGCTTACTGGAAGCATTACTACCTTTTTCGCCCCTGAATCCTCAGCTGTTTTCACAGCCTTCTCTACTGCATCTTTCTTTCCTGCTATAACTGTCTGTTCAGGGCTGTTATAATTTGCAGGCTGGACAAGACCATTACTTTCTTCTCCTGAAATCTTTTTGCAGATATCCTCAATTATTCCCCTGTCCAACCCGATTACTGCAGCCATTGCACCTATTCCGACAGGAACCGCCTCTTGCATGAATCTCCCCCTCATCCTTACTATAGATACTCCATCAGAAAATCTTAATGAGCCTGCTGCAAATATGGCAGAGTATTCACCAAGGCTATGCCCTGCCGAAATAACCGGAGAGATTCCATTTTCTCTCAGCAACTCACAGGCTATTGAACTGACTATAAAGATTGCAGGCTGTGTATTCTCTGTCAGTTTTAACGCCTCTTCCGGCCCATTAAAACAGATAGAGGAGATATTGGTTTTGAGTATATCATCTGCCTCTTTGAACATCTCGGCAGCCTTTTTGCTCCCGTTATAGAAATCCTGCCCCATCCCCACATACTGAGAACCCTGACCTGGAAATAAAAATGCAATCTTTTTACTCATAAATTTTTTGCCACAGACTTTCACTGACTTTTAAAACAGGTAGAGGAAAAGTTTTTGCCTTTACCCGTGCCTTTATCTTTTTTTTTAGTCTGTGTAAGTCAGTGGCTAAAATTAAGTTTTTATTCCTACCACCTTATCAATGCCGAGCCCCATGTAAGTCCGCCGCCGAAAGCCACCATAAGGATTAAATCGCCTTCTTTAATCCTTCCTTCTTTTAATGCCTCATCAAGTGCAAGGGGGATTGATACCGCCGATGTATTTCCATATTTTTCTATGTTTACAAATATCTTTTCTTTAGGCAGGTCAAGACTCTCTGCTACGGCATCAATTATCCTCTTGTTTGCCTGATGAGGAATGAGCAAATCTATATCAGAGACCTTATATCCATTTAGTGTTAACGCCTCCCTTGCAGCCTTAACCATATTTTTTACCGCTATCTTAAAGAGGGAGTTTCCTTTCATTTTTAGCAGGTGGAGTTTACTATCTATTGTTTCATGGGTCAATGGAGAACTGCTCCCGCCCCCCATCAAATACAAAAGGTCGGCGTATTTACCATCTGAATATATAAGGGTGGATATTATGCCGTCAGCCTTATTCCCACCAACACCTTTTAAGACAGTGGCAGCTGCTCCGTCACCAAACAGGACACAGGTGTTTCTGTCTGTCCAGTCAATGTATCGGCTGAAAATCTCAGTTGCAATCAGAAGAATTGTTTTGTATTTCCCACTTTTTATATATTGTTCTGCTACTGAAAGGGCATAGATATAACCTGAGCATGCTGCCGATATATCAAATGCAGCAGATTTTTTTGCGCCTATGGCTGACTGGACAAAACATGCGGTGGAGGGAAAAAACATATCAGGTGTTGCAGTGGCAACGAGGATAAGGTCAATCTCTTCAGGAGTAACACCGCCGTCTTTTAAAGCCCTATGTGCAGCCTTTACTGCAAGGTCAGAGGCTTTGTCCTTGTCAGACGCTATCCTCCTTTCAGACATTCCGGTACGTGTATGAATCCACTCATCGGATGTATCAACCATCTTTTCCAAGTCGAAATTTGTAAGTACTTTTTCAGGGACATATGAGCCTGTCCCGATAATCTTAACCCTTTTCATATTAAAATACCTTTTTGGCCACAGATTTACACAGACTTAATAATTATTTTAAATCTTAACCACTGAAATCACTGAAAATAACAACAGGACACTGAAATAAAATATTTTTAATTCTGTGCCTTTCAGTGTCTCCAGTGGTTAAGTCTTTTAATGCATGTTTTAGTCAGTAAAAGTCAGTGGCTAAATAGTTTTTTTCTCTGTGTCCTCTGTGGTTATTTCTTTTTCTGTTTCTTTTTTCCTTGAAAAACTTACGATTTCTTTTAATGCCCTCAATACGCCGCCTTTTTTAACCTCAATCGGCTGAATTTTAATATTACGCTCTATATCCTCCTGTATATGGGTATTTACATTTCCTTTTACAAATTCCCCTGCCTGCCTTATGGCATTTTTTATTGCCTTTGGAGATGATGAGCCGTGGGCAATTATACAGATGCCGTTTACACCCAGAAGGGGTGCACCGCCGTATTCTGAATAATCTACACTTTTCTTAAAAGATTCTAAGTATGGTTTAATTAAAAAATAACCTAATTTGCTCCGCCAGTTTTTTGTAAACACACCCTTTAATGCCTTTCCTATCATGTCTGCCAGGCTTTCACTTACTTTTAGAGTAATATTGCCGACAAAGCCGTCGCTAATAACAACATCTGTAGTCCCTCCTTTATATAATTCCTTCCCCTCCACATTTCCAATAAAATTAAGGGTGCTCTTCTTTAAAACCTTATGAACCTCTTTTGTAATTTCATTCCCCTTGTCCTCTTCTTCTCCATTATTCAAAATTCCAACCTTTGGATTGTCTCTCCCGAGGACATACTTGGCAAAAACATGCCCCATAATGCCGAATTGAAAAAGCTGGTGGGGTTTGCAGTCAACATTTGCCCCTGCATCTATCAGGATTACAGGTCCGCTTGCAGTTGGCAGTTGAACTGCTATTGCAGGCCTGTCAATTCCTTTCAGTGTCCTGAGGATAAGGGTTGATGCAGCCATGACAGCCCCTGTATTCCCGGCGCTGACAAAGGCATCAGCCTCGCCCCTTTTCACAAGCTCTATGCCGACCTTTATTGAAGAGTCTCTTTTCTTGCGGAGTGCGGCAGATGGGGATTCATGCATTTCAATAATCTCTGAGGCATGTCTTATGCTCAGGGGAAGATTTTTCACATCATATTTTTTTAGCTCTGAAGAAATGACCTCTCTCTTCCCGACTAAAATAATATTAGTGCCAAATTCCCTTGCTGCATGGACTGCCCCCTCAATTATTGCCGATGGGGCTTTATCTCCTCCCATTGTGTCTACTGCTATTTTCATTTTATTAAGACCTTTACCACAAAGACACAAAGGAGAGAAAAAGAATAACGATTTGAAATTAGACAGGATATACAGGATTAACAAAGAAAAAATTTGTCTTTAATTATCCTGATTATCCTGTTAATCCTATCTAAATGCTTTGCGTCTTTGTGGTGAGTAAATTAGTCTACCTCTTCCATCCGCAAAATTTCATTTCCCTTGTAGTATCCGCAATTTGGGCATACTTGATGGGGCGGTTTAACCTCATGGCATTGAGGGCAAGTTGAAAGGATAGGCAGACTTATACCATGGTGAGACCTTCTTTTCCCTCTTCTCGATCTGGATACCTTCTTCTTTGGTACTGGCATATTTCCTCCATTTAAAAGTTAATAGTGACTAGTGAACAGTACTAATCACAGTTTTATCTTCTTTAATATTTCTAATCTTTCATCTATATCATTTTCCTTACAGTTACATTTACTAATATTCAAATTCTGACCACAATGTGGACACAGCCCCAGACAATTTCCCTTACATAAAGGCTTTATAGAAATAGACAACAGAATCTGGTCCCTTACAGTCGGGAGGATATCTATCTTATCCCCCGTATAATAAGAGATATTTAAGTCGCTTTCAATAAGCTCAAGCTCTTCCTTGCTAGAAGATTCTCCCTTTTCAGGAAGATACTCTAATGAGAATTTGGTGCTAATCTCATCAGTAAAATTGTCAAGACATCTACTGCAAGTTAATTCAACAAATGTGGAAATCTGTCCATTTAGATAGATAACTTCATCACACTTGGTCAAAGTGCAATTTATTGTTACATCTTTAACAATTTTAAAATCCCTGTCTCTAAAATCAAGATATGAAGGATTCTTTACAAAGTCAACATTTAATCCCTCATCGCCAATATCCTCAATATCAATCCAAAGACCTTCAGGAAGATGAGCTGATTTTTTATCCACTGCTGATACTTTATTATCAAAACCCTTTTTGTGGGATTTAGAAACCACGGCTATAGATATGCGGGATATTTTTGTCCGCCATATTTTTCTGGAGGATTTCCTACATAACAAAAAAACCTGGCAATTAACCAGGTTTTTAAGAAAACTTTTTAAATTTATAACTACTTAATATATATCAATATATTCTACTCCTGTCAAGTGCTTTTCCCTTAAAATTCCCCTATACCGATAGCCAATTTTATTGTCTTTGTTTTCATGCTTTTTAAATTCATCTTCCAATGGGATAATATTGCAGAACCCTGATATGTTTTTTCAAATCCATCCTCTGATTGTGAAACTGTCTCTATCGGAAAATACCATAAAGATGCAGGCTCTACAAAAGACAGCATTACTTGAAAACGATTCCACTCATCCTTCATGCCAAATAATTTTGTATCAGAGATTTCTCCCACACTGTTTAATACCTTTTTACCTGCCTCCGCGCTATGATAACCATCTTTAAATATGTAATACCTCAATTCGTTGTCACCTGCCAGTAAGGTTAAATTAAACTCTATGCCAAACCAGATATCTATATCCTTATCCCCCATATTTGCAATTTCATAAGTAGAAATTATTTCGGCTCTTTCCTTTGAAAGGCTGAAACTCTTTAAAATGGATACAGGCATAAGCAACTCGCCTTCTTTAATATTTCCAGTCTTTCTCATGGTTAGATTAACAATACTCTTTTTATCTTGAGATATATTCTCAACAGTATAAGGCTTATCCACGAAATTACCCAACTCAGGATAACTGCATCTCATAAAATTTCTGATGTCAGTATTGTTTCCTAAGAAATGGTCAACAAATGACCTCCGCAGATACCAGTCATATACAATTGCATCGCCCAGCCCTTCCTCTTTTACCTTCACAATATCATGGATAGATTTTGGATTAGCCCCGCCGCCATGCTGTCCTGCCTCAGCATCTTTTATCTTGTGATGATATGCCTCTTCCCTGCGGGTTAATGTATTTGACAGATTAAACCGCTTCGGCCTGTAATCAAACTCAAACATGGTGCCGCCGTAGTCAGGGTCAAAATATGCGTTTATTTTCTTATTACTTATTAACACCTCATTTAGATTGTCCTTGTCATAATCAAACACCTTATATTCAATCCAGCTTCTATTTTTATGTGCCTTTTTATCAATAATATTTTCTGCCTCAATCAGATGCTCATATACTGCATGCCTTAGATAGTTTAGATACAGTCCCCCAAATAGCCCATGCCAGTAAGCACAATTACACTGACCCCGGTAAAGCTCTCTCAATTCAGGCGGTATCTCTTTACCCTTCTTCTTTTTGATTTTTTCGCTTACATAGAGCATCTTTTTATGCATCAGATTACTCTCATTATACTTGGTTAAGAAATTATCCCACAGGCCGCCCCTTATAAACGGCTTATATTTATCCCTTATGCCGCGGTTTTCAAGGTCCTTCATCATTTCCTCAAATTTTAATCCTGCCGTTGTCGGCAAAGACCACTCCATCATCTCTTCATAGGATGCCATTGGAAGGTATATCCTGCCCATCGGCGGAAATTTTTCTATGTATTCACTAAATGTCGTCATCTCTATCCAATCCAGATTGTCTTCTATCAGCTTGAAAAAATTCTTGAGCCAGTTTTCCTCATATACCCATTTATGTGTCCCGGGCCACACACCGAACTTCTCACCGTCATCACCGTAAGTAACTCCAGTGACATTGTGCTCTGACATTATTCTTTTAAAATAATCTAATGTCTCATGGGGGAGTTTAAATGGTATGGAGTATCTCAGAAATTTGTCTATCGGAAAGACAGACATAGTATGTCCATGTTTCTCTGTAACATAATATCCGAACATATCCTTATGCTCCAGTCCTGCATAGAAGAAATGGGTATCATCAAGGATTGTATATTTCATCCCTGCCTTTGATATTATTTTGGGGAGTGAAGGGTCCCATACCCTTTCTGCAAGCCAGATGCCTTTTGCATTATAATTAAACTTCTTTTTTATGAATTCCGTCATCATGTTTATCTGTCCTATTGCATCTTTTTCAGGAAGGATGGAGAGGAGAGGCTCATAAAAACCACCGCTTAAAATCTCAATCTGATTTCTCTTAACCATATTTTTTATCTTGTCAAAATACCAGGGGGCTTTACTCTCAATCCACTCAAGGAGGGGGCCTGAATGATGAATGGAGACGCGGATTTTGGGATGACGCTCAAGTATCTCAACAAATGGGAGATAGCATCTGTTGAATGACTCTTCAAATACGATATCAAAATTTCCGACCGGCTGATGACTGTGAATCCCAAAAAGGAATTTTATCTTTTTCATTCTAAAATTACCTTTCTTACCACAGACTTACACGGATTTTAAAAAAACAACATGACTTCTTATCTTCTTGATTTTGTCTGTGAAAGTCTTGTGGCCAATATTGTCAGTTTTTCATGCACTCCACATAATCCCTTCAAAATTCTCATCAGGCACCTTAAATGTCAGATACTTATATCTTGGATAACGGTCTAATTCTAGTTTCTCTCTTTTAAATTCAACTACAAAATTCACTGCTTCACCTGTCTCAAGACTTAAGTCTTTAAAGGGTATAGCCAATTCTATAATATTTTTTATTGCTATTGTCTTATTTGTTTTAAACAAAGAAAATGTTATCCCATCTTCCGTTTTGTATAATTTATATCGTCCCTTTCCCTCCTCCGCAGTCTTTAGAGCAAAGTCAACCTTATATCTATGTTTATTAAATATATGAATACTGACATCCATATTTTTTTCTATCTGTTCCTCTATCTTACCCTTAATATCTAATCTAATAAAGAGATTGTTAAGGTCAAATCCATAATAAACAGCAGATACAATCTCCTCTGAGTGATACATAGAGCCACCTGTCAGCTTTTCCCTGCAGTAGCCGGCACCAAGCCATTCAAAATAATTTGTATTTAGTCCATCTATATAAGGGGAAATAAATTTTATTGGCTCTTCCGGGTGTATCTCTTCCTCAACCCTTATTATAGGAACCTTAAGATACTCAGGAGGCTCTGTATTGAGTATCCTATAAACCTTCTCCAGATGCGCCCTGAAAAGCCTGTCAAACTCTGCATCATTGTCACTTAAAAAGTCATCACCATACCACCAGAACCAATCACTTCCTTCTGCCGCATATATCTCTTCCCATGCCTCCTTAGCCTTTTCTTTGCTTACCTTACTATCTTTGAGCTTTTCAGCAAGAAACCTCCTTGTCAGCCTTATATATTCCCATCCCTTGTTGTCCTCATCCGCACCTATCCAGATTTTAAAGTTATTATTTATCCATGAGCCAGTAAAAAGATTTTCAATTGCCCTGACAGGTTTATGCCCTTCAATATACTCGCCAATTCTCACAGCCTTAAAATTATTATTTTCTGAAAGTTCTTTATAAATACTGGAGAGAAATCCTCTCCCTCCGTCAGGGTAGTATTCCCATGCATTCTCCCCATCCAGAATGATACTTACTATATGGTCTTCATTTGAGTCTGACAGATAATTCTGGATGGAACTAAGATGCCCAATAAAATCATCTTTAGACCGTTGAGGGGGGTTTTTAGAATATGTAAAGCCTATAAGGTCTGCCAGTCCCTTGTCTCTGAAGACTATATTTATCTCTGCATTATTAAAACGGGCTATATAAGGTTTATACAACAAGTCCCCTTTCTCTCCCCCGATTGAATTTAATAATATTGCCTCATCTGTGGCAATCCACTTGATACCCTCCTTTTGAAAATATGGTATAAGCTCAGGTGCGACAGAGCCTTCTGACGGCCACATTCCTGAAGGGTTTCTCCCAAAAGTTTCTTTATAAAGTGCTACCCCCCTTCTTATCTGCTCCTCTGCGTCCTCAGGATGATGAAACCTATCAGGGAGTTTTGCCCATGGCATACAACGGCTTGCCATATCGGTATCATAAACAAGCGGCAGTATTGGATGATAAAATGGGCTTATGGTCAACTCAACCTGCCCATTATCCTGAAATCTTTTGTAAGTCGGCAAGAGCTCCTTCAATATCCTTATCTGGCTTTCAAGAACATATCTCTTTTCATCCTCAGTAAAATTTTTATCCTTTTTTATTAACTCAGAAAGTGCCTTATCTTTTTCAACAGCCTTATATCCAAACCATGCAAGGTTAAACCAGACCTGGAGGTCAAGATACTCCTGTGTAGAGAATGTTTTTACGGCATGACTAATCTCATCCTCCGTTAATTGCCTCATCCC
>MHDO01000107.1:0-481 GCA_001805005.1 Nitrospinae bacterium RIFCSPLOWO2_12_39_16
GGGAGGCAGTAAAGCTCCTTCAGTTTATTACAGTAAATGATGTAACAAGGCTCATTGATAATGAATGCCAGTATTCTATGATGTGTTATCCTGACGGCGGGATAGTGGATGACATTCTGGTATATAAACTGTCAGGTGAAAGATTTATGCTCTGTGTGAATGCATCCAATGCAGATAAGGATTATCAATGGATATTAAAGAGCCTTCATGCGGGGAGAGAAGAGGGGATGTTTAAAAATGCAGAGGTTAAGAATGTCAGTGATATTATGAGTCAGATTTCCATACAGGGAAAAAATTCAGAGCCTATTTTACAGAAGATTACAGGTGATGACCTGTCGGTGATGAAACATAATCATTTTGTGCTTACCAATATTGATGGGATAAATGCATTAGTGTCAAGGACAGGCTATACAGGGGAGGATGGGTTTGAGATATATTTAAAAAATGAAAATGCTGAAAGGGTATGGAATAGATTATTGGA
>MHDO01000107.1:489-2923 GCA_001805005.1 Nitrospinae bacterium RIFCSPLOWO2_12_39_16
ATGGAATAGATTATTGGAAATTGGAAAAGAATATGATATAAAACCAGTTGGCCTTGGTGCAAGAGACACATTGAGGCTTGAAATGAAATATCCGTTGTATGGTAATGATATAAGTGAAAAGACCACCCCATTAGAGGCAGGTCTCAGTTGGGCAACTAAGTTTGATAAAGGGAATTTCATGGGAAGGGAAAGTTTATTAAAACAGAAAGAGAATGGCATAAAAAGGAAGTTAATAGGCTTTGAAATGACAGATAAGGGTATTCCACGATCACATTATTCAATATTTAAAGGTGCTGAGCAGGTAGGTGAAGTGACAAGCGGAACTATGTCCCCTTCAATTAATAAGGCGATTGGTGTTGGCTATGTAAAAACAGAAATATCAGATGTTGGCAATGAGATAGAGATAGATATAAGGGGCAGTCATCAAAAGGCAAAAATAGTATCAACACCATTTTATCCCGCACATAAGGGTTATGGGCGGGACTAAGGGAGGGAGTGAATATGGATTTTCCGGATGGTCTTTTATACACAAAGGAACATGAATGGGTAAAGGTTGAGAATGGGAAGGCAAAAATCGGCATTACCGATTATGCCCAGCACGAGCTTGGCGATATAGTCTTCGTAGAATTTCCTGAGGTGGGGAGTGGGGTTGTGGCTATGGAGCCTTTCGGTGTTGTGGAGTCTGTTAAGACTGTCTCAGACCTCTATTCCCCTGTTAGCGGTGAGGTTGTTGGAGTGAATAGTGAACTTGAGGCAACACCTGAGGTTGTCAATACAAGTCCTTATGATAAAGGCTGGATGGTTGAAGTGGCAATGAGTGATAAGAATGAGTTGAAAGAACTCTTCTCGGCTGATGAATATACAAAGTATGTGGAAGAGGAGAGCCAATAGAGACAGGGATTAGGGGTTAGGGATTAGGGATTAGTAAAAAACCTAAAATCTAACCCCTATTTTTTATGAGATATATTCCAAATACAGATAAGGAGAATAAAGAGATACTTGACAGTATTGGGGTTAAGTCAGTTGAAGGGCTTTTTTCCTCAATACCTGATAGTCTTCGTTTAAAAAATCCTCTATCAAATATTCCCCATGCGATGTCTGAGCCTGAAGTCTTAAGGCATATGAAGGGGATGAGTAAAAAAAATGCCGATTTGGATTCCCATATCTCATTTCTTGGTGCAGGTGCATACAATCATTTCATACCGAGTGTTGTCCACCATATCATCTCCCGTTCTGAATTTTATACTGCCTATACGCCATACCAGCCTGAGATAAGCCAGGGGACGCTTCAGGCGATTTATGAGTTTCAGACACTCATCTGTCAGCTTACAGGGATGGAGGTTGCCAATGCCTCAATGTATGACGGTGCATCGGCACTTGCAGAGGCAGTCTTAATGGCTCACAGGATAAATGGCAGAAAAGAGGTCTTTCTCTCAAGAGGAATACATCCTGAATACAGGCAGGTTGTCCATACATATTGCAGGTATCTCGGAATTACTCTAAAAGAGATTCCATTTTCAGAAAAGGGGATTATTGATTTAGAGTGGCTCTCAAAGAATATATCCGAGAACACATCGGCAGTGGCAGTTCAGAACCCTAATTTTTTTGGGTGTGTTGAGGATATGGCGGATATAGAAAAATTAACACATGCAAGTGATGCCATTTTTATTTACTGTATCAGCGAACCGATATCCCTCGGAATTCTTAAATCCCCCGGAGATTTTGGGGCTGATATAGTAGTAGGGGAGGGGCAGGGATTGGGAAATCCTGTATCATTCGGAGGTCCCTATCTGGGTCTTTTTGCCACAAGAGAAAAATATATAAGAAGTATGCCTGGGAGACTTGTTGGAAGGACAGTTGATGCAAATGGAAAGACAGGATATGTCCTGACATTATCTACGAGGGAACAGCATATAAGGAGGGAGAAAGCGACTTCCAATATCTGTTCAAATCAGGCACTATGTGCCCTCTCGGCAACTGTTTATATGGCACTCATGGGGAAAGAGGGCTTTAAGAAACTATCAATTTTGAATCTACAGAAGACAAATTATGCAAAGGAGCTTCTATCAAACATAAAGGGTTACAAGCTGAAATTTAAAAACCCGATATTCAATGAGTTTGTTATTGAAACACCTGTAAGCCCTGATGAGATAAATAAGAACTTGTTGAAAGAGGGAATAATGGGCGGATTAAATCTTGAGAAATTCTATCCTGAATTGAAAAACTGTATGCTCATTTGTGTTACAGAAAATCACAGGAAAGAGGACATAGATAGATTATGGAAACTTTTGAAGCAATATTAAAGAGAAGGAGCATACGAAGATATAAAGCCAAAGACATAACCGACAAAGTGATAAAAAGACTTTTAGAGGCAGCTATGGCTGCACCATCGGCACATAATGGCCAGCCGTGGGAATTTGTTGTTGTCAAAGAT
>MHDO01000107.1:2932-7563 GCA_001805005.1 Nitrospinae bacterium RIFCSPLOWO2_12_39_16
AGCCGTGGGAATTTGTTGTTGTCAAAGATAAAGAGATGAGGAGTAAGTTGTCAAAGGTTCATTCCTATGCATGGATGTGTGCAGAGGCACCTTTTGTAATAGTAGTATGTGGTAATAAAGATGACCTTTCATGGATTGAGGACTGTAGTGCTGCTGCAGAAAATATGCTTGTAGCTGCTGCTGAAATTGGGCTTGGAGGCTGCTGGATTGCTGCAAGAGGGACAAAATACAGCGGCAGGGATGATGGACAGGTAATCGCCGATATACTGGGAATACCAAAGACATCGGGTGTATTATGTATGCTCTCCTTTGGCTATCCTGATGAGGAGAAAGCTCCGAGGACACAATATACAGAAGATAAAGTTCATTGGGAGAAATATAAAAGCTGATAGCTGATAGCTGATAGCTCATGGCAAAAACTATGAGCTATGAACTATGAGTTATGAACTAACCGACGGCACACAGGGTCTTATTTTTAATGAGCCGCTTCTTTTTGAGCAGGGGAGTGAGGGGAGGGAAGGGTGCACACTCCCTGATTGTGATGTCCCTGAAAAAGGTATTAGCAATCTCATCCCTGAAGATATGGTCAGAGATGAGATTTCAGGCTTTCCATCTTTAAGCGAAGTGGATGTTGTCAGGCATTTTACAAGGCTATCCCAGTGGAATTATTCAGTTGACCTCGGATTTTATCCCCTCGGCTCATGCACAATGAAATACAATCCAAAGATAAATGAAGATGTTGCAAGGCTTTCAGGTTTTTCAAATATTCATCCATATCAGCCAGAGGAATTATCCCAGGGTGCATTACAGATGATGTTTGAATTGGGCGAGTATCTGTCAGAGATAGGGGGGATGGATAGGGTATTCCTTCAGCCTTCCGCAGGTGCACATGGTGAACTTGCAGGGATGATGATTATAAAGGCATATCATGAATCTAAAGGTGAAAATAGGCATAAGGTAATCATCCCCGATTCAGCCCACGGCACAAATCCAGCCAGCTCAACCCTTTGCGGTTATAAGGTAATTGAGTTTAAGTCTAATGGGAGGGGTTTATTAGACCCTGAGGCGGTTGAAAAGGCTATGGATACGGATGTAGCAGCGTTTATGATAACAAACCCAAATACCCTCGGTCTTTTTGAAGAGAATATACTGGAGATAACTGAGATTGTCCACAGGAAAGGCGGGCTTATCTATTGTGATGGTGCAAATCTTAATGCCATTATGGGTATTGCAAGACCGGGTGATATGGGTGTAGATGTCTTACATTTTAATCTACACAAGACATTCTCTACGCCTCATGGCGGAGGGGGTCCTGGAGCAGGGCCTGTTGGTATTAAAAGGGAGCTTATACCATTTATGCCTGTCCCTGTTATAGAAAAAAATAATGTTGGACAATATAAGTTGAATTATAATTTTCCACATTCCATTGGCAGGGTTAAGGCATTCTATGGCAATTTTGGCATTCTCGTAAGGGCATATACATATATCAGGACTATGGGTGCAGAGGGGCTAAAGATGGCAAGTGAGACTGCGGTATTAAATGCAAATTATATTATGAATCAGTTAAAAGATTATTACTATCTTCCTTATGACAGGAGATGTATGCATGAGAGTGTATTCTCTGATAAGATACAGAGCAAATACGGTATTACAACACTTGATATTGCAAAGGCATTAATAGATTACGGCTTTCACCCGCCCACTATTTATTTCCCGCTGATTGTAAAGGGTGCAATAATGATAGAGCCGACAGAGACGGAGAGCAAGGATACAATGGATAGATTTATTGATGCAATGAAGGATATAGCCGTCAGGGCGGAGAAAGACCCTGATTCCCTAAAAAAATCTCCGTTAAAACCAAAGGTAACGCGTCTTAATGAAACAAAGGCTGCGAGGGAGCCAAATTTAAGGTGGGTTAATGATTATCTCTTGGGAGTCTTTTAGACCGTATTTATAATTTCATTTCGGGGGAAGCTAAGCCCCCCGAAGTTTCTCTTAATCTCCTTTCTACAGCCTTCCAGTCTATATTCCTGAAGAATGCCTCAATGTAGTCAGCCCTTTTAAGGCCGTAATCAAGCATAAAGGCATGTTCAAAGACATCCATTATCAATATCGGGTTACACCCTGCAGGATGAGAGGTATCATGCTCGTTTATCCAGAAATTGATGAGCTTCCCATTCGTTATATCCTGATAAAGGATAACCCATCCTATCCCTCTCATAGCCCCTGATGCCTTAAAATCCTTTTCCCATGCCTCATAGCTTCCAAAATTTTCTATTAACAGTTTTTCAATCTTTCCACCCTTATCGTAGTTACCTTTTCCGCCAAGGTTCTCAAAATAATATTCATGGAGCCTCATCCCGTTAAACTCCCATCCGAGCCTTCTCTTCAGTTCTGAAAATTCGGGTGTTGCGGTCTTTCCTTCTTTTAACATCTGGCTGAGGATGTCAATCACCTTATTGGTGTTTGTCACATAACCCTGATAGAGTGTAAAGTGGTTTTTCAACAATGTTTCGCTAAACCCATTCATTCCTATTAATTTGCTGTAGTCTTTTGCTGTGTAACTCATATAGTTTCCTCCTTTCAGTAATTTTGAAGTTAATCGACAAAAGGGCGATACGAAGCCCTATGGAGAAATTTTTATTTCAGCAGGATTTAAGTGAATGTCAACACTTAAAGCCTCTTGCCTATCATGCAAAGATAGCAAGATAACCATAGAACCCTTATGCTTAATGCCAATATCCTCATATCGTCCCAGTATATTAAAGCCTCTCAATCCCTTACTTATGTTGCACACATTTTTCTCACAGATACTTACCACTGTATTATTTGTTAAGCTGAAGGTCAGAAGCCTCTTTGAATCAGATTCAATGATTGTAATGGCGCTGACTTCCCCATTGATATTAGAAAGCTCCCCTATTATAGGAATAATCTCCATCCCATAAACTCTAAATGCACCTTCATGTGCAGTGGCAGTTGTGCCTATGAAAAACCAGTAACCGCCTAATGCAACTGCTAAGATTAAAGAAAAGATATATTTTCTCATTGTAAACACCCCATTTCTTTAGCTCATTACCTTCTCCTACTAATAAATATACGCAATAGTTATACCAGATGTAATATATTGATATTAAAGCGGATATATTGAATGGGAAGATAAAAACAAGACAAAATTATCCTGTTTTCTTAAACTTATCTTATCTTGGTTTTTGTATTTATTTCGCCCCTTTTTTCAAACCTTCCAATTTTTCTTTTGGAAATATCCCCAGTCCTGAACTCACTGGGAGTAAAACTTGTCCATTTCTTAAATGCCCTATAAAAAACGCTCGTTTCAGAAAAACCAAGAATATATGCAATTTCATCTATGGAGACACTTTTATCTTTCAAGTAATTTACAGCCATATCTTTTCGTATTTCATTTAACAGTTTGGTATATGAAGCCCCTTCTATCTTCAGGTATATCTGCAGGTTTCGCACACTCATAGCCAGTCTCTTTGCCACTGTATCAATTGACGGTATATCTCCCTTCATTTCTTTCAGGATTATACCCCTTACTTTTTTACTATATGTCTCATTGCTTTCAAATGCGTTAAGGGTCTCCTGGGCATTTCTCTCAAACAACGATAATAACTCTTTATTTGGCTCAATAATTGGCAGATTCAATAACCGGTAGTCAAACACCAGAGCATTCATTGATTTTTCAAAGAATATCGGACACTTAAAAATTCTCTGATATTCGGATATGTCTTTTGGTTTATGATGTGTAAAGTAAACCTCGTTTAAGACAATCCTTTTACCTGTCAACAATTTTATATATGAGAGTATCCCCGATATTTTAAAATCAGAAAATTGCCTATTGCCTGCTAATACATTATCAATAGTTACATTACTTAGTATAGCAAAGCCACCTTCTCTTTTAACATCGGTAATGGCAGTTTCATCCACAATCTTTTCATACTTACAATATTTTTCGGCTGCTTCGCCCAGAGTACGACAGTTCATCATAATATATCCCAGAATATTTGAAAAACCTTTTGACAAAAGCTCTCCCTGGCAAAGACCAATGTTTTCATTGTTAGTTAGTCTAACAGCCTCTTGTATAAGCCGATTAACCTCATTTGATGTCAATCTATTATCAGGTGATTTAAAAATAGAAGGGTCAATACAAGCCAATTTTAAGGTTTTCTCTTTATTAATTCCATCAGCCTCGAAACCATTTAAAAACGCTGAGATTTTGGTAACCGACATTGTTAATATGTTTTTCATAAGCAAACCACCTATTGCGGTTTTTCGCTAAATGTCAATACTTTTTCGTTAATTGCCACTGACTTAGAATCTGTTTATTGGTTAATATATATTCAGGAGGCGAAAAAATCAATATGAATAGGACAGCATTAATTACAGGCGCATCAAGTGGAATTGGCTTAGAATTAGCAAAACTGTTTGCTAAAGACAATTATAACCTGGTATTGGTAGCAAGAAGAAAATCACAACTTGAAAGGCTTGCACTTGAATTATCCAAAGAGTATTCAATATCAGTAACTATTATTGCAAAAGACCTTTCTTTACCATCATCCCCGGAAGAAATTTTCAATGAGCTTAAAGAGAAATCCATATATATCGATATTTTG
>MHDO01000108.1 GCA_001805005.1 Nitrospinae bacterium RIFCSPLOWO2_12_39_16
TGATGCGCATTTAAGGAATATCAATAAGATCAAGTTTACGCATCGTGAGATTGACATTATTGCTTATCTTTTAAGTGGGAAATCGGCAAAGACAATTGCGTCTTGCTTATCAATCTCTCCTAAAACCATTGAATCCCATGTCCACAACATTATGGTAAAGTTTGACTGTAACTCACGAGATGGGATCATCTCTCTCATAGAAAAGTCAGATAAAATTGATCCTCTCAAAACATATTATCAAAGCCTGCTCATTGAATCCGCCTTTAAAAAACAATTAGAAAAGCTGTCTCGCCAGTTATCTCAACTGACCTTCAAAGAATCTATTTGTCTTGTTTATTGGGCTGATTCTGACGCTAAACACTCTTTGTTCCGTTTTCTAGAAGATCATTTAAAACAAATGGGGATTCAGGTGCTAGTTAATTTGCGTGAAGTCCACCATCCTCAAGGCGAATCTTCTCAAAATTCTTCTGTGGCTTATACTCTTTTTATCTTTTCAGAAACTTTGATAAAGGAACTTGGAATTGGAAAGAAACCGGTTGATCTTTCTCAATTTATACGCGGGATCAACAAAATTTCAGGAACACCCCTTATTATTTTACCAGATAAAGCACTGGATCCAGAAATTTACGCTCAATTTGATAAAATCACTTGTATCGATTTTTCGGAAGGAATTTCTTATTATAGTGGAGCTTTTGAGGTTTTAAGAAAAGTTTTTCCAACCGTTCATTTCGATGACAGTGTGGCTGAATTTAAAGAGCAATATCAGCTGCTCTGTGGCTTTTCTGCAAGAGAAAAACCTCCTGAATCTGTGTTCCTCCACTATACTCATCATATTAAAAGGATTGGTTTCCATCTAAGAAGCTTGATTAAAGAAAGAAGATTTTTTTTTGGATTTACTGTCATGAGTTTGAGCCTTTTTTGTTTATGGGCCTTTACTTCCTTTAGAACAGAAGATTTAAACCCTCATCAAAATCAAATGGAAAGTGAATATCTTCGTTCTGATCTTATTATTCCTACCGAGACTATTTTACTTAATCGTCCACAACTCCTCAAAACAATCGAGGAAAGCTTAAAAAGGGCTCCTCAAGAGATTAAGACAATTGCTCTTGTAGGCATTGGAGGGGCAGGGAAAACAACGCTTGCACGTTATTACGCCCGACATCAAAAAGCATCTCTTATTGCTGAAGTCAACGCAGAAACAAAGGAGAGCCTTTCGGATTCTTTTGAAAGTCTTGCTCAAATCCTTGCGACAACTGAGAAGGAGAAAAAAAACTTAAGGAAAATTCAAGATATTGAGTTTGTGAAAGAAAGAGACAAGCAGATCCTTCTCTTTGTCAAAGAAAAATTAAAAGAAACCCCAAACTGGCTCTTACTTTATGATAATGTCAAACAATTCAAAGACATCCATGAGTATTTTCCGTATGACTCTGGCGCTTGGGGTAGCGGAAGAATTATTGTTATTACGCGAGACAAAAACATACAAAATAATAGTTACATAAGTTCCATGATCGAAGTGACAGAATTAAGCGCTCAGGAAAAACTTGATCTTTTTGTTAAGATTATGAGCAATGGAAAGCCAGAGCAATATACATCTCAACAAAAAGAAAAGGCGAGAGCATTTTTACAGCATATTCCTCCCTTTCCTTTAGATGTTTCTATAGCAGCTTATTATCTCAAAACGACAAACGTATCTTACGAAAAATATTTAGACCATATAAAGATTCCTCATAAAGATTTTACAGCTATACAAGAAAACGTGATAAAAGAAGCCACTGATTATACAAAAACCCGCTATGGAATTATCACTTTATCCTTAGACAATCTTATTGAAGCGGATTCTGATTTTGCGTCCCTCTTATTATTTATTAGCTTATTGAACGATCAAAATATACCCATCGATTTACTCAATACTTATAAGAACGACATTATTGTTGATAATTTCATCTATCACTTGAAAAAGTATTCTCTTATGGGGCTATGCGGTTGATTCCCGGACCCTTTATTATTTCATTTTGGCTCGTCTGTGCCCGCCTATAATCGTCATTGCGACCACGAGCGTAGCGAGTGGGAAGCAATCCAAGTGTATGTAAACAAAGGTTTCTGGATCGCCACGCCCCCTACGGGGACTCGCGATGACGATTCTTGGTAATAGTTTATACTTCTCTTAACAAGGTACTCACAAGTACGGGAGTCAACTGCATAGCCCCATTCTCTTATTACCCGGGAGTCTACCAGTCCTGTGATTTTATCACCATTGTTTTCTATTCACCCCAGCACACAAGAAGTAAGTTTGGACTATTTACAAAAGAAGTTAGGGTTAAAAAATAACCACGCTATCTTAACCTCTATTATTAAAACGATGGGAAACTACATCGATGAGGCCTTAAACAAAGAAGATACCTTAAAAATGAAATTTTTAGCAGCCCATTGTGAACGTATAATCAATCATCCTCTCCTCGATCTAGAAATGAGAGGGATACTTCAAGGTAAATTAGGACATATTTATTACTATTTAAACAATTATGGCAAGGCAAAGGATTTTCTTGAAAAAACATTGTCTGAATTAAAAGAACAAAAGAACAATGACTCTGAAAAAACAGCGGAGACATTGATGTATTTAGGGGATGTTTACAGTGTTTTATGTGACTATAAAAAGGCAAGAAAACTCTCTGAAGAAAGCTTGGAAATTTACCAAAAGCATTTTTCAAAGGATCATTTAGGAACGGCAAAAGCCCTAGCCCATTTAGGAAATGTTTATAGAAGATTAGGTGATTATGAGAAGGCTAAAACTTTATGTGAACAAAGTTTAGAAATTTATCAATCACATTATTCCGAAAATCCCATTAAGGTTGCTTGGGTCATAGCCCATTTGGGTCTTGCGCATAAGGAACTTGGAAATTACGACAAGGCAAGAGGTCTTCTTGAAGAGAGCTTTAGAATTTATCAAAAAGAATCCTCTGACAATCACTTAAGAGAAGCTTGGATTTTAGCACATATGGGGAGTATTTATAGAGAGCAAGGGGACTTTCAAAAGGCAAAAGGCCTTCTTGAAAAGAGTTTAGCCATTTACAAGCGACATTTTTCTGAAAGTCACATTCGAACGGCCTGGGTTCTGTTTCTTTTGGGGGAAGTTTATAAAGACTTGAAAGACTATAGAAAAGCAGAAACTCTCTTGAAGAAAAGCCTCCTTATCTACGAAGAAAATTATGAAAAGAATCACACAGAAACCACAAAAATTCTAACCCAATTAGGAGAGGTTTATCTTCTCCAAGGACAGACAAATCGTGGAGAAGAGTTATTAAGTACCGCTCTTAAAATCTCTTCGGAATCTCAACACCCCTGGAGATATTTTTCTTTAGAAGTCTTGGCGGATCTTTATTTAAAAAAGTCAGTACAAGCTTTAAAGGAGGGGCATGAAAAAGAAGCTCAACAATTGAAACAAAAGGCCATTGATTATTTAAATCAAGCGTGCCACATCATCGGAAAATGTCTTTCGAAAGAATCCCCTCAAATAAAAAGGATTCAACTTAAGCTCGCAAATATCGATATAACAAAACCAAAGGAAGACTTATAAAATATAATTTAATACAAAAAAGTTCATTCGAGTTTGATTTGCCCGTATCTATGGCTTTATGAAGACTGGTGTTGAAGTTTATTTTTAAATATGCATAGTGTACAAAAGAAGAAGTAAAAAGGCTTAAAATATGAAAAATATTTTTCAGACGCCAAATAAGTATAGAAAATTTATTTTAGATTCTAAAAATTTAGTTTCTTCTAACGGGGAAGCATATTCGGGAAAATCTTTCATTTGTCTTTTTTTAACAAGATTTTGTGGAGTTGGTTGCCCATTTTGTTTTTTCAAATCACCTCCCAATAAGGGAACCCCTGATATCAGAGACAGTTTTACAGAAGAAGGAGTTGATCATTTTATCCAATTTGCGAATGATGCCAATGTGGGCTATTTACAGATATCAGGAGGAGGAGAACCCTTTTTAAAGAAACGTGCTCTTCTAAAGTGTATTTCAGAGGTAAATGCCGATCGTATTATGCTTGTAACGAGCGGCATATGGGCTCTAGATAAAAATAGTGCCCAGGCCTATGTTGAAAACATTTTAGAAGCGATCTCTAAAAGAGAAAAACAGGCGAGGGTATCGATTCGCTTAAGTATCAGTGAGGGGCACAGTTTTAAACTTGGGGTAAAACCCCTTGTTAATTTATTGCAACTTTTTGAGACCTCTTATCGCTCTCATCCTTATCTGACATTACAATTAAAAACCTTTGAAAACGATAAAACTCTCTGGACTTTTTTAGACTCTCTTGCCCACTATGATTTAAAGGATATTGGAGAAAATGTCTCAGATGATCTCGTCATTGAAAAGATCATTCCTTGGAAGAAAAAGATAACATTTACATCGGGTTATAGCACAATATTGGGCATTTCAAGGGTCTTTACACCTGGACTTCGTCCTAACTTAAGCAATCCGTCTTCTCTTGAAGATACAATTGATGTTTATGATCGGGATTTAGAATATTCTGAAAGAAATTTCCCATCAGTGATTTTCAATTCAAAGGGACAAAGAGGATTGGATTGGCTTGTTGAATACAATGGAAATGTATGTACATGGCAAAACCGAGTTCAAGATAATCCCCTCAATGTTTATGAAGATGATTTTGAAAAAACACGCAATGAAACATTTAAAGATCCTTTGACTTTATCTTATATTGAAAAAGGGTCTCTTTATCGGCAAAACATTATTTCTGAAGTTTCTCCAAGAGCTGTGACCTTAATGAAGGCTGTGAGTGTCAGAGATTATGCAGGAAACTGTCTCTTTGAGGACGAAAAAGTACGGCTTTATTATACAATTCGTGTCCTTCAAGACTATTTAAAAGAAAAAAGAGTCAATGAACTCACACTGAAAAACCTCCCCAAAGAGTTGCGAGATCTTATTTATGGAACACAAGAAACCCTCATTACTTTATATAAAAAAGCTCAATATTCTATCGTTGATCAAGAAATTAACCGGTACCCAAGTTTTAAAGAGTTTCGAGATTTCTTAGAGCTTTTAAAATTAGGACATTTTGATGTGTCGGAAAAACAAATTTCTCAAGCCATTTCTTATTATAACCAATATCCAGAGTGTGAAGAAAAAATCTCCCATTTAAAAGAAATCGCACCTGAATTTGGCCAAGATGTTGAAAAACGTCTTACAGATAGAGTAATACAAATCAAGCCAATGAAAACGCTTGAGGCCAGTTCTGATTCAAAAAATCAAATAAACAAAAAAACCCAGATAACTTATGATCTAGCAGGGTAAGTAATTCATTGTGATCGCACTGATTTCTTTATGATTCAAAACTCAACAGCTCTCTTCTCTCAGAAAAACATATCATACCCCATGAGTAAGGTTATTGGCATTGAAGGGGGGCCTGGAGGAGGAAAGACGACTGTTCTCTCGACCATTGCAGAACAATTAGAAGGAAGAGCCATCCTTTTATCTGAAATAAATTTTGAGCCTGGGTCTCCTTGGAAGAACTTACCCCTTAAAGATCAAGGAGATATATACTTAAGATTGTGGATTGAAAGAATGACTCTTTTGAAAACAGTTCAAGATCCTCACATCTGCTTCATGTTGGACAGAACATATTTTTCGAACTTTGCCTATACCTATGCTTTAGATGCTTTAACGGGATCCCATTATTATCCAGCTCAAGTAAAACTCTTTATCAACAATATCTTAAAGATTCCTTTTGAAAAAATACTTATTTTTGACGTTTCTCCAGAAATCGGGTTACAACGCCGTCAATTACGGGAGGATAAAATTCCCTGGCCTTGGTCTCAACTTGACTTTTTGAAGGCCTTGCAACAATTTTATAGGAAAGAGCTTCCACAATTTGGAATTACAAATGTTTGTTTTATAGACACATTAAGAGAAAAAGAAAGCGTTGTAGCCACAGTTAAAAGGGAAATCTTAAACGTTATAGATGAGAGAGAAAAAAATTTAGTTTCTTATACATTGCCTCATGAAACCCAAATAAAAGTCCTTTATTCTTTTGCAAAAAAAAATGAACTTGGGGATTCATGCACACATGTGATTAATGTCCTCGGAGCCCCCACGCTTTACTTTTTGAAACACAGTCTTCAACTTAATCAAGAACATCCTGTATTTTTTAACAATAATCAATTGCGATGCCTCATAACGAGATACAATCAAATGGCTTGTTCCTTAAAAGGATCAGCTTAGCTCTACTCTAATAGTGAGCTCTGATGGAGTCTTGGAACGAAAAAAACAAGGGATTACAAATTGATAACACGCAAGGATAAAGAGAGAGATGACATCCTACTATGGATCAATTATGGTGGTGTATGGGGGAGGAAAAAACCAGCCCATCCCCTAAATCTCAAAATAAGAAAGGGAAGTCAGAATGCTCACATGTCTTCTCAAAAAACAGTTGGTTTTACTTGGAATAATTGGATTCATTACCATCATTCAATCTGCGAATGCGGTAAGACGGGATGAACTAAGTGAAATAAGAAGTGAACTCTTTGCAACTTTAAAATATCATGATCTTAAACCATCGCCCAATATGTCCATAAGTTTAGATGCTGATGAATGGGGGTTAATGAAGCCCCCTACAAACCAAGAGAATTTAGATCTATATAAAAAGCAGCAGGAGGAAGAAATAAAAATGTTTGTCATCTTTGGGTATCCTGGGGCGGGCAAGGGGACTTTTTCAGAAATACTTCAAGAAAGAGGGTATAAACACCTTTCTACAGGTGATATTTTAAGAGAAGAAGTCCGACTTAAAACAAGCATAGGGGTAAAGTATAAAAAAGAAATCGAGTCTTCTTCGTCTCTCCTCCCAGAAGAAATTATTCAAGAGGTCGTGTTAAAAAAATTAGTAGCTCTTCTGCAGACCGAAGAAAAGGTTGTTCTCGATGGATTCCCTAAGACACTTGAACAAGCTCAACATTTAGATCATCTTTTTAAAACGCACTCGTTGCACAAAAACGTTAAGTTTGTTTACCTTGATGTTCCTTTAGAAATTGCCTCGGAACGTATCATAGGAAGGAGGACATGCTCATCTTGCGGGAAACTCTATAACTTAATAACCGCAAAACCAATTAACCCTGACATGTGTGATGTTTGTCAGCATCCTCTTATTCAGCGATCCTGTGATAATGAACAAGATTTTCAGAAAAGGATTGTCTTGTTTAATCAGACCGTCAAAAAGGTAATTGATTTTTACGAAACACAAGGGATATTACTCCGGATAAATTTCGACATTTCCTTGGAACACCTTAAAAAATGCTTATCTGTACAGCACCTATGATTTAGCTTTCATTGACACCCTGATCCAAGCTTCAACGGTTACAAAAATTATTATTTTTCCGAGACCTTAGCTGCCTTAGACCTTAGATATATTCTTTTTCAATAAATCATAGACTTCGTTAGAGTTCTCTATATCGAAAAGAGAAAGTCCTGTCTTACTATTGCCTGCTGTGCTTGCTTGCGTATGCATGACAATTGTTCCTAGCCCAAAGAGTCTTTGTAAGAGGCCAGATTTTAACTCAACCTTTTTAATATTCGTAAGAAGCACTTCTTTCCTTTTGCTCCAAAGGAAATTTCGATCATGGGAAACACTGCTAGGACTAATCTCAAAAGTAGTCCCACCATAAGTTCCAAAAGCTCCTCCTACTATGAAACATAGCAAAATAATGTATCCAATAAACCATGCTAGGAAATCAGGCCCATCAAAGGAATAGCAAATAATCGCTCCAATACCTAGCTCGATAAAGATCAATGGAGGTTTGAAGCTTGGTACATGGCATGTCGCCAGGAAGCCTTACATAAAACTCAAGGTCTTTAAGTTGAGAAAACTCTGTTGTAGGCATGACAAGAGGCTTTTGATGAGTTTTTGGCGCCCTAGGGGAACCACAGCTCACATATTCCTCATTTATCAATTAGCGCGCCGCCTAAAAACTTTAATGATTCCTGCAGCTTTAGGGCTTTCAAGAACAATTAGTTTTCCTTGAAATTCAAATGAATAGAGAGAAGACGAAAAGTATTTACTGTTAAAGTTTGACGCATGATTTTTATTGACATATGATAAGATAGATTTAAATAACAAGTAAATACATGGAGGAGAAAAAATGATGAGAATACTCGTTTTTTGTTTAGTAATGGCCTTTTCTTGTGACTCCTTTGCTGTGAAGGTTAAAATAAGAGGAGAAGGCATTACAGACGATGAAATAGCAAACGCTATTAGAAGCCCTCGCCCGCTGTCAGTTAGTAAAGCCATCGACTATGTTAAAAGCAAGTATCATGAAGATGATATTGAGGTTTTAGATTTTAGAAATAACAGCATTACTTTCAGTGGAGCACATAAAATTTTAGAGTTTGCTCTAAGCTTACCTAAGTTGAGGAAGTTAAGTTTTCATACAAACAGAATTTATGATTGGAGAGGGCAAGAAGCCTTTGAAGCTTTTGAAAAAACTCTTATGACTCTTTTAGATAAACCAACATTTGAAACGTTGGACATCAGAACAAATGGGATAGCTAACCTTTCTTGGTATCAAGGAATGAATTCTAAAACAATAAATGCTTATAAAATAAAGTGGGCAAATTAGAATATTCTAGATGAAGTGAAACTTTTATGCGTCAGTTTCGTACTCTTTTTATCCTCCACTTTTTCTATGTTGTAACATTATTTTCAACAGCTTATGGAGTTGGAGAGTATGGAGGTGTTTGGTCCGAAACTCTTAATTTTACTCATCATACTTTAAAATTACGAACAGGTACTGAAGGAAACACGGTCATCTTATCTGAAGATGCTACATCTGAATTACCCTTTGACATTGATCAAATTCATAGAGGACTTCATACGCGTGTTGCAGAGTTAAAAATTGCCACAGGTGAACATAATGTGGTTGTTGCTGGAATTACGTTGCTCCTTCAGTTGGAGGATCATTATGAAGCATTTTTTCAAGTGCTCAAGGATGAGAAAGGATTACCTCTAGCGTTCGTAAGTGGGAGTAAACGCACAAAGGGTGTTATACCACTTCTACTTCAAGACACCTTATTTAGAATCTGAAAGTTGTCATTGATCCGATCAACCATAGAGAGTGCAATCTGTGGCCATTTGGT
>MHDO01000109.1 GCA_001805005.1 Nitrospinae bacterium RIFCSPLOWO2_12_39_16
TTTCAAAATATCTGGAGAGCAAGGTTGAGGGTGAGGGCTTCCCTTCAATTTTAAATCTGCAGTTTGAAAAGATTACTGATTTAAGGTATGGAGAGAATCCCCATCAGAAGGCAGCGTTTTATGAAAATATCGGGCTTAATAAAGGGACTCTTTCAAAGGCTAAACAGCTTCACGGAAAGGAGCTTTCATATAATAATATACTTGATCTTAATGCAGCGCTGGAGCTTGTCAGGGAGTTTGATGAGACAGCAGCAGTAATTATAAAACATACAAATCCCTGCGGTGTAGCAATAGGAAATAACCTCGTTTCTGCCTATAGAGAGGCGAGGGAGACAGACCCACTATCAGCATTTGGCGGGATAATCGGGTTTAACAAGAATGTGGATGAGGAGACTGCAAAGGAGATTGCCTCAACTTTCATTGAGGCTGTAATTGCCCCTGATTATGACGAATCAGCACTTGCCATATTAAAAGAGAAGAAAAATATAAGACTCCTTAAATTATCAAATTTTAAGGAAAAGACTGAAAAGGAATATGATTTGAGGAATGTCAGCGGAGGGCTTTTATTGCAGGATAAGGATTCTGTTACACTAAATGAAGATAATCTCAAGGTTGTAACAAACAGACAGCCGACAGAAAAGGAATGGTCAGCAATGAGGTTTGCGTGGAAGGTGGCAAAGCATGTAAAGTCTAATGCAATTATTTATGCAACAGAAAATGAGACTGTAGGCATAGGTGCAGGGCAGATGAGCCGGGTTGATTCATCAAAGCTTGCTGCAATGAAGGCGAATAAACCTATTCAGGGGACAGCAATGGCATCAGATGCATTTTTTCCATTCAGGGATAGTGTGGATGAGGCGGCGAAGGTCGGTGGAACAGCGATTATCCAGCCGGGAGGCTCAGTGAAGGATGAGGAAGTAATCGCTGCTGCTAATGAACATAACATTGCAATGGTATTTACAGGGATTAGGCATTTTAAACATTGAAATATAATTGGACACAGATAAACACAGAAACTACATGATATATCCTGTAAATCTGCGTCCTACAAGCTACTTCTTAAACACAGTAAACATCTTATCAAGGAAACCTTTGTCCTTATGTCCAGCCTCCACTACTGCCTCTAATTCCCCTGCATCAAGCCATATTCCTTCACATCCTGAACATTTATCTATCTTGATACCCTTGTAATCTATCTCAATAAGATTCATACCGCATTTTGGGCAGTGCATGTGGTGGAGTTCTTTGAGCTTCTTCTTTTCCTCCTCCATCATCTTTTTCCTTTTTTCTTCCTCTGTCTTTTTCCTCCTCTCAAACTCCTGCCTTGCAAAAAACTCTTCTTCTCTATCACTTGGCTTATCTATCATACAAGCCCTCCTATAAGATTGAATATGGATGTATAAATTAACAAAAACTTAATCGAAGTATCATTTATTTCCTTTCATGTCAACATCCATTTTTTTCCCATCTTCTAACTCCACAATTGCCCTTTCCTGAAGTAAGTTAACCTTAACTACTCTGCCTTTTCCATCAGGGGTATCCAAAATAGCCCCAAGTTTCGGACAGGTTCTCTTGAGGTTTTTATATGTTTCATGCTCATACACAAGACAGCACATAAGCCTTCCGCAGACACCTGAGATTTTTACAGGGTTCAGTGCAAGTTCCTGGTCTTTTGCCATCTTGATAGACACTGGTTCAAATTCCTTTAAGAAACTTGTACAGCAAAGGTTTCTGCCGCATGGACCACACCCACCTATCATTTTTGCCTCGTCTCTTAAGCCAATCTGCCTCATCTCAATCTTTATTTTAAAGTGATGCGCCAAATCTTTTACCAGTTCCCTGAAATCTACTCTTTCCTCAGATGTGTAATAGAATATTGCCTTCTGGGCGTCAAAGCTGAAATCTACCTTTACAAGCTTCATTTTTATTTCTTTCTCATGAATCTTATTTTGGCAAATCTCAAATGCTTCTCTTTCCAACATCTCATTCTTCTCCACCTGCACGATATCATCCCGTGTAGCTTTTCTGACAACACTCTTAAGCGGTCTTTTTATTAAAAGTTGTGGAATCTTTCTGTGGGCAATTGATACAATACCAAACTCAAGACCTTTATCAGTCTCTACTACGCATCTGTCCCCTACCCTCATTGAAAAACCATTAGCTTTAAAGTCATAAATCTTTCCGCTGTTTTTAAACCTGATACCTATTACAAAAAATGAGGTATCATTCGTATTATTAGAATCCATCATCTGTAACCTCCAGCTATGTTTAGCATCATTACCTCTACTGCCAGTTGGTGGTTTGCATTTCTATCCAATAGAGATTTTGTTTGCTGAACTTTATCAATCATATTTAGGATATTCTGTATCTGCAATCCGCTTGAAAACTCCTTAATCTTATCACTTACATCTTTATTTATAACATTGTCATCTGTTCCAATTCCCTTAATTGCCACTGCATCCCTCAATAAGTCAGCCACCAAATCTAAAAACTGAGGAAGCTTATCTTTATCACTTGAAAGCTTTTTGGATTCTGTAAATACATACTTCAAATCTCCTTTAATAGAAGATCCGAGCAATTTCAGTGCATCCTCCCTGAACATGCAGAATGACTTATAATCCATAGAAATCGCACTCCCCAATCTCCCTTTAGATAGGCTTGACAAGGTTGAGGCATCATTTTCACTGAATTTGTAATTTTTAATTAATATCTCTTTTATGTGTTCATCAGAAAGGGGATTGAACTTGATTACCTGACAGCGGGAGACAACAGTCGGAAGAAGTGAATGCGTATTTGATGTTATGAGAATTATAACAGTTTCTCCGGGAGGCTCCTCCAATGTCTTAAGAAAGGCATTGGATGATGCAGCAATCATATCCTCTGCATTATCTATTATAGCTACCTTTCTCTTGCCCTCGTATGGTTTTAAAGACAACCTCCTCTGAAGCTCTCTTATGGCTCCTATTTTGATTGATTTGCTCTCTTTATCCTTATCCTCATTTTCATCCCCAAAGTTTCTTTTAATATCACTTATTGTATTTGTTTTAGTATTTTCATCCCCTTTTCTAATGATAATTAAATCAGGGTAATTCAAACTGTTAATTTTTTTACATGATAGACACTCTTCACAACAATCTTCTTTTCCATTAATGCAGTTAAGTGTCTTTGCAAAGGTCAGAGCTGTAAGTTTCTTACCCACCTCCTCAGGTCCTGCAAAAATATAGGCATGGGAAATATTCCCCTTGATTAGACTGTTTATCAGTATCTTTTTTGCCCTCTCCTGTCCGAGAATATTGTTAAAGCTCATAGTTCATAGCTCATGGTTCATAATCTTTGCTATGAGCTATCAGCTATCAGCTTTAAGTAAATGGCCTTCAACAAGTTTAACTATCTCTTTGTGCACTTCTTCTATCCCTCTGTTTGCATCTGTCAGTTTTACCCTTTCAGATTCTTCTGAGGCAATTTTCAAAAAGCCTTCTCTCACCTTCTGATGAAATTCCAATGCCTCTTCTTCAAATCTGCCCTCCGCTGCCTTCTTCCTTCTTCCTTTAATATTTCTCTCTTTTGCCCTTCCTAAACCTGTCTTCACATCCAAATCCAGCAGAATGGTAAGGGCAGGTTTTATTCCATTTGAGGCTATTCTGTTTAGTTCTTTTATTATCCCCTTATCAATTCCCCTTCCGTATCTCTGATAGGCAATGGTTGAATCTGTAAAACGGTCGCAAAGGATAATATCTTTATCACTACTTTTTTCTCTTAGCTCTTTTATTAATTGAGCCCTGCATGCCTCGTATAAAAACAGTTCTGTAATTTCACTCATCCCTTTATTATCAGGGTTAAGGAGTACCATCCTTATCTGGTCTCCAATCAGTGTCCCGCCAGGCTCTCTTGTCTCATATATAGTATAACCTTTTTTGCGAAGGTAATCTCCAAGTAATTTTATCTGAGTCGTCTTCCCACACCCCTCTATCCCTTCAAATGTAATTAATTTTCCCATTTTTAGCCTAAACTCACAACTCTCAACTCCTAACTGAAGGCACATGATCTCTTGCCTCTTGAACCCTTATCGCTCATGGTCAACATCGCTGTCTTCAGCATATTATTAAATTATCACGGTTTATAAGGATTCGGCAAGAGCATTTTAAAACGAGGGAAGTGGTTAATTTGTTTTGTCCGTAGAGTATATTTTGAAAGTTAATTCACCAATATTCCCATTTTTGCCTCAAAGAGGTTTAAGAGATTTAATAAAAACCTTTCCCATTGCTATTTTTCCCTTCAGCCTGCCCACTTCTTATATATTCCGGCACTCTCATGACACTTTATACATCCCTTCTTAGCCTGCTCCTCTGTAACTACCCATGAATGGAGTTTGTGGCACTCTCCACAATTGATATTCATAACCTTCACATGGAGTTCATGTCTCCCTGTATTAACAATATCACTATGACAGTTTATGCACTCACTCCAGTCGGGTCTTGCCTTCTCATGCGGTATATGGCAGGCATAACAGTCAAATTGATGTTTGGAATCGGCAGGTATATTAATCTTTATAGCAGCCTTAATCTTCTCTGGAGACGGTGTAAAGTGTTTTACATCTAATCTCTTTTCTCTAATCATCCTAACCCTTATCTCATCGCTCCCGTGACAAAAGAGGCACTTCTCCCTTTCAGGCCTCAAATCTTTAGTGCGGTCGCTGTGGCAATTTAGGCAGGCAAGCCCCTCCATGCCGCCACCATGCACCTTTTTCCCCTCATGGCACATAACACAGAACCTCTCCTCTGGGAGAAACTCGTGTGTTTTATATCCATGACATTTAGAGCATTCTATCTTCTTTTCAAAACCGTGTTTCCCATGAAATTGAGAAGTCATGATTGATACAGCCTGAGGATATTTTTTGCTTATTTCAAAATGACATCGGACACAGAATTTTCCTAATACAATAATTTCGCCGTGTCTCGGTGGTATTAATCTGGGACGGTTAACAACAAAACTGTAAAAGGGCTTTATACCTTCCCGTGGTGGCAAATGATGACAGTCATGGCAGTTTACCATGGCATGCACACTTTTCTCCCATGAAGCAAAGGCGGTCTCCATTATATGGCAGGATTTACAGAATGTAGGGTTGTTTTCTAAATAGTCATAAACCCTGTAAGAGACAATACCGCCGCCTATCAAGAGGAGCAATACAAGAATCAAAACAAGAACTCTGCTTTTCATTATGGCTAAAAGATACAAAATTTATTATACAGAATCAAGGCAAAAGCTATTCTTAATAAATATATTTGAAAATATTTGTATTATTGTATTTCGTTATCGTTTCAT
>MHDO01000110.1 GCA_001805005.1 Nitrospinae bacterium RIFCSPLOWO2_12_39_16
TATTTACATTATCATAGAGTGAATCTATAGAGTCCGATTTTAACTTTTAAATCCCTTAAAAATAGTCCGGTTTTAATTTTTAACTGACACTAAAATTTAGAAGATTGTATAAAAGATTATTGTGTGATAGTATATCACAAAATCATTTAATAATCAGGGATTAAGCGGGCGTAGCTCAGTTGGTAGAGTGTCAGCTTCCCAAGCTGAATGTCGCGGGTTCGAGTCCCGTCGCCCGCTCTATAATTAAGTGTGAGTGTCAGTGAACAGTGTCAGCATAAACTACTATTTACTGACACTGACACTGAACACTATATTATGTATGCCGACTTGCATATTCATACGATATATTCTGACGGTTCTTTCCCGCCTGCTGTAATTATTCGTCATGCTGTAAAAAATAATCTTAAAATCATATCTATTACAGATCACGATTCAGTATATGGTATTGCAGCCTCAATTAAGGAAGGCGAGAAAAGTGGTGTTGAGGTTATACCCGGGATTGAAATTAGTACAACTGTTGATACTGGAGAGATACATATGCTCGGCTATTTTGTTGATTATACGGATGAGTATTTTTTGAAAAGCCTGAAGAGGATTCAGGAGATAAGGATTAAAAGGATGTCTGTAATGGTTGATAAATTGAAAAAGCTGGCAGTAGATATTGATTTTGATGAGCTTATTGAATATGTATCAAATAATTCAATCTGTAGACTCCATTTAGCCCATTTTTTAAAAAAGAAGGGGATTGTAGGCTCTGTATATGAGGCATTTGATAGGTATATCGGTTCTGGAAAACCTGCATATGAAAAGATGAATGCGCTCACCCCGGAGGAGGGGATAGAGCTTATATCAAATGCAGGCGGAGTCTCTATTCTGGCACATCCCGGGCTTACAAGAAGGGATGACCTTATAGATGCTATGATTTATACGGGTCTTAATGGTTTGGAGGTTTATCACAGCGGGCATTCCGAAGAGGATACGAATCGCTATTTTCAAATGACAAAAGATAAAGGGCTTTTGGTGACAGGCGGTTCTGACTGCCACGGCGAGAAAAAACTCAATATACTGATGGGAAGAGTAAAACTTCCGATTCAATATGTGGACAGACTGAAGGCTGAAGTATCAAATATTAAATTTATAAATCAAAATGAAAACATTAATGGCATGTCTCAGAGTGCAAAGACAATTTAATCTTTGGTTTTTATTATTTCTGCTTTTTATATCGCCCCCCCTAGTTTACCCTTCAAATACAGATATTCCTCAGCCTGAGAATAATGTTTTTACACTTGCAAAAGGTCTTTATAATGATGGATTGTTTGACCTGTCTGCAAAACAATTTAATCTTTTTATAAAGGATTACCCTGACAGCCAATTAATTTCAGATGCCTATTTCTATTCAGCAGAAGGATTGTATAAGGCGGAAAGATATAACGAGGCAGTTTTACAGTATGGGAAAATATTAGAGATGTTTCCTGATTTTTTAAAATTGGATGATGTTATTAAAAGGATAGGAGAGTGTTCTAAATATATTGAAGAGGGTGAGACAGTAATTAAAGTCTTTGAAATAATATTTGAGAGGTATCCGGAAAAAGGTTATTCCAGTGGTGCTGCATACTATTATGCAAACATCCTTTATAAAAGACAGAGATACAATGAATCACTCTGGATATTTGAGAGGCTTGCTGAGAAGATACCCCAGGGTGTCCCGGAAGATGAGCTATTTTATAAACTGGGAGAGTGTTTATATAGAGGGGGAGATTTCAGGTTGGCATCGGAGAGGTGGTTTCATGTAATAAAGAAATATCCTAAATCTGATTTTGCAGAGAAGGCTCTTTATAATTCAGGTGTCTTGTATTTTACAGAGGGTGATTATAAAGAGGCAAGGGTAAGATTTGAGAAATTGGCAAATAGCTATCCCAAAAGCAGTTTCTATGTCAGGGCTATATATGGTGTTGTTTGGTCTCTGTGGAGGGAGGAGATGTATAAAGAGGCAGGGCAGTATCTCATGGCTTATGAAGAAAAAGAGGATGCTTATGAGAGAGATATTGTTTCTGCTATGGAGTTTTTAAATGGAGAGGACTTTGCAGGTGCATATGATAAATTGAAAAAAGCTATTGAAGACAGACCTGATGGTAAGTTTAAAGAAGATATTCTGTGGCTTATGGTGAAAAGCACTGATGAGATGGGAAATTTAAAAGAGTCTCTATCAATTTACCTCCAATTGATAAACGAGTTTCAGGGTAGTAAGCGTATTGGTGAGGCATATATAAATGCAGGAAAGGTATATCTTGATTTAAAGGATTTGAATTCCGCAGTGAATATTTTAAAAACCTATACCGAGAAATATCCTTCTGCTGACCTCAACTTTGGTAAAAGTGAAGGGAGGGAGGATTTATGGGATATTATCCAAAGTGCTGATAATTATCTGAAATCAGGTGAAGATGATGAGGCAGTAGATTTGTATAAGGAATTGCTTGAGAATACTTCTGAACCTCTTTTGAAGCTGTTAATAAAAAATAAATTGAGAGATATTTATCTTAAAAAGGGTATATATAAGGAATATGTTGAACTCTCCTCTTATTTTATGGATTATGAGCCTGTGATACTGGAAGAGGAGAAAAAAATTTTTATCACTGAAAATGATGAAAAGTATAAGAAAATAAATGTGTCCTCTATATCCTCTGTGCCCTCTGTGGCAGAAGGTTCAGGTGCAATTTCTTTATATATGACTGCCGATATATTGACAAAATCAGGAAAGATTGATAAGGCTTCTGAGTTTTTTAAGAGGGTCATTGATGATTATCCTAATGAAAAAGGATTGGATGCCGAGAGGGTAAACATAGGACTTTTCTTTTTGAAAGAAAAGGAGTATGATTTATCAATTAAATCTTTTTCTCAGGTTATAAACAGTGTAGAGGACAATAAACTTAAGGCTGAGGCGCATTTCTGGTTAGGAGAGGCTTTACAGAATTCAGGAAGATTGGTGGATGCAACTATAGAATATCTTAAGATTTCCTATTTATATCCTGATAATGACATGTGGGCAGGGACTGCAAGGTTTAGAGTAGGGGAGATATTTGAAATGCAGGGGAGAATAGATGAGGCAGTCCTTATGTATCAAAAACTTGCAGTAAAGTATAAGAATGACGAAAGAGGTAAGTTTGCTGTAAAAAAATTAGAGGAGATAAAGAAAGGCAAGAGTCAGGAGGCAAGCATTAAAAAATAGGAGGATTTAGATGCGCTTGAAGGAAGATATGATTAATTATGTATCAACAATGATCGTTGATGATTTATTAAAAAATGGACTTATAGAGATAGATTGTGCGAAGGAAAAGATTGTTGACTCAATTGGGAAAATAATTACTGATGAACTGTTATTGGAAGACAGGCTTAATGACGAAGTAAAAGAATTACTTAAGAGCCATGAGATGGAGTTGGACAAAGGGAATATAGACTATAGGAGGATGTTTCAGATGGTAAAACAAAAGCTGGCAAAGGAGAGGGAGATGGTATTGTGAGATTGGGCAGGGATAAAATAAATCATCTTTCAAAATTAATTATTACAGAACTGGCAGGAGATGACAGGGTAGAGTTCTTTGATGAGGAGAATAAAATAAGATTAGAGATTGTAAGGGTTGTTACTGACGTTCTTAAAGTTGATGATGAGATTGATGAGGCAGCAAGAAAGACATTGGCATCCTATTCAAAAAATATAAGAGAGGGGACACCTGAGTGGGAGGTATTATATAACAAGCATTACAATGAAGAGGCAAAAAAGAGGAGGGGATTTTAGTCAAGAAGCAGTTATATTTTACAAATAAAATGATTTCCCTTCCCAAGTATCTACCCATTTTCCAATTACAGAAATTCCTTGCAGATAGCAGGCAATATAAGAAATGAATAATTCAAACTGCTTTGAAGTCCTGCATAAAGATAAATACACATCTGCCCGGCTCGGAAAACTTAAAACATATCATGGAGAGATAACTACTCCTGTATTCATGCCTGTCGGCACTCAAGCCTCCGTAAAAACACTATCGCCACAGGATTTAAAGGATAATGATGTTGAAATTATTCTTGGCAATACCTATCATCTATACTTAAGACCGGGGCATAATATAATAAATGAAATGGGAGGTCTGCACAGTTTTATCGGGTGGAATAGACCTATACTTACAGACAGCGGCGGTTTTCAGGTTTTCAGCCACAGTGATTTAAGAAAGATAAATGAGGATGGTGTAGAGTTCAGGTCATATATAGATGGCTCAAGACATTTTATGACCCCCGAGCTATCAATTGAAATTCAGGAATCACTTGGGGCAGATATAATTATGATATTTGATGAGCCTGTCCCTTATCCCTCAACATATGAATATACACTTCAATCTGAAAAGTTGACTACAAAATGGGCAAAGAGATGTAAAGAAAGGCATAATAAAAAAGGGCAGCTTCTCTTTGGAATTGTGCAGGGGGGGATTTATGAAGACCTAAGAAAGAAGAGCGTGGAGGAGATAGCAGACATTGAATTTGACGGCTATGCAATTGGAGGTTTGAGTGTTGGCGAAGGGAAAGAGCAGATGTATAGGCTTACAGATTATGTTGCCCCACTCCTCCCCTTTGATAAGCCTCGGTATCTTATGGGTGTAGGGACACCTGATGATATTGTAAGGTGTGTATCAATGGGTGTGGATATGTTTGATTGTGTAATACCTACAAGAAATGCAAGAAATGGATGCCTGTTTACAGGCAATGGTAAGGTGAATATAAGGAATGCCCAATATATAAAAGATGAGAATCCATTAGACCCAAACTGCAGCTGTTATACTTGTAAAAATTTTTCTCTGGCATATCTAAGACACCTGTTTGCATCTAAAGAAATTCTGTCACTAAGATTAAATACAATACATAATATACATTATTATGTAACCCTGATGAAGAAAATAAGGGATGCGATTGCAGAAGACAGGATGTCTGAATTAATTGATATCAGCAAAGTAGGCTGAAGGCTGAAGAAAAACAGGATGAAGGTAAACCTTAAGCCTTTTTTGTTGGTGAAAGTCTGTGGCTTAAATAGGGTTTTAGATGAAAAAGATTATAAAGGCAATTGGTTTAATGTCAGGGACATCGGCAGATGGTGTTGATGCTGCAATTGTAGAGATAAAAGGGAAGGGGCTTGACTGTAAAATAGATTTAATAGCCTTTAAAAAATTTCCATTTTCAAAGGGTTTGCGTGAGTTAATTCACAGAGCATCTACACCTGAATATGGAAGAGTAGATTTAATTTGCCAATTGAATTTCTTGATAGGTGACCTGTTTGCAAAGGCTGCAATAGGGGTTGTTAAAAAAGCAGGATATAAGATGAAGGATATAGACTTGATAGGCTCACATGGGCAGACAATCTATCATATACCCAAGGGGAAGCCCCCCTCAACTTTACAGATAGGTGAACCTTCTGTTATTGCTGAAAGGACAGGAGTTACAACAATTGCAGATTTTAGAGCAATGGATATGGCAGCAGGTGGAATTGGCGCACCACTTACACCATTTGCCCATTATATTCTTTTCAAAAAAAAGGGGAAAGGTGTGGCAGTCAATAATATTGGGGGTATAAGTAATGTAACATTTATTCCTGCAGATGGAGATATAAATAATGTAATTGCCTTTGATACAGGACCTGGGAATATGCTTATAGATTCTATTGTGCAGATAATTACGAAGGGTAGGATGGGTTATGACAGGGGTGGTAAAATAGCAAATAGGGGAGAGGACAATGAAAGACTTTTAAATAAACTTATGAAACATCCATTCATAAAAAAGAGACCTCCAAAATCTACAGGGAGAGAGGAGTTTGGTTATAATGAGGCATTGAAGTTTTATAAACTTGCAAAGAGGGATAGGCTATCCGATGAAGATATTGTAGCAACTATAACAAGATTTACTGCGAAGTCAATTGGGGAAAATTATAAGAGATTCATTTTATGTAAGCATGATGTATCAGAGGTTATTATCTGTGGAGGCGGAGCAAAAAATCTTATTTTAACAGATATGATATCACGGGAGATAAAACCTATTAAAGTTAAAACATCCGATAGTTACGGCTTCCCTCCTGAAACAATCGAAGCAATAGTATTTGCTATTTTAGGATATGCTGCAATATCTGGCATCCCTGTAAATCTCCCTCATGTAACGGGAGCTGGGAAGCAGGTTGTTCTAGGGAAAATAATTCCCGCGAAGACAGGATGGAAGCAAAAACTTAATTAATTAAAAAAATTGTGTTGTCAACAACTCTTTAACTCCTCAACTCCTTAACTGCTTTTTAAGCCTCTCAATATTCTTAACCGGTGTTGGGTCAACTCCATTAAGTATGGCGAGATAATAGCTCACAAAATCTCCAAGATATATGAGTGAAAACATCCTTGCCAATCTCCCCTTTCCCTTCTCCCATAGTTCTCTCAGCCCTCCAACCCTCTCGTTTAATATCATTTTTGTAATCTCTATCTGTCTTGATATATTTTCAGCCTCATCTTCACTTCTTAAAATGATAATGAAGAAAATATTGCTGAATTCATGGTGTGAATCCCACCCCTCAATCTCATTGTGATTTAATTCTGGGAATATATTATAAAATGCTGGAGTCTTGCTGTTCTCATTAAACTGATTTTTCCATCGGATGGCAATTGAATCAGTAAGCCCATGAATGCCATATAACAATGGTATCTTCCCATGAATATCCAGCGCCAATCTCTTCGCATCATTTTCAGTTGACTCAAGGGAATAGCCTTTTGATAATGTTTTTAATAGTTCAATTGTCTCTAAAATATCTGTCCCCTGCCCTTCAATAAACCCCATCTTTTCCATCAATATAAGGAGTGGAATAAAGATATATCCAAGGGATTCCCTTGGCTGTAATCCGCCTTCAATTTTTATAATGGGTATGCCTTTTCTACTGCAAAATTCTTCTATAACTCCCCCACTTGTAATCGTTATTATTTTGCTCCCTTTTTCATTGGCATATTTAAGAGATGACAATGTCTCATCAGTATTTCCTGAATAACTTATGACAATTGTAAGGGTTTTTTCATTAACAAATAGCGGTAGAGAATAGCCCCTATTTACGATAGCAGGTATTTTAAAGTTTTCCCTGAGATATGAGATTAAAATATCGCCACCTGCCGCTGAACCTCCCATTCCGCTTATAACTATGTTCTCTATCCCTTCCGAATAAAATGGGGCTTCAATTCCATCAATAAATCTTTTTGCTTTTTCACATTGATTGGGGAAGGCAAGCAGCCTCTTCCACATTCCCGACTTATCAATCTCAGTTATTAATTTTAAATCATCCAATTGGTGCATAAAAATAATATAGCATAATTATTTTGAACTCACACATCAAATATTATTCTCACCTGCCATGTGTCATTAATCTTTTCAACCTTTAGATTATGATATGTAGCAGCTTTTACACCTGATAAAAGCTCATGTTTTTCAGGGGTGTATATCTCGCCATGAATATCAGCTTTTAGATTGTTATCAGAAAGATTAGTTATATTAAATGTCCTCCCTAAAAATCCTTTAGTATCTTTGAGAAATATTATTTCATTCAGCCATTTTACAAGCAGTCCCTCTCTGTCTTTTGCAGTTATATTGATATTAATAGATTTTGATTCTGCAATACTCTCTCTATCAGCCATCAGGGACATCAATCCCTCAGCAGCATTGGAGAACAAACTCTTCAAATCCTCTCCATAGGCTATAATGCCCAAATCAGCGGTTGCATCAATCTCTTCAAACTTTTTCTTCAACATATTATTTAGCCACGGACAAACACGGACTTAACACCGTGAAGATAAGAAGATGAGAAGTTAAGGAGTTATGAGGTTTAGTAATTTTCATCTTCCAATTTTCTTATCTTCTCAAGTTCTTGTTTTGATTTTGTCAGTGAAAGTCTGTGGCAAAATTAAGAGGCAATGAGAAATGGCGGGGACGACGGGGCTCGAACCCGCAACTTCCGCCGTGACAGGGCGGTGCTCTAACCAATTGAACTACGTCCCCAATTTTATATAAAAACAAGTAAGTATATAAAAATTAGCAGTTAACTTATTATTAGTCAAGCATTTTTCTTGGAAGGAAGATAATGTCTATGCTATAAATAATAGCAAAAATTGAAAAAATAATATAAGGAGAAAATTATTATATGACTGGAAAAGGCTCTTATCCGTGGTTTGTAAGGAAGGATTTAGATGGTTTTTTCGGGCTTGCAATAGACAATCTCATACAGTTAATGCTGATTGTCACCCTATCCAAATTTGTCGCAGGAATGCCTGATAGTCTTATATTCGGTTATATCCTCCCCGGCGCCGCACTATCCATTATAGGCGGGAATATCTTCTACTCCATACAGGCGAGGAATTATGCCATAAAGACAGGGAGGGATGATGTAACAGCGCTTCCATACGGGATAAATACAGTCAGTCTCTTTGCATTTATATTTTTCATTATGGGTCCTGTGTATCAGGAGACAAAAGACCCTGTTTTTGCATGGAAGATAGGACTTGTTGCATGTTTCTTCAGCGGCGTGATAGAGACTGCTGGTGCCTTTGTCGGCGGCTGGGTAAGGAGGGTTACACCGAGGGCAGCACTTTTATCCACACTTGCAGGTATTGCTGTTACTTTTATATCTATGGAATTTATCTTCCAGATTTTTGCAAAGCCAGCCCTTGCCCTTGTCCCTATGGCAATCATCATATTTTATTATATGTCCCATGTAAAACTGCCCGGAGAATTTCCCGGCGGTCTTCTTGCAATTATAATAGGGACAGTAACGGCATGGGTATTAAAATTCTCAGGTGTAAGCGGCTATTTTGAGCCTGACTGGAGCAAGGGCATAAATATTGCCTTTCATCTTCCAGTGCCTGTTATTGGGGATATATTCAGTCTGCTCGGAAGCGAGTATGTATGGCGTTATATGTCTGTTATTATCCCTATGGGATTATTTAATGTAGTAGGGTCACTCCAGAACCTTGAGAGTGCCGAGTCGGCTGGGGATAAATATGATACAAAGTCATCCCTCCTTGCAAATGGAATAGGGAGTATTGCCGCCTCATTTCTTGGCAGCTGTTTCCCCACAACAATATATATCGGTCATCCGGGATGGAAGGCACTTGGTGCAAGGACAGGCTATTCTATATTAAATGGCATCTTCATTACATTTATATGTCTTACAGGGACAATGGACACTGTTCTCAGGATAATACCAATTGAGGCAGGTGCCGGCATCCTCCTCTGGATAGGTATGATTATTGTTGCACAGGCATTTCAGGAGACACCGAAACACCATGCCCTTGCTGTTGCAGTCGGGTTATTCCCTGCACTTGCGGCATGGGGGCTTAATATGGTGGATTCAGGGTTAAGAGTTGGGGGGACAAATCTATTTACCGCAGTCGTCAAAGGCTCATTTCAGGGCGTTATACCGATAAATGGTGCTATATCTTTAAGTCAGGGGTTTATATTTACCTCAATGCTCCTCTCTGCAATGTCTGTCTTTGTAATAGAGAGGGAATACTGGAAGGCGTCAATCTGGGCATTAACTGCTTCCGCAATGTCATACTTTGGGATTATTCATGCCTATTCACTGACGAATTTGGGTATTGGCAACAAATTCGGGTTTGGTGCTGCTGCGGAATTTGCTGTATGCTATGCAATAGTGTCGGTATTTCTGTTGATATTACACTTTAGGGATAAGAATAACCCATAGCCTCACTTCTTAAAACTGCTTAACCCTGCTTAATTGATTGACAATTGGCATATTTTTTGATAAGTATGTATATACTTGCGGGCGAATAGCTCAGTTGGTAGAGCACTGCCCTTACAAGGCAGGGGTCACAGGTTCGAACCCTGTTTCGCCCACCATTGAAGTCTAACCTCTACCTCAAAATATAACCATGAATTATTCTAAGTCAGTTTTTATAGTTTTTTTAATTTTTGTGATGAGTAGTTGTTCTGTCAAAGAGGCAAAGACAGATTTTGAGCTTTTGAGTGAAGGGCAGAAGAATTTTGCAAACAGGAGGTTTGACAGGGCTGAAGAAAATTTTAAAAAACTGCTGGACGACCATCCTGACAGTAAATTGAGGATACATGCAATGATGGGATTAGCGGATTCTCTTTTCAGGGCTGATAAGTTTCAGGAGGCGGCTTTTCAGTATAAGGAGTTTTATGAACTATATCCTATTCACAAGGACACTCTAAAAACCCGTTTTTATAGGGGGATGTCTGAATTTAGTGAAATGAAACCTGCGGACAGGGACCAGACATTTACAAAGAATGCCCTTGAGGAATTTAAAAAAATCGTCTCAAATCCTGATTATACAAACAGCCAATTCTATGAGGTGTCTGAAAAGAAGATAGAGGAGTGCAAGAGGGAATTGGCTGAACATATATTTTTTATAGGTAAGTTTTATTTCAGGACAGCCTCTTATCAATCGGTTATAAGCCGGATGAACAGTCTGCTCACTGAATATCCCGGCGAGCCTTATGAGGATGAGGCAATATATTATCTCGCAGAATCTTATTACAGAGAGGACAGCTTTAAAAATGCATTGGCTGAATTTGAAAGGCTTAAAGAAAAATATCCAACAAGCAGATATTTTAATACAGCAACGGTTAGAATTGCCGATATAAAAAATATAGAAAAAATGGCAAAAAATGACAACCAGTAGGAAAGAGGATTATTACGAGTTTGATCCACTGTGGGCATATCTAAAGGATATAAGCAGTATCAAACCACTAAGCGGCAAGGAAGAAAAGATTCTGGCGGCAAAAGGCGACCAGAAGTCATTAAATGAACTTGTAAAGAGAAATCTGAAATATGTTGTGAGTGTTGCAAACAGGTATAAGGGATGCGGTTTATCCCTTTCAGATTTGATAAATGAGGGGAACATAGGCATGATAGAGGCGGCAAAGAGATTTGACCCGCAGAAGGGCGTAAAATTTATAACTTATGCTGTATGGTGGATAAGGCAGTCTATACTACATGCACTTGCAGAGCAGGCAGGAAGTGTCAGGCTGCCGATCAAACAGGCTGGACTCCTGTATAAAATCAGTGCAAAATATAGAGAGCTTTTTCTATCTTTAAAGAGAGAGCCAACAAGTGAAGATGTTGCAAAGGTATTAAATATTTCTCTTGAAGATGTAGAGTCTGTGATGAGGGTTTACAGATTTCATCTGTCTCTTGATACGCCATTGAAGGAGAATGAAGATACAAGTTATCTGGATATGCTTGCATCATCAACTGAGCATCCGGTGGATGAAGACATCCTCCTTTTGTCATTAAAAAAAGAGATAGAGGGGCTTCTAAGCGAGCTCAGTTCTCGTGAGAAGAGGGTATTAAAAATGAGGTTTGGGTTTGGCGGAGAACCTATGACACTGGAAGAGATAGGGAAAAAGATTGGATTATCAAGGGAGAGGGTAAGGCAGATAGAAAAGAGGGCAAAGAGTAAGCTGTTTTCAAAGGCTAAGACAAATGATGTAAAAGATTATCTAAATTAGAAAGGATAAAGAAAATGAAATTAATATTTTCATTGATTATTGTTTTTACGCTGGTTTTTTCAGGCAGATGCAGTGCCGATCTGTATATGTATGTGGATGAGAATGGCTCTATCTTTTTTACAGATGCACCTACGCACGGCAAGTATATAAAGATAAAAGAAACGGCTAAAAAAGAAGAGAAGAAACAGAAGACAGAATCATCTAACTCCAAAGCATCCCGCAAGTCACAGGTAAACAAAGATATTCTGTATAGAAACATTCAGCATACTGCAAGGAAACATGATGTTGACCCTGATCTTATATGGGCAATAATAAAGACTGAATCCAATTTTAATTCAGAGGCAACTTCCCCAAAGGGTGCCAAGGGGTTGATGCAGCTTATGCCGGCAACGGCAAGGGCTTATGATGTATCAGACCCCTTTGACCCCTATGATAATATTGAAGGGGGAATAAGATATATGAGGTACCTGCTCATGATGTTTAATGGCAATGTGAGGCTCTCACTGGCTGCCTATAATGCCGGCGAGCATAAAGTTTTATCCTATAAAAGGAATGTTCCGCCGTTTTCAGAGACGGAGAATTATATAAGCAGGGTTCTCACATATTATAATTATTTTAAATATAACAAGAGCAAATATGGAAATAATATTATCCTTGAGGCAGTAAAGACCTCTGCTATTATCCAGGATTAGCACTTGCTTACACACAATTCATGACATATCAGATAAAATTACCCATATTTGAAGGTCCCCTTGATCTACTCCTGCACCTGATAAAGGAGCATGAAATAAACATATATGAAATTCCGATTGCCTTTATAACAAAGCAGTATCTGGAGTATATTGAACTGCTGAAAAATCTCAATCTGGAGGTTGCAGGAGAATTTTTGGTTATGGCATCAACCCTCATTCATATAAAGTCAAGGACACTCTTGCCAAAATCTGAAGTGAGTGCCGATATGGAAGAGGAAGGTGATGACCCGAGGGAGGAACTCGTAAGGAAGCTTCTTGAGTATAAAAAATATAAGGAGGCTGCTGGATTGCTAAGGGATAAGGAGATAGCCTATAAAAATGTATTTACGAGAAAGGCTGAAAGCGAGATTCCAGATGAAGACGAGCTCTTGATTGAGGTAAGTATATTTGACCTTTTGAGTGCGTTTAAAAATGTAGTAAAGAATATAAAGGGGAGCGATACATACGAAATTTCTGTGGATGAGGTTTCGGTTACTGAAAGAATAAACTACATAATGGAGGCATTGGGTAACTCATCCTATATCTTATTTGAGTCGCTATTTTCTGATATGACACGGAAGATGGAGCTTGTAGCCACATTCCTTGCCCTTCTGGAACTGATAAGGCTTAAACTTGTCAAGATTCAGCAGACAAAAAGATTTGGAACGATAAGAATCTTTAAGACAGTGGAGGAGACTAAAAATGGACCTGAATACAGCACGGCCAATAATTGAAAACATACTTTTTATAGCCGACAGCCCCATCACCCTTGAAAAGATAGGCGAGGTATTCAATGGGGAAATGAATAAGGGTGAAATAAAGAAGATAATGGACGAACTTAAGACAGATTATAACGCGCGTGGTATCCAGCTTATGGAGATAGCTGAAGGGTATCAGTTATGCACAAGGGAAGAATATGCTGAATGGATAAAGAAATTTTATAAGATTGACAAGGGTTCAAAGCTCTCCCAAGCCTCTCTTGAAACACTGTCTATTATTGCATACAAACAGCCGATAACAAGGATAGAATTAGAGGAGATAAGGGGTGTAGATTCAGGCGGTGTTGTAAGGACCCTGCTTGAAAAAAATCTTATAAAAAATATGGGGAGGAAAAAGGTCCCCGGCAGACCCATGATGTATGGGACTACAAGGAAGTTTCTTGAATACTTTGGATTGAAGAGTCTATCAGATCTTCCAACACTTGAAGAATTTAAAGATGATATCCAGAGGGGAGATATGTATATAAAGGAAGAAAGGGCTCAGGGTGAATTAAGCCTCCAGCAGGAGATTCGTCATGAAGAGTCAGAGATTTATCCCGAGTCTGATGAGGCAGAAGATATTGGTAATGGCGGTGGTGAGCAGGTAAAATCAGATGAAAGAGAGTAAAAAGGATGAAAACCTCATAAGGCTTCAGAAGATTATATCACAGGCAGGCATTTCATCCCGCAGAGAGGCTGAGAGATTAATAATTGAAGGGCGGGTTTTGGTAAATGGTAATGTAGTCAGAGAGCTTGGTGCAAAAGCAGACCCGCGGACAGACGATATAAGGGTTGATGGCAAGAAGATAAAGAAGGAAGAGCAGAAGATTTATATATTGTTAAACAAACCTAAGGGTTGTATTACTACAGTCAAGGATGACAGGGGGAGACCCACTGTAATAGATTTGCTTAGAGGTGTAAAGAAGAATGTCTATCCTGTGGGTAGGCTTGATTTTAATACGGAAGGCATCCTTCTTTTAACAAATGACGGAGATTTTGCCCAGCATCTTGCACATCCACGCCATAAAATTCCAAAAACATATTCAGTAAAAATTAGCGGTGTTCCGACAGAGAAAGAATTAAGAAAGCTGTCTGATGGTGTTGTGGTATTTAAAAGGAAGACAGCCCCTGCACAGGTAAGGTTTGACAGGACAACAGGTAATAATAGCTGGCTAACTATCACCTTGCATGAGGGGAAAAAAAGGCAGATTAGGAGGATGTGCGAAATCATAGGCCATCCGGTCATAAAGTTAAAAAGGATAAAATACGGATTTTTGGAATTGGGAAATTTAAAACCAGGTGAGTATCGAAGTTTAAGTAGTCAAGAGGCAAAGAGATTGATGGAGACGACAGGAAGATGAAAATACAGAAGTCAGAAGTCAGAAGTCAGAAGTCAGATTTTTTGTCCTCTCTCATCTGCTTTCTGTTCTCTGTTTTCTGTCTTCTGTCTTCTGATACTGAGGCTGCAAAACCACGCTTATCAACTGTTGTTGTTGAAGGGACTTCGTCTGTAACAGATGGAGACCTCACATTGGCAAAGGATATTGCAATTAAAAATGCGAAGAGAAGTGCAGTTGAGGATATTGTTGCAAACTTCATCAAAGAAATAGAGGGGGTGGAGATATATAAGGAGAGTCTGGAGGAGAATATATACAATAATTACGAGAACTTCATCCAGAGTTATAAGATACTCGGCGATATTCAGGATAAAGATACTTATAGTATAACCATTGAGGTAAACATCTTTGAGGATAGTATCAAAAAGAGGCTCCTTTCATTAGGAATAGCTTCTATTAAGCATGATAACAGGAAGATTCTGCTTATAATTGATGAAAAGACAAATATATCTCTTGCGGAAGATAGTTTTTTGTTCCCTTTTTCCATATCAGAAGATGCCATTTCCAAAATGCTTAGGGACGCCGGTTTTGAAGTTATAAACAGGAGCTTTGTAAGAAATAAGATTGATTTAAAGGATTTAAAACAGGCTATAACAGGCGATGGCAAGATTGTATATAGTATAACAAAACCCTTCAATGCAGATATAGTTATACTCGGAATAGCAGGGGTGAAGGCTGAGACAGGAGGAGTAAAGGCAGAATTAAATACAAAGGTATATTCTGTAAAAAAAGAGGCACTAATTGGTGAAAGAAATGAAATTACGAATGTCCTTACAACCGATAAGGCAATTGGAATTGCTCAATCCCTTCGTAATGCCGCAGATAAGGTCGCACCTGTCCTTGTAGATTTTATCAAGAAAGAACTGGAGGGTTAAAATAAGTAGGGTGGTATTTGCCCGCAGTCACAAGTCTGATTTGAATAAAATTAAGGTTCATTCGTAAAAAAGTTGACATGCTCATTTAAAATCTGAAATCCTAAATTCTAAACAATACCCAATGACCGAAATCCAAATGTTCAAAACAAAGGTTTAGAATTTAATTTAGCCTTTAAACTAAAATACGAAAGACCCAAAATAAATAACAAACTGGTATGAATCTAAGGCCGAATGAAATTTTACAAAAATTGGATAATGGGGAAAGGTTATGCAGGATTGAAGGATTACGAGATTCATCTTCAAAGGCATTCTTTATAGCCCGCCTTTATCAAACTATATCCAGACCTATTACCATAATTACAGCAGGGCAGGACGAGGCAGAGGGGTTACTTAGTGATATAAATATTTTCCTCAATTTAAACTCTTCAATCTTCAATCTTCAATCTTCAATTTATTATTTCCCCCCATGGGAGATCCTTCCCTATGAGCCTATCTCGCCCCATAAGGACATTTCGGGTGAAAGACTGAAAGTTTTAAGCTCTATCATGGAATCAGACGGCAGTTTTATTCTTCTTGCACCTGTTGAGTCTATTATTCAGAGGCTCATTCCAAAGGAGGTTTTGAGGGAGACTATTTTGAGATTTAGTGTAAAAGATTCGCTTGAGAGGGATATTATCTCAGAATATCTTATAATCGGAGGATATAAAAGCTCGGATATAGTTGAGGATAAGGGGGAATTTAGTATCAGAGGCGGGATACTTGATGTATATCCGCCTGATTCTGACAACCCGTTCCGCATAGAATTTATGGGAGATGAGATTGAGTCCATCCGTGAATTTGACTCAGCTACTCAGAGGTCGGTAAAGGATGTAAAGGAGATAAAAATTGTACCTGCGAGGGAGCTGATAATTACAGAAGACAGAATACAGAAGGCAGAAGACAGAAATATTAAAATCATTACAGATAGAATTAAAGCCGGATTATCCATCCCCGGGATTGAGAGGTTGGCTCCATATTTTTATGAAATGGATGCTTTATTTGATTATGTCCCCTCTGATGCAATTGTCATTTTGGATGAGCCGTCTTATGTATATAAAAAGATAAAAGACTTCTGGCAATTGATAGAGAAGGAATATGAGCAGTCTATACAGAGGAAAGAGTTGTCTCCTTCACCTGCAAAACTCTATATACCAGAAGATGAGCTAAAGGAAAGATTAGAGGCAGGCATTACTATTCAATTGGCAGCCTTAAGTCTTCAGTCTTCAGATATCACTATTCCCGATATTAAACCTATAGAACAATTTAAGGGGAATTTTGATCTGTTCTTGGAAGGTCTCAATAAATGGTTAATTGATGGATTCAGGGTAATCATTATAATCCATACTGATGGACAGGCTGAGAGACTGAAAGAGATACTTGCAGAAAACGAGATAGGGGCAAAAATTGAATGCGGAGTGCGGAATGCGGAATATGGAATCAACTCCGAACTCCAAACTCCGAACTCCAAACTTATTATTGTTGTTGGAAAGTTATCAAAGGGCATTATTATCCCTCCTGAAAAATTAGTATTTATCACTGAAGAGGATATATTTGGCCCATCAAGAAAGTTAAAAAGAGAGAAGAGGGCAAAGAGGGAGAGTTTCAGCATAGGTTTAGGAGATTTAAAAATTGGCGATTATGTGGTTCATGTGGATTATGGAATAGGGCAATATATAGGGACAAAGGATATAAGTGCAGACGGGGTATTTGAAGAGTTTCTTGAGATAGAGTATGCAGATAGTGAAAAACTCTATATTCCTATGGAGAAATTAAAATTTATACAAAAATATACAGGGAGTGGCGGCATTACCCCTCCACTTGATAAATTGGGAGGGGTATCGTGGGCAAAGACAAAAGAGAGGATAAAGAAATCCATAAGAGAAATGGCAAGAGATCTGCTCAAGATTTATGCCACACGGGAGATTGTCAAGGGTTTTGCCTTTACACCTGATGCACATTGGCACGGGGAGTTTGCCGATTCGTTTGAATATGAGGAGACAGAAGACCAGTTGCAGGCTATTCAGGATGTAATTGCTGATATGGAAAAGGATAAGCCTATGGACAGGCTCATTTGCGGTGATGTAGGGTATGGCAAGACAGAGGTGGCAATGAGGGCGGCATTCAAATCTGTATTTGACGGCAGGCAGGTTGCCTTTCTTGTTCCGACCACAATACTTGCCCAGCAGCATTTCCAGACATTTACCGACAGGTTTCATTTGTTCCCGATGAAAATAGATGTCTTAAGCAGATTCAAGACAAAGAGAGAACAGGAGAAAATCATAAAAGGGCTTGAAGACGGGAGTATAGATGTTGTGATAGGAACCCATAGGATGCTTCAGAAGGATATAAAATTTAAGGAGATCGGACTGCTCGTTATAGATGAGGAGCAGAGATTTGGTGTTGTGCATAAGGAGAAACTGAAAAAATTGAGAGAGACTGTGGATGTCCTCACGCTTACGGCCACACCGATTCCAAGGACACTCCACATGTCACTCATGGGTGTGAGAGATTTGAGTGTCATAGAGACGCCGCCCCAGAACAGGCTTGCCATAAAAACATTTGTAAGGAAATTCGGTGATGAGATTATAAAGCAGGCGATAATGAGGGAGATGGACAGGGAGGGGCAGACCTTCTTTGTCCACAACAGGGTGGAGAGCATATATCCTATGGCAAAGTATCTGCAGGGCATTATTCCAAATATCAGGTTAGGGGTCATTCATGGGCAGATGAATGAGAGGGCTATGGAAGATGTGATGCTCAAATTTATAAACAAGGAGTATGATGTGCTTTTATGTACTACGATAATTGAGTCGGGGCTTGACATACCTGCAGCAAATACAATCATAATTAACCGTGCCGATAAGCTGGGACTGGCACAACTCTATCAACTAAGGGGGAGGGTCGGGAGGGAGAGGCACCAGGCATATGCATATCTACTCATACCGGGGGAGGATGTCCTATCAGAGACTGCGAGGAAGAGGCTTCTGGCTATTGAAGAGTTAAGCGACCTGGGCGCCGGGTTTAAGCTTGCGGCGAGGGATATGGAGATAAGGGGTGCAGGAAATATCCTCGGAGATGCACAGTCAGGACATATATCAGCAGTCGGGTTTGACCTCTACTGCAAGCTGATGGAGGAGACTGTCAAAGAGCTTAAAGGCGAGCCGCCGGAGGAGTCTATAGAGCCTTCTATGAGATTGAGCATGAAGGGATATATACCTAAAGAATATATATCCGACCTTAATCAGAGGCTTGATATATATAAGAGGATTGATATGCTGGAAAGGGTGGAAGATATTGGCAGATTAAAGGATGAGCTGTTAGACAGATATGGCAGTATGCCTGAACCTGTTGATGTCCTTCTCTCCACTGTAGAATTAAAGATACTTTCAAAGAATCTCAAAATTGAAAAGGTGGATATGTCAGGGGATATAATAACCCTTACCTTTAACAAGGGGACACCAATTTCTGCTGAAAGAATTATGCAGTTTGTTAAAAAAGACAAACGGGGAATAAGATTTCTGTCGGAGGATACTATTCAGTTCTCCATTAGTAACGGCAACTGGAGAAAGAGATATGCCGATATAAAAAATAACTTGCAGATGTTCTCCACTGCGTGTTAATTTGAAAAAATGAATAGAAGACAGAAGTCAGAAGTCAGACTTTTTGTTATCTGTTCTCTGTCTTCTGTCTTCTGTCTTCTGTCTTTCTTTGCCTGCCAGAAGGCATCGGAGCCTCCTCCTGTAAAAAAAGAGATAAAGATTGTTGCAGTTATAAATGACGAAAAGATAACAGAGGATGAATTTGAAAAAGAATTTTCAGTTTTAAGAAAGAAGCAGGATACAGACGATACAGTTGAGAGGGAGCAGTTAAAGACGCTCAGAAAAAATCTGCTGGAACAATTTATTGAAAAAAGGCTGCTTTTACAGGAGGCAAGGGAATCAAACATATCAATTACAGAGAGTGAGTTGGATGAGGCAGTGGAAAAGATGACCGATGGTTATCCGCCGAGTGCATTGGAGGGGATGCTAAAACATGAGAAAATAAGCATGGCGGAATGGAAGGGGAAGATTAGAGAGAATATACTCATTGAAAGACTTGTAGCCAATAAGTATAAGGGGAGTTTTGATGTCAGTGATAAAGAGATTGACTCTTATTTCAAATCCAACCTAAAAGATTTTGTAAAGCCTCTCAAAGTCCATGTCCTGCAGATTGTTGTAAAGAATGAAGAGGAGGCACTCAATGTCCGCTCAGAACTCCTTAGTGGAAAGGATTTTGAAAAAATCGCAAGGGAGAAATCAATCGGTCTTGAGGCAGAAAGAGGCGGGGATCTTGGGTTTTTTAGTGAGGGGCAGATGCCTCAGGAGTTTGATAATGCAATATTTAAACTGAAAGTTGGAGAGATAAGCCATCCGGTTAAAACCTCTTACGGCCACCATATATTTAAATTGATAGAAAGGAAGGAGCCAAAGAAGATAGACCCTGCTGAGGCAAAAGAAAATATAAGAAGGATACTGATGAAAGAAAAATATGGGGAGTCATTGAAAAAACTGATAGCCTCCCTCAGAGATAATGCAAAGATAGAGATATATGAAGATAGAATATAAAAAACAGAAAACAAAAGACAGAAGTCAGTGGTCAGTGGTCAGTGGTCAGCGGTTAATGGTTGCTGTGTTTCTATTTTATTTACTGTTCACTGTCTCTGATGCTGATGCAAAGGTTATTGATAAGATTGCTGCGAGAGTGAATGGCGATATTATATTGATGAGTGAAGTTAAGGGGAAGAGTTTCATGGTTTTATATGATATGCGCAGCAGGGATAAAGATTTGAAGAACGATGATATTTATAGAGTAGAGAAAGAAGTTTTAAATGAGATGATTGAAGAGAAGCTCATGCTTCAGTTTGCCGAGGATAACAATATAAAGGTTTCAGATGAGGAGATAAAGTTGGCTATTGAGGATATAAAAAAACAGAATAACTTTACAGATGAAATGCTGGAGAAGGAGCTTAATAAAGAGAATATAACACTTAATGATTATAAAGAGAGATTAAGGGCTCAGATTACTGTTTCAAAGGTTATCAATTACGAGGTCAGGTCTAAGGTTCATGTTGAAGAAACAGAGGTAAGAAAATATTACGAGGAGCATAAAGAAGAATTTATAACGCCTGAAGAAATCAGGGTGAGGCATATAATGTTTGCATATAGTGAGGACATGGATAGTCAGAAAGAAGAGGCCATAAAAAATAAGGCAGTTGATATTTTGAACAGAATCAGGCAAGGCGAAGATTTTGCCAATCTCGCCTCCATGTATTCTGAAGATTCATCAGCAAAAAACGGGGGAGACCTTGGATACTTTACAAAGGGGAAGATGATAAAGATTTTTGAAGACACTGCCTTTGCTTTAAAAAAAGATGAGGTGAGTAATGTTATAAAGACACCCTTTGGGTTTCATATCTTAAAGTATGAAGACAAAAGGGAAGCCGGCTTAAAACCACTTGAAAATGTTTCAAGGGAAATAGAGAGAAGGATTTATAATGAAAAAATAAAAACTCTTAAAGATGCATGGGTAAAAAAGATGAGGGAAAAGGCATTTATAGAGATACTTTATTGATACCTATGCTTTATCCGATTGCAGGAGCATTTTCCATCGACTGGCATGTCCATATTCATCGGATTGATTCTTTTCAACTACCTTGCGGGTATCCTCATCCCAATCTATTGTTTTGAGAAGTTCGTCATAGTGGTGGACAGCCTTTGTCTCTACCCAAATACCAGTTTTGAGAATTGCCTTACTGCCAATCAATCGTGAAGAAAAGCCAAATATAAAACCTACAATCCAATAGAGCCACCTAAGTTTACTTGGCTTCCAGCCATATTCAAAAAACTTGACCTCATAATCCTGGTAATGAGTCATCTCATTACACATTGCAGTGATTAATTGCAGATTAAGGTTGCATGCCTTTTTTGTGATTTGAAACTTGTAAATACTAATTGCCATTAATTCCAGAGTATGTAAAGTGAGCAATCCCTTTTTGATGCCTTTTAATCTTGCTAAAGGCATCTCCTGCCCCCTCAACTGGAAATCCTTAATGCCAATCTGGGTTCGTATTATTGAGGTATCGTATTTATTTGTTATATTTTCTTTATGAACGTTCATGCTGTAAATATACTAAAACATCAAAAAGAAGTTGTCAAAGGGAAAAACCTTAGCCATTTCTTTTTCTCCTTATTTTATGCTATCTTATGAGTAATTTATGATTAACTGTTACTCACTCCTTTACACTAAGAGCCTTAATATTTTGCTGAAATTATAATAATGAGACATTCATTAAAGACAGGGGTCAGCTTTGGTTTAACCTCAGGGATAATTACAACACTTGGGTTGATGATAGGCTTGCATTCCGGCACTCATTCAAAGGGTGTAGTGATTGGCGGTATATTGACAATAGCAATTGCAGACGCATTCTCGGACGCCCTCGGCATCCATATCTCAGAAGAATCAGAGAACAAGCATGATGTAAAGGAAATATGGGAGGCAACAATCTTCACCTTTTTTTCCAAATTTTTCTTCTCACTGACATTCATAATACCCCTCCTCTTATTTCAGCTGTCAACAGCAGTTATTGTCAGCATAGTTTATGGATTATCATTGTTGGGGATTTTCAGCCTGTATATTGCCAGAGAACAGCATATAAAGCCATGGATTGTAGCCGCAGAGCATCTCTTGATTGCATTGATAGTCATAGTCATGACACATTACATTGGTGACTGGATTGGCCACGAGATTTAGTCAGCAATCCTGATTTGAATGTATAAAGTTTGCAATCTTTGCAAAGTCTGAGATGCTGAGCGTCTCCCCCCTTTGAGAAGGTTTTATATCCGTTTCTTTAAAAACCTCTCCAAGGAATTCATCTGAAAAATTTAAGTTCTTCAGATTATTTTTAAGGGTTTTTCTCCTATAGGCAAATGATGCCTTGACTATTTTAAAAAACAGGTCTTCATCTGCTACTTTAACAAGAGGTTCTTTTCTTGGGGTTATCCTTATTACAGACGAATTAACTTTAGGCGCAGGTTTGAATGCACCTTTACCTACATCCACTAGTTTATGAGCCTCTGCCCGGTATTGGACTACAACTGATAAATTGCCGTAGTCTTTTGTTCCAGGGTTTGCAATTATTCTATCCGCTACCTCTCTCTGAAACATGAGAATCATATCAATTATCCTTTCTCTATTTTCAATGAGCTTGAAGGTAATCGGTGTGGAGAGATAGTAAGGTAAATTTGATACAACCTTAAATCTTTCAGGTATCTCGCCATAGTTATAGAAAAGGGCATCTGCATTAATAATGCTAATGTTATTATATGCATAGAGTCTGTCCTGGAGGAGATTGCAGAGCCTTCTATCTATTTCAATGGCAATAACCCTCTTTGATGCCTCTGATAGTTTTGAGGTAAGTATGCCTCTGCCTGGGCCTATCTCAACCACTGTATCATCAGGAGAAATGTTGGCAAAATCTATAATCTTTCTTACAACAGATTCATCAATCAAAAAATGCTGTCCGAATTTCTTTTTCCCGCCCATAGATTGTTTTAATTGATTTTTGGTGAAAAAGTTATTTTCCTTACTGAGTTTTTCTTTTAATGATACCACACTCATAAAACTGACTCATATTATTATCATAGAGGGAGTCTCAAAAGTCCGATTTTGATTTTTAATTAGCAAGGCAAGGTTTCTCAAAGGCAGGGTTTCTTGTCAAGGCAAGGTTTCCCTCTTGCCACTGCATGAATTTTTATATATACTGTATCGTCTATGGAAATTCCAAGAGGGCTTAAGACTTATATGTATGACCAGTCTGCACGAAAGAGATGGGTGGAGGAGAGGCTGTTAAAAGTTTTCTTCCGCTGGGGCTTTCAGGAGATAGTTACACCTGCCTTTGAATACCTTGCCACATTTTCTGAAGGCGAAAGTGGTGTGTCAACGGGCAGGGTGTTTAAATTTACTGAAAGAGGGACAGGGAAACTTCTTGCACTCCGTCCCGATATTACACCACAGATTGCAAGGACTGCCGCCACCCTCCTTAAGGATTCTCCAAAACCATTGAGGCTATGCTATTGTGGAAATGTGTTCAGGAGTGCTGACCCAGGTTCAGGCGAAGGGCAGGAATTATATCAGGGGGGAATTGAACTCATAGGGCTTGATTCTCCTGAAGCAGATGCTGAGACCATTGCAATTGCCGTAGAGTGTATAAAAGAACTTGGCCTTGACGGCTTCAAGATTGCTATAGGTCACATGGAATTTTTTAGGGGCATTCTCTCTGATGCCAAACTGAATGATGGTCTTCAGGAAGAGATAAAAATAAGGATACAAAAAAAGGATGTCTCTGGATTAGATGAGGTATTAAGCAGGTGTAATATCAAGGATGAAAAGAAAGAGAGAATAAAGAAAATCTTAACGCTTTTTGGCGGGAGAGAGGTAATTGATAAAGGAAAAGATATTGCCGACAACCCTGTTTCTCAAAGGGCAATAGATAATCTCAAAAAGGTTTATCAGATGTTGACTGTATATGGTGTTGATGATTCTGTATTGATAGATTTGGGAGAGATACGGGGTCTTGGCTATTATACAGGTCTTGTATTTGAGGGATTTATTAAGGGACTTGGTTCGGAGATCTGCGGAGGCGGCAGATATGACAATCTCCTTGAAAAATATGGTGCAAAAATTCCAGCCACAGGTTTTGCAGTGGATATAAATAGTGTCATTGATGTCCTTGAAAAAGAGAAAAAGGGTAAAAGTGATTTTATGATTGACTATATTGTAATAGACTTTAGAGACGATAAAAAAATAGCGCAAGAAATTTCACATAGATTAAGAGAGAGAGGATATAAGGTTGCAAGGGATATAATCAAGCGAGGACTTTCAGATTCTCTTAAATATGCTGAGAATATGAATATTGAAAATGCAATAATAATGGGGACAGGGGATATAAAAGAGGGAGAGGCGGTGATCAGAAAGATTTCAACAGGGGAGGAGAAGAAGATAAAAGTGGAGGAGATTTTATGTCGGTGAAGGTTATAGTTGGTGCCCAGTGGGGTGATGAGGGGAAGGGAAAGATTGTAGATATTCTGACTAAGGATGCGGATATTGTAGCCCGCTATCAGGGGGGGCATAATGCAGGGCATACAGTGGTTGTAAATGATAAGCAGTTTATTCTACATCTGATTCCGTCAGGGATTCTCCATCCTGACAAGAAATGCATAATTGGAAACGGTGTAGCGGTTGACCCATCTGCACTTATCAATGAAATCTCTGAACTTGAGAAGAATGGCATCAATGTTAATGATAATCTCTTTATAAGCAAGAGGTCGCATCTCATAATGCCCTATCATAAGCTTTTAGATATGAGTCTGGAAAATATAAAGGGCGGGAAGAAAATAGGGACTACAGGAAGGGGCATAGGACCTACCTATACAGATAAGGCAGGGAGGCTCGGCATTTATGTGATTGACCTGTTTGATAAAAAAGTTTTTAAAGAAAAATTGGAGCTTAATTTATCTTATAAAAATTTTATTATTAAAAATCTGTTTAAATCCAAAGTGTTTAATGTTGATGACATATTAAATGAATACATGGGTTATGCCGAAAAGATAGGGAGATATGTAGCTGATACAAAACTCATGATACGAGATGCCATTCAAAAAGGGGAAAGGGTGTTATGTGAGGGGGCGCAGGGGACTATGCTTGATGTTGACCACGGCACATACCCCTATGTTACATCATCAAGCACAACTGCTGGAGGGGCATGCACAGGACTTGGCATCCCTCCACAGAAGATAGACGAGGTAATTGGTGTTGCAAAGGCTTATACCACGAGGGTTGGAGAAGGTCCATTCCCTACAGAATTAAAAGGAAAAGAGGGTGGGCTATTAAGAGAGGAAGGTGGTGAATACGGTGCGACAACCGGCAGGCCGCGCAGATGTGGGTGGTTTGATGCACTTGTTGTCCGATACGCAGGGTGGATAAACGGCATGAAGGCTATGGCAATAACAAAACTGGATGTTCTGGACAAATTTAAAAAAATATATATATGTACTGAATATAAATATAAAGGAAGGTCTTATACGGAGATGCCTGAGGAGATTGACATTATAGAAAACTGTGAGCTTGTGTATAAAGAGATGGATGGATGGATGAAGAACACAGTCGGCATAACTGATTTCAAACTACTCCCTGATAATGCAAAGAGATATATAGATGAAATATCAAAATTAGTTGGGGCTGATGCAACAATTATATCTACAGGGAAGAAGAGGAATGAAACAATAATAAGATAAAAAATCAAAATGCAAAAATTAAAAATATTACCTTAATTTTGAATTTTGATATTTAATTTTTGATTTATGTTCATCATCTGGTCTTTTATTGCAATTCTTTGTGCTGTTTCCTTAGGTTTTATTACAGGGATTTTTAATCCCGGTGAGAAGGTAAATGCCCTCTGGCTTATAACAGCCTCTGCTTGTTTTTTTGCACTTGCCTATAGAATCTATGGCAGCTTTCTTGCTGCAAAGATTGCTGTGCTTGATGATAAAAGGATTACACCTGCTGTCAGATTGAATGACGGAAAGAATTTTCATCCGACCAATAAATGGGTTCTCTTTGGACATCACTTTGCAGCAATTGCAGGTGCAGGACCCCTCATAGGCCCTGTCCTTGCCGCTCAATTCGGTTATCTGCCGGGTTTTTTATGGATTTTAATTGGTGCTGTCCTTGCCGGCGGTGTCCATGATTTTATAATACTCACTGCCTCTATCCGCAGGGAGGGGCACTCCCTTGCACGAATCGCAAAGGATGAGGTTGGCAGAATATCAGGGATACTTGCATCCATTGCAATAATATTTATTATCATTGTGGCACTTGCAGGGCTTGGGCTTGCGGTGGTAAATTCCCTTTATCATAATCCGTGGGGGACATTCACTATAGCAATGACAATTCCAATAGCTATACTCATGGGATTTTATCTGCAAAAGTTTCGTCCGGGTAATGTAGGCGAGGTTTCAGTTATCGGCATTGCCCTTCTTATTGCATCAGTTATTCTTGGAAGATATATCCCTGATTCAGCCATTTCCTTCATGTTTGACTTTGACAGGGATACTTTAATTTATATTCTCGCTGCCTACGGCTTCACAGCATCTGTCCTTCCAATCTGGATGCTCCTCGCACCGAGGGATTATCTTTCCACATTTATGAAAATCGGGACTGTTATAATACTTGCCGCAGGTGTAATACTAATTGCACCTGAATTAAAGATGCCTCCTGTAACCTCCTTTGTAAACGGCGGAGGCCCAATAATACCCGGGATGGTCTTCCCATTTGTTTTTATCACAATTGCATGCGGGGCAATATCCGGATTTCACTCACTCATCTCATCAGGTACGACTCCAAAGATGATTGAAAAGGAATGTCATGCAAAGCCAATCGGCTACGGGGCAATGCTCGTTGAGGGATTTGTCGGCATCATTGCATTAATATCAGCCTCTATATTAATTCCCGGCGACTATTTTGCAATCAATACAAAACTCTCTGCTGATACCCTGTCAACAATGGGTTTCCCTGTTGATAAGATAGGGGAGTTATCCCAACTTGTAGGTGTAAATGTAGAAGGAAGGCCCGGAGGGGCGGTCTCTCTTGCTGTCGGTATGGCATCAATATTTTCTGCACTCCCGGGCATGAAAAGTTTTATGTCATACTGGTATCAATTTGCCCTTTTATTTGAGGCACTCTTTATATTGACTACAATTGACGCAGGCACAAGGGTTGCCCGCTATCTGCTTCAGGAGATGGGCGGATATTTTTATAAACCCTTAAGCGACCTGACATGGCTTCCGGGAAATATAATTATGAGTCTCGTCGTTGTATTTGCATGGGGATATTTTATTGCAACCGGAAGCATATCCACAATATGGCCCATGTTTGGTGTGGCAAATCAATTACTCGGCATGCTCGCACTTTGTGTCGGAACGACGATTATAATAAAAATGGGCAAGGTAAAATATATATGGACTACATTGATACCCATGATTCTCATGTCTGTTATTACACTCACTGCCGCCCATCAGTTATTCTGGGGTTTCATAAAAAAGGCAGGGGCAAGCGATAATCCGGCGGAGGTATTTACATTTCGTCTTGATGCAATACTCATGGGTATAATGGCTCTTCTTTCCGTTGTAATTGTAATAGATTCTGTTATAAAATGGTACGGATATATAAATCAGAAGTCAGAAGTCAGAAGTCAGAAGTCAGAAGCTATTGTGGATTCTTAATTCTAACTTCTTTTTAAAAGGGGTGATTTATGAGTGGGAAGATTCCTATTACAAGAAATGGTCTTGAAAAGATTAAGGAGGAGGTAAAGAGATTAAAAAAGGAGGAGAGACCTAAGGTAATTCAGGCAATTGCTGAGGCAAGGGCGCATGGAGATATATCAGAAAATGCGGAGTATGAGGCGGCTAAGGAGAGACAGTCCCATGTAGAAGGAAGGATTAAATGGCTTGAGGATAGAATCGCAAGGGCGAATGTAATAGATACAGCCAACCATCCAAAAGACCGAGTTATATTTGGGGCTACCGTCTATCTTGAAGATTTGGACAATGGCGAAAAAGTTAAATATACAATTGTGGGTGAGGATGAGGCAGATGTAGATAATGGAAGCATTTCTGTAACATCTCCCATTGCAAGGGCTTTAATCGGCAAACAGCTTGATGACACTGCAAAAGCAATTACCCCTGCCGGAGTAAGAGAGTTTATGATATTGGAGATAAGCTGACCAATCAAATACCATTATTTTTTCTCAAATTTAAAGAATTTCTTTTATAGTTGGCTTATACTTTTTGTTTTTTGAAAAATATCTATTGAGGGAGATTGAAATAAAGACACTTACTAAAAAAAACAAACCGCCCGATATTGCCGAGATGGTATCTTTATTTTTAAAATATATTTTTGAAATCTCTTCCCCTACCCATGCACCTACTAAAATAAATATAACAGGCATTAAATATATTACAAATGTAGATTTTAACAAGGTACCTGCTTCAACTTCAAAACATATTCTGTCTCCGACCCTTGCATTTACAGGGTTAATAACCTCTATAATCATTGAAGCATTACTATCCGGTTTGCATGTATCTTTACTTGCACACCTCTCACAGGAGGCACTTTTCTTTGCCTCAACCTTTGCTAACTCTCCGTAAGTATCTATTACGACCCCCTCTTCTCTCATCCTACAGCAGTCTTTAGTTTAGACTCATCTAATAATTTTTCCATAAGGCTTGCATATTTCGGCTCTCCATCATAATAGTCTTCTATTGTATCAGTAGGACATTCCGGGACACATTTACGACAATTATCACACTTTAGCGGGTCTATCACAGCAAGGTTATTAATTATAGTTATTGCACCAAGCGGGCAAACTTTTTCACATTTCTTGCATACTATACAGCCGACACTGCAGTTCTTTCTCGTAACAGCACCCTTATCAAGGGAATTACATCGTATATGGATTTTATTTGATATAGGGAGCATTTTTATTATAAATTTTGGGCAGTTAACAGCACAGAGTGTGCATCCTGTGCATTTCTCTTCATCCACAACAGGCAGATAATTATTATCTATCCTGATAGCATCGTATGGGCAGACCCTCTCGCATGTCCCAAGACCAAGACATGCATAAGTACACGATTTATTACCCCCTGCAATTAAAATAGCAGCCTTACAGTCGTTGACCCCCATATATCTGAACCTCTCCCTTGCCTCTTTCTTCCCCCCTTTACACATGATGCCAGCTACTTCCTTTTCCTTTATGACTGCTTCAACACCCATTATACTGCTTACATTCCTTGTAACATCAGCCCCACCTGCTGTGCATGCGTTTGTAAGGGCATCACCCCTGATAATTGCCCTTGCAAATCCAACACATCCAGGAAATCCGCAGGCACCGCAGTTTGACCCAGGCAGAGCCTTGATTACTGCCTCCTCCCTCGGGTCTAATTTTACAAAAAACTTTTTAGAGGCAAGGGAAAGACTTACCCCGAATACAAAACCCAGAACTCCAAGTCCTAAAATTGCATATATCATAAAATGATTGGATACAGATTAATGCAAAAACTACACAATTTTAATTATAAATTCTAATTTCTAAATTCTAAACAATATCAAAATCCTAAATTCAAATATTCAAAACTTTTAAAATTTGGTCATTTATATTTAGAATTTCGGATTTCGGGGCACCCACGAAGTGGGTCGTAGGATTTCTTCCTAATCATAGGCCAAACAGATGGGCGAAGCCCAAAAATGCCAGAGACATTATCCCCGCTGTAATAAATATAATAGGCGCCCCCTTTAAGATATCAGGTATAGGTGCCATCTCTATCCTCTCCCTTATTCCTGCAAAAATTATAATTGAGAGGGTATAACCAAGTGCCACACTTATAGAATAAATTATAGAATTTAAAAATCCAAGCCTATAATCAATTATGAGTAATGCAATGCCTAAGACCGCACAGTTTGTTGTTATCAATGGCAAATATATGCCAAGGGCATTATATAATGATGGTGCAGTCTTCTTTATATACATTTCAACCAATTGGACAAGGGTTGCTATAACGAGGATGAAAGATGCTGTCCTTAAATATTCTATATTCAGAGGGACGAGGAGGAAGTACCATATAATCCAGGATGCAGCAGATGCCAGTGCCAATACAAATGTAACAGCCATCCCCATGCTTAAAGATACCTCAATCCTGTTTGATACGCCGAAGAAAGAGCAGAGGGCAAGGAACCTTATCAGGACAATATTGTTCACCAATAACGCACTCAGGACTATCATGTACCATGTCATTTGATTGTCTATCATAATTGTAACTGACAAATATGGCAGGATTTAAGAAAGACCCCTATTTTATCTCTAAAAAATATTTCTTAAAAGATTCCCAATCTTTATTTAAAACCTCCCATGATTTTACTGCCATTTCTGTGAGGTCTATAACCTTAGGTGGGGATATTAAATAGGTGTATGTTCTTCTAAGTTTATGTCTATATGCCCTCAATACATTGAGTAAGTTAAAGGTTTCCTCAGAAATAATCGGAGGTCTTACTTCAGGTATTTCATATGTTGCCCTTTTGAGTAATG
>MHDO01000111.1 GCA_001805005.1 Nitrospinae bacterium RIFCSPLOWO2_12_39_16
AAAGATTGCAAGAGAGACAAGGGATAGAGGACTTATAATAAGACCTATAGGAAATATCGTTATACTCGTCCCGCCATTGAGCAGCACTAAGGATGAAATTCACAGGATGGTGGAAATTATATACGAATCTGTAAAGCTTGTCACATGCGAAAATTAAAAATAAGAAAGACCTGGGGAATAAAGCCTGTCCAGAAACCACACTCTACCAAGAAGGGAAAGAAGGGGTACAGCAGAAAGTCTGAAAAGAAAAAGATAAAAAAAGTAATTAAAGAAATATATGCCAACTGAATTAATTCTCCGTCCGATTTATGCCGATACTGATGCTGAGGGTGTCGTTTATTATGCTGTTTATCTTGAATGGATGGAGAAGGGCAGGACAGAACTTATTCGTGACACCGGATATACTGTTGCTGATTTTAAAAAGGAGGGAATTATATTTGCTGTACGCCGTGCAGAAATTGATTACCATGCCCCGGCAAGATATGACGAAGTAATTTCAATAAAAACAAAAATTACTGAAATTAAAGGTGCTACTATTACCTTTGAGCATGAAATTATTAATAAAGAGACCGAACAGCTTCTTGTGGGTGGAAAAATATTGCTGGTTGCCTTGAAAAGTGAATCTCTTAAGCCAATAAGGATACCTGAAAAATTAATTAAAGCCCTACATATCATCTGATAGATGTAATCATTTTAACCCCATTCATGCCTGTAATCTTCGCATATACAGAGCCTATTATGATCTTTGTCTTCACCTGAACAGGGATCTTCCTTTCATCATCTGTAAGCCAGATATATAAATCCCCCTTCCTCTTAAATATCCCTTCAAATTTAAGCAAGGGTTTAACAAGGACAGTATCAACCTCCCCAGAATATATCTTTATCCTCTCTTTCTTTAAGACATGCACCTCCACCTGCCAGTTCTTTTTATCTTCAAACACATCAATGACAACCTTTTCGCCCACCTTGAGATTTTTTGTCCTTAAATAATAAAGAGATGAAAAAGCATCCTGAACAGCAGAGGGAACTGAGACTATCTTAGGTTCATCCTTGTCTTTTATAAATGTAGCTTTATTGTCTATCTGGTTAAATATAGTTTCTACATCTCTTTTAGACTTGCCCTCACGCACTTTTAATTTGAAGCTCCATGGGAAAAAACCCTTGGTATCCATGAAGGTCTCTGCCATATCATCTACCTTATAAAATTTAGAAAATAGCTCTGAGGAGTTTGCATAGTAGGCAATATGATACATCTCTCTCCCCTCCTTTATTATTTTATCCCTGACATGGAGTCTGCCTGTTCCAGCAGAGATACCAAACCAGCTTATCTCATATATAAGCTCCTCTCCTTCATTAAATGGCTGGCTGTCTGAGGCAGATGAAAATGAGGGGAAAAAAAATAATAAGAACAGAGATACAACTATTAATAAGAGATTTGGCATGTCCTGTAAATAGAGAAATGTAAAAGGGGAATCGGTCTATAATTAATATGTGGACCAGTAATGCTCAGCAAACCTTGTTATTATTGGCAAATACTACGTTCCAAAGGTCAAACTTTTTTAATTTGTATCTCTGGTCTACTTCAAGATCGGCACTGTCTATCAGGTCATCCAATGACAGGTCAGACCGCCATCCGATTTTACAGCAGATTGGATTTATATATTCTTCAATCTTTGCAATAAATTTATTGTTACTCTGAAAATGGTTTACAATTACAATATTTCCTGTTTTTTTACAGACCCTCTTCATCTCCGATATAACCTTCACAGGGTCAGGGACAACACTTATTACAAAAGTCGCTATTACATGGTCAAATGTATCGTCGTCAAATTCTAAATTTGACGCATCCATTTCCCTGAGCGAAACATGAGTGAGATTCTGCTTATTAACTTTTTCCCGCGCCTTCTTTAACATCTCCCGTGAAAGGTCTATCCCTGTAACTTCACAATGATTCGGATATAATGGAAGGGACAACCCTGTTCCAACCCCAACATCCAACACCTTATCACCATGTATTATGTTCATTGAGTTTATTACATGACGCTGCCTCGGATAAAAAAATTGCTTAAATATTACATCATATACATTGGAGTAACCTGCATAGATTTTTTTAATACTTTCCACATGAAGCATAGCGCAACCTCCTTTCAGGTAACTTCTATTAAATTGAATTTAATAGATTTTATCTGTAAAATCTATCAGAAAACATCCTGATTTGCAAATAAAAACTTAATAAGGCATTATTATTTTGGCATATTCTTTTTCAAAACCTTCACCATTTCTATCTTGAATGAAAATATAGTTTACTGTATCATATCTGTATCCTCTCTGAAATAAGTTCAGGGCAAACCCTGGATATTCTGGTTTCACTTTTTACAGTATACATCACCTGAAACCATTTATCCATAAGTGCATTTCTCTTTTTGGGCTGCCTCTAAATTGGGAGTGGAAAAGGATATATTAGAACTTGCAAATACATTCTTGTCGGAAAATGAGAGTTATCCAAAAGGATATATGAGGGTAGCAATAGTTCATGACTGGCTTACAGGAATGAGGGGAGGAGAAAAATGCCTTGAGGTATTCTGCGAACTCTTTCCAGATGCCGACCTTTACACACTGATACATACAAATGGTTCTGTCACAAAAATAGGAGAATTGCAAGGCAAAATATAGAATTTCTGGGATGGCAGGATGATAATACCTTAAAGGAGTATTATTCCAAATACAAGGCACTTATTTTTCCCGGAGAGGAGGACTTTGGAATTGTCCCTGTTGAGGCAATGGCATCCGGAAGACCAGTTATCGCCTATGGCAAGGGGGGTGCCCTTGAAACAGTGATTCCACTTAATCATAAGTCAGAAGGAAAACCTACTGGTATATTTTTTTATGAACAAACGCCGGAGGCATTGATAGGGGCGGTTAAATATTTTGAAAAAAATCAAGAAAAATTTGATAAGAATGTTGTCAGAAATCATGCTATGCGATTTGATAGAAAAATTTTTAAAGAAAAAATCAGAAATTATATAATTGAGAAATATGAAGATTATCAGAGAAGCTTAAAAAAACAAAGACCTGACTTAGCCATAGATTCACACTGACTAAAAAAGAATAAAATTATTTTAAAAGTCTGTGTAAGTCTGTGGCAAATTTTTTATAATTTAAGATGCTAAAAAAACATGCCCAGTTTTTTGAAAATATCCTTTTCTTCACCGACCTTGTCGTAATAGGATTTTCATGGTTCCTTTCCTATTACATACGCTTCTACAGTGGGCTATTGCCTATAGAAAAGGGAATTCCACCATTTATCATCTACTTTTATCTCATTATTCCCATACTCTTTGTCTGGAGCTTTGTCTTTAAATCATTTGGCCTTTATCGCCCCAAGAGAACATCATCTTACATAAGCGAACTCTTTGATATTGTTAAGGCATGCTCCTTTTCAGTTCTTGTCCTGATTTCTATTACTTTTTTCTTTAGACAGTATGAGTATTCCCGTCTTTTATTTTTAACCTTTTTCTTAATGACAGTTTCTGCCCTTGCAATGGAGAGGGTTGCATTCAGGGAAACCTTGAGATACTTAAGAAGGAAAGGCTATAATCTCAGGTATGCCCTTATAGCAGGGACAGGGGAGTTAGCAGAGGATGTATTAAAAAGGATTGAACTGCATCCTGATCTTGGAATTAAAGTTACGGGTTTTTTATCTAACCCAGAATCCCCAATCCAGAATTCCAAAGTTTATGGGATCCCTGTTATTGGATCTTACAGGGATATACGAAAAATAATATCGGAAAAAGATATTGACCAGATTATCATAGCCCTGCCCGTGGAGCAGCATGCCCTTACAGTAGAATTATTAAAAGAGATTGGAAATGAGATGATTGATATAAAAGTAGTTCCTGATATATGCGAGTTTATAACATTAAGAGGTGGGATAGATGAACTGGACGGTCTTCCAATCATCAGCCTTCAGGATACTCCGTTATACGGCTGGAATATTGTTATAAAGAGGGGAGCAGATATAATATTTTCAATAGCAATATTGATTATTTCATCTCCTTTAATGATTTTAATAGCCCTTTTGATTAAAATTACATCTATCGGACCCATATTTTACAAACAGGAAAGGATGGGAATGGATGGAACAAGATTTTTTGTATATAAATTCCGTACTATGATAGCAAATGCTGAAGAAAGGACAGGTCCTGTATGGGCAAAAGAGGGGGATGAGAGAAGGACTGATGTTGGCACATTATTAAGAAGAATGAATCTTGATGAACTGCCTCAGCTTTTTAATGTATTAAAAGGGGATATGAGTATTGTTGGACCAAGGCCTGAGAGGCCTGTATTTGTAGAGCAATTCAGGAAATCCATACCGCAATATATGCTCAGGCATAAGATGAAGGCGGGTATAACAGGGTGGGCGCAGGTAAACGGCTGGAGGGGAAATACATCAATAGAAAAGAGGATTGAATATGATTTATACTACATTGAAAACTGGTCACTGCTGTTTGATATTAAAATTATCCTGATGACTGTGTGGAAGGGGTTTAAAAATGCCTATTAATCTAAATGCAATAGCCATCATCCCTGCCAGATACGCATCAATCAGATTTCCAGGCAAACCACTTGCACTGATAAATGGGAAACCCTTGATACATCATGTTTGGGAAAGTGTATCCATGTCAAAATCTCTCAAGAGGATTATTGTTGCAACTGACGATGAGAGAATATTCAAGGCTGTTAGAGAATTTGGCGGGGAGGGATGGATGACCTCGTCAAGTCATGCTACAGGGACAGATAGAATTTCAGAGGTTGCAAAAAATATTGAGGCGGATATAATAGTAAATGTCCAGGGGGATGAACCATTGATAGAACCGAAGATAATTGATATGGCAGTTGAACCATTTCGGGGCACCCAAACTGAATTTGGGTCGCCCGAACTACAGATGGGGACAGTCTGCACAGAGATAAAAAGCAAGGATGAGCTTAACAATCCAAATATTGTAAAGGTAGTGACTGATTGTAACGGATTTGCCCTATATTTCTCCCGTTCCACTATACCATATAACAGGGATAATGATTCAAGGACTTCATATTATAAGCACATCGGGCTCTATGTCTATAGAAAGGATTTTCTTATTAAATTTTCTCAACTCCCTTCAACCCCTCTTGAAGAAATAGAAAAATTAGAACAACTCAGGGCATTAGAGCATGGGTATAAAATAAAAGTCATAAAGACAAAATATAACTCAATTGGTGTTGATACACCTGAGGATATAGAAAAAGTAAGAAAAATTATAAATTCTAAATCTCAAACTCTAAACAATATCAAATGACCAAAATCTAAAATTATAAAAATTTGAAGAATTTTGATTATTTTAGAATTTAACACTTTAATTTAATATATGAACAAAACAAAATACATCTTTGTTACAGGTGGTGTTTTATCCTCACTTGGAAAGGGACTTGCCTCTGCCTCAATTGGCGCCATTCTTGAGGCGAGAGGGCTTAAAGTTACCCTCTTAAAGATGGACCCCTATATAAACGTTGACCCCGGCACAATGAATCCCTATCAACATGGTGAGGTCTTTGTTACTGATGATGGTGCAGAGACAGACCTTGACCTCGGACATTATGAGAGATTTATCAGTACAACCATGTCAAAGGCAAACAATGTTACAACCGGCAAGATATATAAATCTGTAATAGACAAAGAAAGGAGAGGCGATTACCTTGGGGGAACTGTTCAGGTAATTCCCCACATAACTGATGAGATTAAAAAATGTTTTTTAGCTGTAAAAGATAATTTTGATATTGTTATCTGTGAAATAGGTGGGACAGTGGGAGATATTGAGAGCCTGCCATTCCTTGAGGCAATAAGGCAGTTCAGGTTTGATAGGGGGAGGGATAATGTCCTCTATATTCATCTAACACTTGTCCCCTATGTCAAAACCGCAGATGAGCTTAAGACAAAACCGACACAACACAGTGTAAAGGAATTGAGGGAGATAGGTATTCAGCCTGATATACTGTTGTGCCGAACAGAAAGATCTCTATCAGACGACTTGAAGAAGAAGATTGCGCTATTTTGTAATATAGATAAGGAGTCTGTTATCACAGCAAGGGATGTAGAAAACATCTATGAAGTTCCAATGGCACTCCATCAGGAGGGACTTGATAACATTATCGCAAATCTATTACACCTTGATACTAAACAGCCCGACCTATCGCTTTGGGAAAAGATTTTAAAAAGGATAAAGGAGCCTTTAGATTCTGTTAATATTGCAATTGTAGGCAAATATGTGGAATTAAAGGAGTCATATAAAAGCCTCTATGAGGCATTATCCCACGGCGGAATAGAGAATGAGGTAAAGGTAAATCTTGAATGGATTGACGCAGAAGATATAGAAAAAAAGGGGGTCTCAGATTTATTTAAAAACTCTGACGGCATCCTAATCCCAGGCGGTTTTGGAAACAGGGGTGTGGAGGGGAAGATTACAGCTATAAAATATGCAAGGGAAAACAAAATACCATTCTTCGGTATATGCCTTGGCATGCAGTGTGCGGTAATTGAATTTGCAAGAAATATATGCGGGCTTACAGATGCAAACAGTTCTGAATTTAGCCAATCCACAGCACATCCGGTAATAGATATACTCCCCGATCAAAATAATCTTGTATATAAAGGCGGGACTATGAGGCTCGGTGCTTATAGATGTCAGCTGAGAAAGGATTCCCTTGCCTTTAAGGCTTATGGGAAAAAAGAAATTTCCGAGAGGCACAGGCACAGATACGAGTTCAACAATAAATACAGAATGCAGATTGAAGAGGCAGGCTTAAAAATCAGCGGATTATCGCCAGAGGGAAATTTAGTTGAGATAATTGAGATAGACGATCATCCGTGGTTCCTCGCTGGGCAGTTTCATCCTGAATTTAAGTCGTCACCCAAAAATCCGCATCCGTTATTCAGGGAATTCATCAAGGCATCGCTAAATTATAAAAGGGCATGAAAGAAATTATTGCAGGTAAAGTCAAAATAGGGGGAGAAAACCCCATCATCTTAATTGCAGGGCCATGTGTAATAGAGAGTGAAAAATCTGCCCTTAATGCAGCGGAAAAACTTAGAGATATTTGTGAGGAGATTAATATCCCCTTAATCTATAAATCATCCTATGACAAGGCAAACAGGACATCTGTCAAGTCCTTCCGTGGTCTCGGTATAAAAAAAGGCTTAAAAATACTCAAAAAGGTAAGAGATAAATTTAACATCCCTGTCCTTTCAGATATTCACAAAGAATAAGAGATAAATTTAACATCCCTGTCCTTTCAGATATTCACAAAGAAGAAGAGATTGAAGATGCGGCTGAGGTGCTTGATATAATACAGATACCTGCATTCCTGAGTCGTCAGACGGATATGATAATCAAGGCAGCTAAGACAGACAGAGTAGTAAATGTTAAAAAGGGGCAGTTCCTTGCACCGTGGGATATAAAAAATATAATTGATAAGGTTGAATCAACAGGAAATAAAAAGATACTGATTACAGAGAGGGGTGTCAGCTTTGGATATAATAATCTGGTAGCAGATATGAGGGCATTACCAATAATGAGAAGTTACGGCTACCCTGTAATCTTTGACGCTACTCATTCACTTCAGCTTCCCAGTAGTGCAGGCAGTTCTTCAGGTGGACAGAGAGAATTTGTCCCACATATCACAAGGGCAGCAGTAGCAGCAGGCTGTGATGGAATCTTCATGGAGGTTCATCCTAACCCTGATAAAGCCCCTTGCGACGGACCCAATATGCTTAAGATGGATGACCTCCCTCACCTTTTAAAACAGATAAAAGAGATTGACGGGATAGTTAAACCTCTCCTTTTTTAATCTACCTTTTTCTCCCTCATCCTTAAAAACGGCTCAAACAAATCTATTGGAATCGGAAATATGATTGTTGTGGCATTTTCTGATGCAATCTCACGGAGTGTCTGTAAGTATCTAAGCTGTAATGCTGAAGGTTGAGTAGCTATTATCGCTGCGGCATCTGTAAGTTTCTGTGCCGCCTGATATTCACCCTCTGCATTTATTATCTTTGCCCTCCTCTCCCTCTCTGCCTCAGCCTGTTTTGCCATCGCCCTCTGCATCTCCTGTGGTAAATCAACATGCTTTACCTCCACATTTGTTACCTTTATACCCCACGGGTCAGTGCGTTTATCAAGTATTATCTGAAGATTTGCATTTATCTTATCTCTCGCAGAGAGCAGCTCATCCATATCTGCGGCACCAAGGATGCTCCTTAATGTTGTCTGTGACAACTGAGATGTTGCGTAAAGGTAGTCTTCAACCTCAATTACAGCCTTCTCTGGATTGATGACCCTGAAATATACAACTGCATTTACTTTCACCGAGACATTATCCTTTGTTATTATATCTTGTGGCGGGACATCTAATGCAATTAACCTTAAACTTACCTTTACCATTTTATCAATACCCGGCAGGACAATAATCAATCCAGGCCCCTTCGTACTTAAAAATCTACCGAGCCTGAAAATTACACCTCTTTCATATTCCTTTAAGACCTTTATGGACGATAATATTAAAAAGGCTATAACTATTAGAAATATCGGAAATGCACCCATTTTGACCTCCCCAAAAAGAGTTATGGAGTTGAGAGTTAAAGAGTTCAGGAGTTATAGAATTTAAAATTATTATTTACTCCTTGACTCCCCAACTCCTTAACTTTTTAACTTTACTATTAGTTTCAAACCCTCCACTCCTGTTACTATAACTTTACTCCCGCTTTTTATTTCCTCATCACTATGTGCGTCCCATAACTCACCATGGACAAATACCTTCCCCTCTCTTTTTATATCAGATTCCGCAATACCTGCTTCTCCTACCAATCCCTCCTTTCCGGTTGTCGGTTTTTTCCTCTGAGCTTTTATCCCTGCACCTACCAGAAACAGGAAAAAGGCTGCAGTCCCTGCAGCAGCAGGTAGAATCAGATATAGGGAGATTTTCATATATGGTGCAGGAGATTCAATCAGCATAATTGAGCCAAGGACTAAAGATATAATCCCGCCAAGTGTAAGGGCACCATAACTTGTTACCTTTATCTCAAGAATAAATAGGATAATACTAAGTAATATGAGTAATAACCCTGCATAGTTTACAGGGAGTGCCTGTAGTGAATAAAATGCAAGTATGAGTGAGATAGCACCAACTATCCCTGGTAATATAGCTCCGGGGTTTGAGAGTTCAAAAAAGAGTCCATAAAAACCAAGGAGCATAAGCATATATGCAATATTCGGATTCGAAAGTGTATCAAGGATCCTCTGCCTTAAGCTCATCTCAATATACTTTAATTTAATTCCATCTGTGCTTATAGTCTTTGACCCTCCTTCAACTTCTACCTTTCTGCCATTTATCTCTTTTAAGAGTAAATCTATATTCTCACTTACTATATCAATTACATTTTCCTTCTTAGCCTCATCTTCGGAAATTGATACACTCTTCCTCACCGCCTTCTCAGCCCAAGCCTCATTCCTACCCCTTTTCTTTGCAAGGGAGATGATATATGCAGCAGCGTCATTCTCAACTTTCTTTGACATCTCCCTGTCCATCTTTCCACCCATATTCACAGGATGTGCTGCACCAATATTTGTCCCTGGTGACATAGCAGCTATATGGGCTGCAATAGTTATAAATGCACCTGCAGATGCCGCCCTTGAACCGCTGGGGGATACATAGACGACTATCGGAACACCTGATGCCATCATCTCTTTTATTATCATTCTCATTGATGTATCAAGACCCCCCGGTGTATCAAGCTGTATAATTAATAGCTCTGCCTTGCTGAATGATGCCTCTTTTATACCGCTGATAATATATTCGGCAGAAACAGGATTTATTATACCGTCAACCTTTAAAACAACAGCATGTCTATCTTCGCTAAAAGAGGGTATCTGGAGGAAAAATAGTGATAAGGGTATGAGATAATAGATTACCTTTTTCTTCATAAATCATTTTAACTTGTCTTTGTATGGATAATCTAATACAATAAATCCTTCAAAGTCAAGGAATAAGAAATGAACCCAAAATCCGATTTAGGATTTTGGGTAAATCGCCAAGTCGCCTGAAAGACAAGGCTGGCAGGCAATTTTGTGACGCAACCGTATATCACCAATACGGTGAGAAGCAAAATTGCCGAAGACGCAGTATGTCAGGATGAATCGGCGATTTAAAATCCCGTTAAAACGGGATTTGGGAAAGGGAGGATACATGAAAAAGGCACTAATTACTGGTATCACAGGACAGGATGGCTCTTATCTGGCAGAATTTTTGCTGGAGAAAGGTTACAGGGTTGCAGGTATAGTCAGAAGGTCATCTACTGAAAGATTTGAGAGGATAGACCATATAAAAAATAAAATTGAATTAAAGCAGGCTGATCTCCTTGACCAGTTATCCATAATTGATGCCATAAAGGAATTCGAGCCGGATGAGATATATAATCTTGCTGCACAGTCCTTCGTCCCTACATCATGGACCCAGCCCATACTTACCGGAGAATTCACTGCCTTGGGCGTTACACGGATGCTTGAGGCAATAAGGCATATAAATAAAAGAATAAAATTTTATCAGGCGAGCAGCAGTGAGATGTTTGGAAAGGTTCAGCAGGTCCCTCAGACCGAAAAGACCCCCTTCTATCCCCGAAGCCCATATGGTGTTGCAAAGGTTTATGGACACTGGATAACTGTGAACTATCGGGAGAGTTACAATATATTTGCATGCTCAGGCATACTTTTCAACCACGAGTCCCCGCGAAGGGGGCGCGAGTTTGTTACAAGAAAAGTAACAGAGGGTGCAGCAAAGATAAAACTTGGACTGGCAAAGGAACTCAGGCTCGGCAATCTTGAGGCAAAAAGGGACTGGGGATATGCAAAGGATTATATAAGGGCAATGTGGCTTATGCTTCAGCAGAAAGAGCCGTCAGATTATGTCATCGCTACAGGAAAAGAGCATTCAGTTCAGGAACTCGTAGAGATTTCATTCGGCCGCCTTGAACTCAAATGGAAGGATTATGTCGTGATAGACCCTGCACTTTTGCGTCCTGCAGAGGTAGACCATCTTGTTGGTGACCCATCAAGGGCAAAGAAGGAATTGGGATGGGAACCTCAGGTATCATTTCAGGAATTAATCGAGATGATGGTAGAGGCAGATTTGGATAAACTCAAGAAAAATTCTAAATCCTAAATTCTAAACAATATCAAAAGAACAAAAACCTAATGAAACCACAGATTACACAGATTTTCACAGATTTAAAAAAATAATTTTATCCGTGTTTATCCGTGATAAATCCGTGGTAGTTTTTATAATTTCCTATACCTGAACAAAATCTGAAATTAAAAACAAGCAATACTATAACATAGAATTTTGAATTTCTGTCATTTAGATTTGCTTTGAATTTAGAAATTAGAATTTAGGACTTTATCTTCTAATGTATGCGTGTTCTTATTACCGGTATAACAGGTTTTGTCGGTCATTATCTGTCTGAACTCTTTATAAAAGATGGACATGAGGTATTTGGGACAACCTTTTCTTCAAAAGATTTAATCTCTGAAAAATTAAAGATTTTTAAATGTGATATAAGGGATGCTGCCAAGGTCAAGGAGATACTGTCTGATATAAAACCACAACAGATATACCATCTATCTGCCATATCTTCCCCTTTAAATTCTATAAAAAATCCGAGGACGACCCTTGATATAAATTTTTATGGGACAATGAATCTGATAGAGGCACTAAGAGAGACAGGGTTGGATTCTCATATATTATTTGT
>MHDO01000112.1:0-12919 GCA_001805005.1 Nitrospinae bacterium RIFCSPLOWO2_12_39_16
GCAGAGCCAAACAGAAGGACAATCTCTAAACCCTCTTCCTCTAATATAGGGACCAATTTATTTTTAATTTCCTCAATTAATGTTGTCTCTTTCATAGCGGGCAAACTCCAAGCCTACATGCTGGTAAGTTCACAAGCCGGCGAGCAACCCTTTTCTTGTTATAAAAGCCTTCGATTCTTCAATGAGTCCTATCAACTTGTCGTTATATTTAATAACAGCCTCAAATATCTCTGTAATATCATCTGCTCTATATTCGTGAGATATTTCATTCCTTAAATAACTATATGCCCCGTCAATGGGGGTTTTACACAGCTCCGCCCTCTCAGTTACATATCCTGTTTTTTATAGCAGGACTGCAGCCGAAAAGGAAAGTGAGAGTTGTAAACTCCTCAACTCTTAACTCTACACTCTAAATTCTAAACTCTTTCCACTTCCGATGCTTCAATCTTCAGGGATACTCCCTGACGAAGTATATCCACTGAAAGGACAAGGAGATGCTTTCCTGCCCTTTCAACAAGGATACCTTCTACTCCAGTCAAGGGTCCTCTTTTTATTCTTACACTCTGCCCTTCTTTTAGATACGGGTAAGGGTCAAGGGATTCTTTGCTTTCAACAAGCTTTTTTAAATAAGCTATTTGTTCATCAGGAACAGGTTCTGGTTCACCGGGGACTATCCCCAGAAATCTCACGACACCATGAGTCTTCAGAACGGATAATATATCATTGTAATCTTTACTTATATGCACAAACAGATAGCCTGCAAAAAGAGGAAAACTCACAAGTTTTTTTCTGTCTTTCCATCTGCTGAGTCTTTCCACCACAGGAAGAAATGTCTCTATCCCTGACTCGGTCAATCGGTTAAATATCTTAAACTCATGTCTTGACCTGACATAGACAGCATACCAATGAGCGCCGTTAGAAAACTCCATATTCATCAAAGGTAGTAAATTCTGTTAGAATCAATACCTGTCCGATTTATATCATTTTTAATTGTATTATCCATGATTGATGTAACTAATACGGCATCATAGGTAATATCTTTTAAGCATTCTGTAGAATAAATATGATGCCCAAAAAATCCATTCTCTATCCTCCTAACACCAATAACGCCTACAATCTTTAATGGAAGTCCACGGCTTGAGATGTAACATAGTTCAGCAATTTCACCATCACCCCATAAGAGAATATCTTTGATGCCAGATGCCACCATAAGCAAATAAGTATTTTCAATCTTCTGTCTCATTTCCTTAAAATAACCTATTGAGTGGTGTATGTATTTATATGTGAGTCTTGTCTTTGCAGCAAATCCATTTGGTGTGAGGATATATTTGATTCTGTTTTTTGGCAGGGCTTTAATTTTTATGTAGCCTTTTTTATATAACTTCTTTATATACGCATTTACTAATCCAAGGGCAATTCCAAGTCGGTCAGCCAATGCCCTTTGGGTAATTGTGGGTTTTTCTGTTAATTCGGTAAGGAGTCTGAAAGAGATTTTATCAAAAGCGCTGCCATCGTTCATGAAGTGAACAATATCATCAAAAAACCGTTAATGTCAAGAATTTTTTCTCTTTCAGGTTAGGAGATAAGCATCCCTTATTTTAACCTAAAAAAGTCCCATTACTTTTAAAGTCCCTGTAGTTATAGCAACCTGATAGAGTATCTGTGTAATATCCCTTATCTCCCTCAGCCATGCAACTTTTTCATATTCCTGCGGCACTATTACGGCATCACCAGCGTCAAGCCTCATTGACATAAATCCCCACCCTTCCTGTCTCTTGCTTAAAGCAGTCCCATCCGACTTAAGTATAAAGATGGATTTCTCATCCGCCTCTCTTGTCATGCCACCTGCAAGTTTAATATATGAGGATACATTACCTTTCGCATCATATAAAAATGCATTCTGATTAAATACAGCGCCTATTACGATCACAGAAGATGGTTGTAATGGGATATAAATGGTATCCTTATCTTCAATCTCTATATCATGGGAAGACCCTTTCAGTTTCTCAGGTGTATTAAGTTTTATGGTAAGCCTCCCTAAAGCCTTTGTTGCCCTCAGCTTTGATAGAAGAATTTTCCTCTGCTCTATGGCAGCCTTCTGCTGCTGTGATGCCTCAGGGGTAAGGGCTGTCTCTACAGCACCAACAGTTTGAGAGAGTAACATCTGTTCCATCCTGTCAATAGACTCATCCAGATTCTTTTGCTGTAATACCCTTACAGATTCTCTGGTAAATAAGGCACCATTCAGATATGCCTTGTCTGTAAAGCCGCCAGCCCTCTCAATAATGGATGAAAGCCTTTCCCCCTTTTTAAAAATGTATCTTCCAGGGAAGACCACCTCGCCTGTAATTATGATATATTTCTCTTCTTTCCATTCTGGCACCCTTTTGATAAACAGGGCATCATAGGGGTTCAGGCGAATGTTCTGTGACGGCTCGCCTGCCATTGCCTCCCGTAGATTTACCTTCCTGTAACTTATAAGGGAGCTCTTACCTTCTTTAACAATATATGACGACAGTTCTGCCTCTTCAAGATATGCTGACTCAAACAGACTGCCGGCAGCAAATACAAAGTCCCTTACTGTCATATTGGCAGCATAAGAGTATTGACCTGGTTTATTAACCTCACCTGAGATGGTTACATATTGTCTGGGAATCTTCTCCCAAATTGAGTGAATAATTACCCTGTCTAAATCCTGAAGTTTGATATTATTTACCTCATCACCCTCCATTGCCTTTGCAAGATTGAATTTTAAGAGTGTTACCTCTTTTGTCTTCCAGTCGGTTCTATACAGTTCTGCCTCTTCAAGATGTGTATCCCTTGTCCCGCCGCCTGCCTTGAACATTAAATCCTTGATTGTCATTTCATCAGTAAGAAGGAATTCCATGCTTTCTTTTATCTCTTTTTCTGTTTTAGACAATGTATCTTCACCCTCTTGTATTTTTTGTTTCTGTCTCTCTATCTTTTCGTCTAACTTCTTTATTAATTCTTCCGCTGGAGTAATAATACCTTTGTCTAATAAGGATTTTCTCTCTTCTTCCACTTTTTTTAGCCTCTCCTGCTCTGTCTCTAAATCTGTCTGCAGTCTTTTTACCCTTATATCCTCTATCTTGTCTTGTTGTTGAGAATCCTTTTCTCTGATCTTCTTAACCTCTCCTACTATAGTTACTATCTCTTTCCATTTCTCTTCCCACATAGAATGGATAATCACCTTATCTTCGTCCTGAAGGATGAGATTTTCACTCTTATCCCCTGCCATTGCCTTTACGAGATTGAAGTAGATGGTCTGATATTCCCTTTTTTTATTCACCCTTACAATTTCAGCCTTTTTCAGATATGCCTCTTTTGTCAAATCCCCTGCAAGAAGCACGAGGTCCTTTACTGAAAAATTATCTCCAAGCTCAAAACTCCCCTTCTTCCGCACCTCCCCTTCTATACTTGCGGATGGCTTATCTTTAAAGAGCCATTTTGAGAATATATATATAGAGTCCCGTGGAGTGAGTTCTATATTGTCCTCCTGAGAACTCTTAAACAGGAGGCTGCCTAAACTGAATGGTATGAGCTTTACCTCAAAAGATGGAGGAACTAATCTCTTTATAAGTCCGTATTCAAAATAGGTCTCCTGCAAAAGCTCGCTCTCGTCTTTTATCAGGTTTTTTAATCTCATCCCCTTCTTGAGTTCATATTTGCCCGGTCTTTTTACATTTCCATGCAGATAAACAACATTCGTATCCTTGTCCACTATGGAAAAGACCTTTACCAAATCAGCATCCTGAAGTTTAAATGTTTTTGCTATATCTCTTTCTATTGTATTAAGGTCAACAACAATGCGTCTTTGATTCTTTTCAACCCTTTCCACCTGTATCTGCTGGGTATAGGCGGTAGGGATTATCCCGCCGGCAAGCTCAAGGATACCCGCAAGGTCTGTCTCTCCTTTGAGCTCATAGATAGCAGGTCTCTTCACATTGCCTGCAACACCGACAAGGGGACCAGCAGTCGGGACGAATACCACATCCCCATTCTGAAGCCTCATATCCTTTGACTTGTCCCCTTTTAAGAGGAGGTCATAGAAATCCATTATTGCAATGGTCTTATTATTATTCCTCTTTAATTCAACCTTGCGGAGGGTTCCTATCTGTGTCGGCCCACCAGATGCCATCAGTGCATTTGTAAGAGTGGACATGGCGCTGACAGTGTAAGCCCCAGGCTTCTTAACCTCGCCAAGGACAAAGACCTGAATGCTCCTAAGCATCCCCATCGTCACATTTATCTCAGCACCTACAATGTTCTTTGCCTGTTTCGCTAAAAACTTTTTCACTTCCTCAAAGGTCATACCTGCAACTGATAATACACCCATATTGGGGACTTGGATTGTTCCATCACGACTTACTATAAGGTTATACTGTGCATTAATTCTTCCCCAAAGAAAAATATTAATTTCATCACTAGGTCCTATTATATAATCCGAAGCAATGGGTAGATTCTGTTGAGGAGCTAATGTTGTTTCTGTAAAAAGGTTATAACCAAATGGTCGTAACTGCGTTATACCTACGATATTTTCTGTCTGCTTTGTTAAAAGTTTCTTCACCTCCTCAAAGGTCATGCCCTCAACATATAATGGTCCAACATTAGGAAAAAGTATTGTTCCATCGCTACCTACTGTAAGACTGTATTGGGCATTAGCCTTGCCCAAAAGTAAGATATTAATTTTATCGCCAGTTTTGATTATATAATCTGGCTCAACGGGAATGCCCTCTGAGGATTTTAGTTCTATTCTAACTTCAATAGGCGATATGCCGGAAATATATCTATCAAAAAGGGTGTCTTCCCCTGCCGGCACTTCCGGCTTTGCCGGTTCTTTAACCTCTTTTTTTTCTAACAACTCTTTCCCCTTTGCAATCTCTTCAGGTTTTAAATCTTTAAACTCAGGAGACTTTTTCAATGCCTCAATTGCCTCGGGGGTGGGCTGTCCACCGCTTTTTGAGAGTTCTGACTTTAATGTCTGACATTGCACAAAGGAAAGGTTTTTCTCTCTGCATATCTCATCTATAGAGCGCCCCTGGAATAAAACATTAGAGGTTGGAGAGACCGGCTGTTTTATTTGTCCCCCTTCCTGTGCATATAGACTTCCAGTAGACAGTAGCCAGTAGCCAGTAAGCAGTAGGCAGCAAAATAAAATGCGAGGCTTTATTGTAAAGCTATTAATTAACCGATTAAACATCTATCCCTCCCTTTTCTTTCATTTTTGCAATATACTCTATAAAAAATGCAATGAATATCCCTGCAAACAGTGAGGTCACAAAACTAATCATCACCATCTGTGACCTCTTCGGCTTTATCCTTTTATCAGGAGCCTTCGGCGGGTCAATGACCTTAAAGGCAAAATTTTCCTTAACCTCTGACATCATGGACGTCTCTATCTGCGTTGCTATCAAATTGTATATCTTCTGCTTTATAAGGGGGTCTGATGTTTTTTCCAGTTGTTCTTCAAGATATTTTCTATTTGTCATGGCAACTCTCTTAGCCTCACTGCTCATATGGTCTGTTAATGCGGTAAGAAAATATTCAACCATCTTTGCAGCCGTCTCAGGGTCATAAAATTCTACAGATATGCTTATTGTATTATCCTTTGCGTTATGATTCACCTTGACAATGCTATTAAACATCCGAATGCCGTCCCATGCAGTTGGAATGCCGTCATTTTGGACTTTGGATTTCGGATTCCGGGTTGCGGGCTTAACCATTCCCACCAATTTTCGAATCAACATGTATGGGTTCAGACTAAAACCTTTTTTCGCCCACTTTTTCCAATCCTTTTTCTCCTCATCCCATTTCTCATGAAACAAAACAGGGAGGAGATTGAATTCATCAATCACCTTCTCCCTGAGTATATTGGATTTCAAGAGGTTGACAATCTCTGATGCAGATGATAAACCGGGTAATGATATTCCAGGCAGTCCCCCAAACTGCTGTGCCAGGGCAGATAAACCACCTCCGCCGCCGCTATCTTTACTGCTTATTGGTGTAATAATTACACTTGCCTGATATATATTTATTAAGGATAAGGAATGTACCGCTGTTATTAAAGCCGTTACAAATACAAGTAAGATTATAAGAACTTTCCGCTTCCATATAACCCGCCAGTAGTCCAAGAGATTAATTTCATCGTCCTGCTGAAGCAACTGCCCTTCTTCCATCACACCTCCCTGACATTACCTATTAATAAATTTAACCCAAAAAATACGTGAAACCACAGGTAAACACAGATTTTAATCATGCCAATTTAATTCTCCACTATCTGTGTCCCAACACCTTCGTCAGTGAATATTTCAAGCAATATGGCGTGCTTTACCCTCCCATCTATTATATGGGTCTTTTTAACCCCTGACTCCAGCGCATCAAGACAGCATTTAACCTTCGGAAGCATTCCGCCCCTGATAACACTTTTTTTTATCAGATAATCAATCTCTTTTTTATTAAGAGTGGATAAGAGAGAGCCATCCTTCCCCTTTACCCCCTCTTCATCTGTCAGTAATACAAGTTTCTCCGCCTTGAGGCTTCCTGCTATCTCGCCCGCAACAAAATCTGCATTTATATTATATGTCTCTCCATTTTCACCTGCACCAACAGGTGCTATAACAGGAATGAATCCACCTTCATCAAGGGTATTAAGAACATCTGCATTTATTGATTCCACCTCTCCAACCATGCCAATATCTATTATCTCAGGCCTGTCTGTCTCGGGTGATGACTTTATAACCTTATACTTTTTAGCCTTTATCAACCCACCATCTTTGCCACTCAAACCCACTGCCTTTCCGCCATGTCTGTTGATAAGAGAAACAATCTCCTTATTCACCTTGCCAACAAGAACCATCTCCACAACATCAATTGTCTCTTCATCAGTAACCCTCAAGCCCTCTACAAAGTGGGACTTCTTTCCCATCTTCTCAAGGGTCTTCCCAATCTGGGGTCCGCCGCCATGAACTATTACAGGATTTATACCTATGTATTTGAGGAGTATGACATCAAGGGCAAAGCCCTTCTTTAATTCCTCTGCCACCATTGCACTCCCCCCGTATTTTATTACAATGGTCTTTTTATAAAGGTTCCTTATATAAGGGAGTGCCTCAAGAAGCACATCCGCCTTTTTGATTAACTTATCCATCTCTCTATTAGATTTTTCTTTGTTCACCTTTACCTATATTCCTTATAGTAAATCTATAAATTCGTCCTTTGTTAGCCCTGCTTGATCCAAAATGGCAAGCAATGTCCCTTTTGGAATATCCATTCTCTTAGGAACTATAACAAGACGAGTCTTATCTCCATCTTTCTTTACAAAAGCAAGATGGCTTCCTTTGCCCCTCTTAGGTGCATATTCAAAACCAATTTTTCGTAATATTCTGATGACTTCCTTTGATGATATAGTAGGAAGCTTTGGCATTACATCACAACCTCCATGTGTGAAGTAAATTTTTCAGAAGTCGTAAGACTTTCCTCTACATCTTTTAATAACCCAAGGGCTTCTGCATTTTCAAGATAAAGGGATACAGCTTCCTTCAAACTTCCCATTGCATCGGAAATAGAATCTCCACAGCTTGCAACGCCGAGTTCAGGACATTTTGAAACATAACCTTCTTTTTCTTTCCAAACTACTGCGGTATAATCAAAAGTCTTCATTTTTCCTCCATTCTTTTTTAGAGATAAAATCTTTGTTAGTCTGTGGCTGACCAAATTTTTATTTTAGAGAATATACCTGCTCAAATCCTCATCCTTAATTACATCCTGAAGCCTTTCTCTTACATATTTGGCATCTATTGTAAATTTTTTCTCCTTCTGGTCAGGGGCGCTGAAGGATATATCATCAAGAAGCCTCTCCATTATTGTATGGAGCCTCCTTGCACCTATGTTCTCCATCCTATTATTTACCAGCGCCGCTATTGATGATATTTCTGCAATCGCATCTTCAACAAATTTTATCTCCACGCCCTCTGTTTTTAAAAGCTCCACATACTGCTTAATAAGAGCATTCTGCGGTTCAGTAAGAATTCTTATAAAATCTTCCTTGCCAAGTGAATCCAGCTCAACCCTTATAGGAAAACGACCCTGAAGCTCTGGAATCAAATCAGATGGTTTTGATACATGGAATGCACCTGCCGCAATAAACAGAATATGGTCAGTCCTCACTGCACCATATTTTGTACTTACTGTAGAACCCTCCACTATAGGAAGCAAATCCCTCTGGACACCCTCCCTTGATACATCAGGACCGTGACCTGATTCTCTGCCGGCAACTTTATCTATCTCATCAATGAAGATTATTCCTGACTGTTCTACCCTGTTGATAGCATCTTTTATAACCTTATCCATATCTATGAGTTTTTGTGCCTCCTCCTGAGTCAGTATTGTAAGCGCCTCCGATACTTTTACCTTTCTCCTCTTTTTCTTCTGAGGCATCATACTCCCAAGCATATCTTTTATATTTATATCAAGGTCTTCAATACCTGTATTTGAAACCACCTCTATCATTGGCAATATCCTCTGTTCTACCTCCAATTCAACAGACCTTTCATCAAGTTTTCCTTCCCTCAAATATTTTCTAAACTTTTCTCTAGTCTCCTGATATTGTTTCTGCCCCAATTCATCCATCTCCACTTTTTCATCTGCCCCTCTTTTAACTGAGGGCGGCGGCGGCAAAAGGAGGTCAAGAAGCCTCTCCTCTGCATTTACCTTTGCCATTTCGCTGACTTCCGATGTCCTCTCCTCTCTAACCATATTCTTGGAGACCTCTGTCAGGTCTCTGACCATTGATTCCACATCCCTTCCCACATAGCCTACCTCTGTATATTTAGATGCCTCTACCTTGATAAATGGTGAGCTGGTAAGCCTCGCAAGTCTTCTTGCTATCTCTGTCTTTCCAACACCTGTAGGCCCTATCATTATTATATTCTTTGGTGCAACCTCTTCCCTCAGTTCAGGCGAGAGCTGTTGTCTCCTCCATCGGTTCCTTAATGCAATGGCAACAGACCTCTTTGCATTCTTCTGCCCAATGATATATTTATCCAGCTCTCCAACTATTCTCTTAGGGGTCAGTTGTGCCTCTTTGTCAAGCACCTTTTCAACAGGCTTTTCTTCTATTTTTTTAGCCAATACTTCCATTAAAGTTCCTCAATAACTATATTATCATTTGTATAGATACATAAAGATGCGGCTATCTTCATTGCCTCCTCCGCAATCCTCTTTGCATCTAAATTTGAATGCATAGATAATGCCTTGGCTGCAGCCTGTGCATAGGCGCCTCCTGAGCCAATGCCGACAACTCCATCATCAGGCTCAATAACATCACCTGTCCCTGATATAATAAATGAAGATTCATTATCAGCAACTGCCAATAGTGCCTCAAGCCTCCTCAACACCCTGTCAGTCCTCCAGTCCTTTGCAAGCTCAACCGCCGCCCTTGTTATATTTCCATTGAATTTCTGCAGTTTTTCCTCAAACTTTGTAAAGAGTGTAAATGCATCTGCCGCAGCACCTGCGAAACCGGCAATTACCTTATCGTTATAAAGCCTCCTCACTTTCTTTGCCTTGTGCTTTATGACAGTGTTGCCAAAGGTCACCTGCCCATCACCAGCAACGACCACCTTGCCGTTATGCCTTATAAGAAGTATTGTAGTAGCGTGAAATAATTCCATTGTGTTATGCCTTTGGATGTGCCTTGTCATATACCTTCATCAACTGGTCAAGATTTACATGGGTATATTTTTGTGTAGTTGACAGGTTTGAATGACCAAGAAGTTCCTGAATTACCCTTAAATCAGCACCCCCTTCTAAAAGATGAGTTGCAAATGTATGCCTCAAAGAATGTGGGCTTATATGCCTTTTAATAGCACCCCTCCTTGCATACTTATCTACAATATTCCATCCGCTCCTCGCTGTCAACCTTTTCCCTTGCATGTTTAAGAAAAGTGCCCCATTATATGAATTTTGAATTATGAATTTTGAATTATGAATTTTATTTAAGTATACCCTAATTGATTCACATGCCTTATTCCCAAAAGGAACTATCCTCTCCTTCCTTCCCTTCCCCAGCACCCTTACATATCCCTTCTCTAAATCCACATCTGTTATATTCAAAGAAACAAGCTCACTTATTCTTATACCAGCACCGTAAAGTGTCTCAAGTATTGCCTTATCACGCAAACCTGATAATGTTTTTGTATCAGGCGTATCCATTAACCTAAATGCTTCATCTATTGGCAGAAATGACGGGAGTTTCTTTGCCTGTTTTGGTGTAGCCACCACTCTTGCAGGATTTTTTTTGATATAACCTTCACGGCAGAGGTATTTAAAAAATGTCCTCAATGTTGACAACTTCCTTGCTATTGAACTGTTACAATTCTCTTTTTTATGAAGACTGCCTAAGAATGTCCTTATAACCACATTATCTATCTTTTTTATATCAATAGCAGTTTCATCTTCGGCAGGACATAAATTTGTATCCTTTAAAAATCTTTGAAACTGCTCTATATCTACAGAATAATTTCTTAGGGTATGTACTGATACATTCTTCTCCACCTTAAGATATTTCTTGAACTGGTCAATATATTGGTTCATGTATAAACCCCATTTTACCTCTTCATCACATACACTGCTGTTGCCTCCGTCCACTCTGTCGGCTCCATCTGATTAAGCCTCTTTACCAAATCACTTATCATGCTTGTTGATTTTGCATCATATATTTTAAAAAGCCCTTCCTGAAATCCTAATGAGATTATATCTTCTTTATTTTTCGTTGCTATTATTTTAATCCTCTCCTCCGCTATAGGTTTGTCATAATTTGGAAGGAAATTTGCCTGTAATTTTATCTTACTTCCATCGGCAGGAAACTGATATGCCTTCCCGCCTTTAACACTGTTATCTGAATCTATTGAGTTTGGCAAGAGGAGGGTTACCGAGCCATCAGCAGCAACAGAAAAAATATAAACATAACAATCACCATTTGCCTGATAAAAAATTTTAACCTCATCACCTTCTTTTAAATCTGCTTTTGAAAGGGATAATTTTACAGAAAGCCCCTGACCTTTTTCCGGATAAACAGGCTCAATAAGTGCCTTAAGTTTAACCTTATAAAGATTTCTGTCTTTTTCATCCCACCCTTCCTTAATAATCTCTATCTTATCTATCTTTCCCCTTACTGCTGTGTATATTAAATCCTCTGCAATCTGATAATTTGATACAAGTGTATGCGCCTTTACAAATGCCCCAACTGCCTGCTCAACTGCCTTATTTTGAGCATCCCTCTTTGCCCGCTCTTTTACCTCTTTTTGAGTTTCAATCTCGCCGAGATATGCCTCGCCTTCTGCCTCAATCCAGACTTGTCCCTGAATGCCTTTATCAGGGGCAGACTTTTCAGAGGCAAAAGATACGGTGGAAATATCTGTAATTAATAGAAAAAATATCGTTATTGCAATTTTATTCATTTTACACTCAATGTTTTTAGGTTGCCTCTTCCAATATTAGATTTTCAGTTTTATCGTATTCAATATTCATCTCCTCAACCCAAACCTTCCCCTTCAACCTCTCAATATCAGGATTTTATAAAATGGCTCGATAATTCAATTCACATTTAAAAAATATCTTCCCCCAACCCTTCCAATTTTCTACCTTTAGGTTTTCAATCCGCTCAAAATGTTGAGCGTTATCTGTAACCATGACAAGATTATTTGATTTGGCAATGCCGGCAATTGAATCAATATTGCTTAAAACTTTTTCTTTAAGACTTGTGTCACCTTTGAGATAAAAAGATATAATATTTGTATCTAAGAGATATATTCTCACAAAATTCTTTTTCTGAAAGTCCTTTGACGCCTTGACTGGATATCATCAAGCACTTCCTTTTCTTTATTTGACAGGTTTCTCCATATTCCAAAAAACTTTAATGCTGCCTGACGTCTGTCTTTAGAAGATTTTTTCTGACTTTCAATGCCAACTCTGAAAAGATGAATAAAATCATAAACCTCTGCAATCTTGTCTTCGGGTAGTTTATCAACTTCTTCAATTATTCTTTCCTTTATGCCAGCCATACTTTCACCCCCTTACGTGTGGCTATTCTATCACAAAACCCAAGAGTTTTATTTAAGCAATAACAAAAATCACGATACTACTTTTTCTCAAAAACCATCTCCCCTCTCTCCACACCAGCATCAACTATAATCCTATCACCCTCTTTAAATTCACCCTGAAGTATTTTAAGTGCGAGGGGGTCCTGGATATTTTTCTGTATAGCCCTCTTTAATGGCCTTGCACCATAAACAGGGTCATAACCAAGTTTTGACAGAAGCTCCTTCCCTTTATCTGTAAGTTCAATATCAATATTCCTCTCCCCCAGTCTCTTTTTAAATCTTAATAATTGTATATCAATAATCTTTTTTATTTGTCCAATGTTTAGATTATGAAAAATTATTATATCATCTATTCTATTCAAGAACTCTGGTCGGAACTGTCTTCTGAGTTCATCCATAACCCTCTGCTGCATCTCCTGATATCCCCTGTCCTCTCTCAGTTTATCAACATACTCCTCAGTGTCGGGGTCAAGTCCTTCTATTTTTTCTATCGTTAGTCTCCTCTCACCCATCTCTTGAACAAGATGACTTGCTATATTTGATGTCATTATGACAACAGTATTTTTAAAGTCCACAGTCCTTCCATGCCCATCTGTAAGCCTTCCGTCATCAAGTATCTGGAGGAGTATGTTAAAAACATCCTGATGCGCTTTTTCTATCTCATCAAAGAGTATGACAGAATAGGGTCTCCTCCTAACTGCCTCTGTCAACTGCCCCCCTTCTTCATAGCCTACATATCCCGGCGGTGCGCCGATAAGACGGGATACTGTATGCTTCTCCATATACTCGGACATATC
>MHDO01000112.1:13160-13262 GCA_001805005.1 Nitrospinae bacterium RIFCSPLOWO2_12_39_16
ATCATCTTTGCAACTGGGATGCCTGTCCATTTGGCAACTACCTCAGCTATATCCTCTGCATCAACTTCCTCTTTGAGCATCTTCTTGTCCATCTGAAGCTCT
>MHDO01000113.1:0-1286 GCA_001805005.1 Nitrospinae bacterium RIFCSPLOWO2_12_39_16
TTAGGATGGCAGGGGACTCCAAAGGATTGGAAGACACTGAATAAGATTCTTACAGGGATGAGTATATTTCTTTTCGCCCTGGTGATATCAGTGCATACCAATGTATCCTTTGTATTTGGTATGACGCTGAAGCCCGGCTGGCATACAGCAGTAATTGGTCCTTACTTTGTATTAGGTGCGATATACTCAGGAGTGGCAACCGTTATAGTCGTAATGGCGATATTGCGAAGGGTTTACTCATTAGAAGAAATAGTAAGAGAAGAACACTTTCAGAAGATTGGAAAATTTCTGCTTACCCTGTGCTGTTTCTGGTTTTATTTTACCGTTGTTGAAGTCCTGACAACATTTTATGGCGGTGAGGCTGCACATATGATTGTATTTAAGGCAAAATTTTTTGAAGAGTATGCATTTATTTTCTGGCTGATGTTTGTGCTTAATTTTATAATCCCCTTTGCTGTTCTATCAAACTTTTTTTCATTAATAAAACTCAGGACTATACAAAATATGGTTATTGTCTCAATAATAATAGATATCGGAATGTGGCTTGAGAGATATTCAATTATTGTCCCATCAGGTGCAAGACCTTACCTCCCCTGGCAAACCGGTCACTATCTGCCAACACTTACAGAATGGTCAATTACACTGATGTTATTATTTGGATTTTTTTTATTACTTGGAGTCTTTATAAAATTTTTTCCGATAATTACACTATGGGAGTTGAAAGAATCCGTTCATACTTCAAACCCGAATAAATCGGAAAAGAATTAGCCACAGACTTACACTGACTAATAAAACTTTTAAAAATGAAAATAATTTAGTCTGTGTTAGTCAGTGGCAAACATTAGTTTCTTTTTTTCTTCTCTGTGTCCTCTGTGTCTAATCAGGTTTTTGTTCTTTTAGGGGCTGTTCTTTTAGGGGCTTGTCTTTTTCTTTTGATAAGGGTATATTTTAGCCATGCGTCCGGTCTATATCATTTCAGGCGGAATAACAAAGTTTGCAAAGGCACATCCTGAGAAGGATTTCAGGCTCATGGTCAAAGAGTCCTTTGACTATGCCATGAAAGATGTCCCGAACCTTACTACTGAAATGATAGATGGGAGTGTAGGTTCATACTTCTCAGACCACTTCACAAGACAGCTCAAGGCAGGGGCAATGGTTCAGGACTATCTGGGTCTCTGCCCGAAACCATCAAAGAGGATTGAGGGTGGAGGTGCTACAGGTGGGCTATGTCTTCAGGCAGGATGGGAGGCTATTGCATCGGGAAGGATGGAGGTATGCGTTGCCTT